>CAZGYJ010000081.1:0-12960 GCA_964530345.1 uncultured Methylomonas sp.
AAGACGGATAAAAAGACAAGTCAGTTGTCCAAGTCATTTCATGCTCGTTTCTTAGTGAAGAAATAGACGCAAAAATGCCGCAATAGCCAGACTATGGGGAGATTTTGTATCGACATCATTCGCCAGAAAATGGCGCGCCATAAATGAGTTATTCTTGAATGCGATAGACATATAATGCAAAATCAGGATTTAACAGAAACCCTGGCAAACCTTCTTTTCCCAAGCTGATAAACATGTTCTGTATTGACTGGTATCTGCAATTTGTTGTCCGAGACTTTCTCACCGTCAATCTTCAGGGCGCCTTGCTTAATCATTCTGATTGCCTCTGAAGTACTGGCTGTCAAACCCGCGTCTTTTAACAAGTTTGCAATCGCATAATGCTCCTTGTCAGCCGTTAATTCAACCAATTTAATATCTTCTGGAATGGCTCCTTGTTTGAAACGCGCTTCAAAATCCTTTAGCGCACTTTCAGCTGCTTGCTTGTCATGAAAGCGTTCTATGATTTCCTGAGCAAGCTTAACTTTAAAATCTCTTGGATTGGTACCCTGCTGGCATTGCTGCTGCCAACGATTGATTTCAGCAATTGGCCGAAAACTAAGCAATTCGAAGTAACGCCACATTAATTCATCGGAAACAGACATGATCTTACCAAACATATCATTGGGCGAATCAGCTACACCAATATAATTATTTAAAGACTTGGACATTTTTTGCACGCCATCCAACCCTTCTAGAATAGGCATAGTCAGAACCACTTGTGGCTTTTGTCCATAAACTTCTTGTAATTGCCGACCCACTAATAAATTAAATTTTTGGTCAGTCCCGCCTAATTCCACGTCCGCCTTCATCACCACTGAATCATAGCCCTGTATTAAAGGATACAAAAATTCATGAATTGCAATCGGCTGACCGCTTTTATAACGCTTGCTGAAGTCGTCCCTCTCCAACATTCTCGCAACCGTGTGTTTTGCAGCCAGTTGTATTAACTCAGCTGGAGACAACTTGCTCATCCATGTTGAATTAAACATCACCTGGGTTTTTTCCGGATCCAGAATTTTAAAAACCTGTTCCTGATAGGTTTTGGCATTTTCCATCACCTGCTCCTGCGTCAAAGGCTTTCTAGTGACATTTTTACCCGTTGGATCACCAATCATGCCGGTAAAATCACCAATCAAAAACATAACCTCATGCCCCAAGTCCTGAAATTGTTTTAACTTGTTGATCAGCACCGTATGTCCAAGATGCAAATCAGGCGCAGTCGGGTCAAATCCGGCTTTAATTCGAAGAGGTCTGTTTTCCTCCAGTTTTTTTATTAATTCATCCTCAATTAATATTTCGTCAGCTCCTCGACGCAGGTGTTCCAGCGCTTCTTTATGCAACATTATTCTCCATATTCAGGAATTTAAAAAAGGGTGATGATTGCCACAAAAAACCTTTATTTCACGACAAAAATGTTAACAAAATCAAAATAAAAGCCAAGTTTAGGGCAGCAAACAAAAGAAGATTACGCTATAATTTGCCTTATGCCATTAAATTGTCTTAAAATTTGTTAAGTTTTACCAGGGTTTTAGTTATTTTCATGAATTTTGGAAGAAAAGAATATATTTAATTTTTGTTGTTGAAAACATTAAATAAAAACCCCAGATTTTTGAAACTAATCGTTCTTCTTAATTAATAATAATCGCTTTACGACCAAATCAACAATGAAAAATTATAATCTAATTATTTTCGGGATCAGTGCAGCCATCGTAGCCAGCGTCAGTTATGCATTAATGCCCTCTGAAAGCGACAAAGAAAGAATAATAGAAGCTCTTAAAACAACCGCTCCCGCCATATCGCCAACAGAAAAAGCACTAGAAACAACCAATATTGCGTCAGCGGTTCCTGAAAATAATCTCCGTACGGAACATTACCCGGTACAGGCAGGCGACTCCCTTTCAGGAATTTTTCGCAAACTAAAATTAAACTTCACCGATTTATACCATATCACTCATGCCAAACCCTTGGGCAGAGAATTTTCAAAAATTATTCCTGGCAAGACACTGGAAATCAAAACTGACCAAGAAGGCAACCTTGAACAACTGATCTACCCACGGAATATTTTGGAAACACTTGTTGCGACACGCAGTAAAGAGGGATTTTCTGTTGAGATGATCAGTAAAGACATTGATGCGCGAATTAGTTCTGTGCAAGGTATTATTAACTCATCCTTGTATGTTGACGGCAAAAAAGCTGGGCTTCCTGACAGATTAATTATGCAGCTCGCGGATATTTTTGCATGGGATGTTGATTTCGCATTGAATATACGCCCAGGCGATCAATTTACTGTTCTTTACAAAACACTTTATGTAAATGATAAAAAGGTCATTACCGGCGACATTATTGCCGCAGAATTTGTTAATCGAGGCAAAACATACACAGCAGTACTATTTGAAGACGATGATGGCAAAGCAAATTATTACACCCCTGACGGCAGAAGTATGCGTAAAGCATTTTTACGCACGCCAGTTGATTTTGCCCGAATCAGTTCTCGTTTTAACCTGAGACGCAAACATCCTATTCTCAACAAAATTCGTGCCCATAAAGGTGTTGATTATGCAGCCAAGAAAGGAACTCCGGTAAAAACAACAGGCGATGGAATTGTCACTTTCCGTGGTCATAAAGGGGGATACGGGAGAGTGGTCATTATTCAACATGGCCAACATTACAGCACTTTATATGCCCATTTATCGAAATATAAACGTGGATTAAAAAAAGGCGATCGAGTGAAACAAGGGGATGTTATTGCCTATGTAGGAATGTCAGGACTGGCGACTGGCCCCCATTTACATTATGAATTTCGAATCGATGGCGTACACCGTAACCCATTGACAGTAAAACTACCCCATCAGAAACCAATCAGCAAATATCTGATGGCTGAATTCAAACGCCAAACCAGCCCTTTATTGGCACAGCTTGAGCAGACCAAGAAAACCTTATTGGCAAAAACTGGGAACTAGCTGCCTTCTGACTTAAAAAGCAAACCGGAACACAGCATTTTTTGTTTAGTACTAGGCCCAAAAACGTAGCAATGCCAGGTAGTTTGATGTTTTAGCTCCGATGTCGTTCGCAAAAAAATGGAATATTCTTGAATGTGAAAGGTAAAACTATAACCTGATTGCTTTACATAAACGCATAGCAACAAATTGACTGAATTCTTTATAGGACTGATGTCCGGCACCAGTATGGATGGCATTGATGCCAGCTTGGTGGACTTCAGTGCAAACAAACCTAATCTAGTTGCGACTTTTTATGCACAGTTTCCTGAAGAAATCGTTTCGAAGATTCGCACGCTTTCAAATCCCGACAACTTAATTTCCTTGAAGCAGCTTGGCCAGCTTGATACACAATTAGGCCACTTATATTCTCAAGCCGTTTTAACTCTTTTAAAAAACACGCCTTATCTCCCCCAAGATATTATTGCCATTGGCTGTCACGGCCAAACAGTACATCATGCCCCGGCCAATAAATACCCTTTTTCTATGCAAATTGGTGATCCCAATATTATTGTGGAAAAAACAGGCATTACCACAATAACTGATTTCAGGCGCGGAGATATTGCCGCGGGCGGCCAAGGCGCTCCGCTAGTACCAGCCTTCCATAAAGAGTTTTTTTCTGAACCGACTGAAAACCGCGTAATTTTGAATATCGGTGGCATTGCCAATATCACACTGCTCCCCAAAACCCAAAATGAAAAAGTTAGAGGCTTTGATACCGGCCCGGGAAATACGCTAATGGACTATTGGATACAAACCTGCATTAACAGTCCCTATGATGAAAATGGCAACTGGGCTTACTCGGGCACCTGCCAGGATGAACTGCTGGAAAAAATGCTTAATGACCCTTATTTCCTAATCGCCCCCCCCAAAAGCACCGGCACAGAATATTTTTCACCTGGATGGTTAGTTAGCAAAATTACTGAAAAAAAATATTTGCCTGAAGATATTCAGGCCACACTGTGTCATTTAACAACACGAACGATATGCGAAGCAATCAAAAAATCGCCAATGTCGCCTGATCGCTTGTTAGTGTGTGGCGGAGGCATTCATAACCAATTACTGATGAACTTGCTCCGCGAGGAAATGTCATGCCCAGTCGATTCAACGCTAGAATACGGATTAGATCCTGCTCAAGTTGAAGCAGCAGCATTTGCATGGTTGGCCAGACAAACCTTCAATGGTCTAGCTGGAAATTTGACAGATGTTACTGGTGCATGCAGACCCGTAATTCTAGGCGGAATCTACCCTGGAAACAAATATTCTTTTCCAAACAAGCTTAAAGAATAACTTCTAAACCGAAAAAGAAGAACCACAACCGCAAGTCGTGGAAGCATTTGGGTTTCTAATAACGAATTGGGCGCCAGAAACATCCTCTTTATAATCAATTTCAGCACCTGTTAAATATTGAATGCTCATGGCATCAACCAACACAGTAACACCTCCATTTTCGATGGTGGTGTCATCTTCGTTTACTTCTTCATCAAATGTAAAACCATACTGAAAGCCAGAACAACCACCGCCAGAGATATACACCCTAAGCTTTAAATTATTGTTCCCTTCTTCGGTAATCAATTCACCAACTTTTTTTGCCGCGCTATCTGTAAAAATAATGGGTTCGCTCATAATATTAGAATAATATAAATCATAATAACTTGATTATGACAAAACCAAGTATTTTAATCAAGATTAAGGAATAGGCACGAAATAAGCTGAGCAATTTGCGCAGTATTTTTATTCGCCTTCAAGGCGTAAAAATGACAAGTCAATTGTTTAAGTTATATCATGCACGTTTCTAAGGATATAAAGGTACGATTTCCAATGCTGTTTTCTCATCCAGACCAAACATCAAATTCATATTCTGTACTGCCTGGCCTGCCGCCCCTTTGACGAGATTGTCAATAACTGACAACACCACAATAATGTCATTATTTTCTGGTCGATGTACCGCAATTTGACAACGATTACTTCCTCGAACATTTCTGGTATCGGGATGATTGCCTTGCGGTAAAACATCCACAAATGATTCATCAGCATAACGGCGCTCAAAAATCTCTTGTAGCTCACCACATTCCCCATTAATTTTCGAATAAAGGGTGGCATGAATACCACGAATCATTGGCGTCAAATGCGGCACAAAAGTCAAATGAACATCACGTCCCGCCACCTGACCCAGTCCTTGAGAAATTTCGGGCAAATGTCTGTGGCCATCAACAGAATAGGCCTTAATACTTTCTCCTGTCTCGCTCATCAAAGTTCCCACCTGAGCCTTCCTTCCTGCACCACTCACTCCAGACTTAACATCTGCAATTAAATACTCCAGATCAATCAAACCGCTCTCAATAAGTGGCAAAAAACCCAATTGTACAGCAGTCGGATAACATCCGGGACTGGCAACCAAAGCCGCTTTTTTTATTTTATCCCGATTCACTTCTGGTAATCCATAAACCGCTTCAGCAATCAACTCTGGACAGGCATGCTTTTGGCCATACCATTTCTCCCAAACTTCAACATTCTTGATCCTGAAATCCGCTGCCAAATCAATAACTTTTACCCCTTTTCCTAATAATTTCGGCACCATTAACATGGCAGTTCCATTCGGGGTCGCAAAAAACACTAAATCACAGCTGGCAAACTGTTCAATGTCCGGCTCAGAAAACACCAGATCCAGCAATCCAATAAAACTTGGATAGGCCGAATCGACTCTTTTGCCAGCGTCTGAACGCGACGTTACAGCACAAATTTCTACTTGCGGGTGATTGACTAAAATCCGCAACAACTCCACCCCGGTATATCCGGTACCACCGATTATGCCTACTTTTATTTTATTCATTCATAAATACCTACTTTTTCCTTTTTCATTTTTTCTGCTCAATCTGAATCCGCTTTGCCTTAGTTATGAAAAAATTTTATCTATTGACATGGTTATGACAGGAACGAACATGAAATAACTTGAACAACTGACTTGTCTTTTTATCCGTCTTCTGCGTTGTAAAAATAGTTACATAGCTGGCTATGCGCCTATTTCTACGCCTTGAATACGAATAAAAATACTGCGTCAGCTGCCCAACTTATTCCGTGCTCGTTCCTTAATCGCGGCTTAAGCCGCTCCTACAAAAAGTCAATCCACTCTAAAATCGAGTTTTTTAAATCCGGTTCTAGGACACTTAACCGGGTCTGGTATTACAACTTTTGTGGAAAACCTGAGGGACGATTCATTTTAAGGGATTATCTTACTGAAATTTTGAAAATTTTAAACATTCAAACTCTTTTTTTGATTTGTTTTCGACTTTCACCAAAATGAGTTAAAAAGTAAAGCTTCAAATATCTAAATTGCGAATGATTCGCATTACTGTTAATATAAACCATATTTTTACTTTCTGGAGCTATCAATGCACTCATCCAACAAAACTTTATTGACCATGGCTATAGCTGCCATTGTCTCTCAATCACCCACCGCCCAAGCAATTACAGCAAATCAACTTGCCGAACAGTTTGAAGCCTATAAAGCCCAACAAGCAAAAGAGCTAGCAGTTATTCGTGCAGAAAATGCGCAACTAAAGCAAGAAAATGCTACGCTTAAAAAGCAGTTTGAAGAAACTCAACGTAAGGTTTCAAACAACGCCGAAGCCGTTGATACAGTCGCAGAAAACCTTGAAACTGGAACCGGCAAATCTGGCTGGTGGGAAAAGACAACCATTGGTGGCTATGGAGAATTGCACTATAACAATCATTTAACCGAAAGCAACCCACGCGAACGCAAGAATGAAATAGATTTCCACCGCTTTGTGCTATTTTTTGGCCATCACTTTACCGACAAATTACGCTTTTTCTCAGAACTTGAGTTAGAACATTCAGTCGCGGGCGATGGGGAAGTTGGAGAAGTTGAACTAGAGCAAGCTTATCTGGAATACGATTTCAACGACTGGGCCTCAGCCAAAGCCGGTTTATTCTTGATGCCAGTCGGCATTCTTAATGAAACCCATGAACCTGATACATTCTATGGTGTAGAACGAAACCAAGTCGAAAAAAATATTATTCCAGCAACCTGGTGGGAAGGCGGCGCCGCCGTTAATGTCCATTTTGCAAATGGTATTAGTGCCGATTTAGCGATAACCAGCGGACTCAAATTAGATGAAAGCTATTCAATTCGTAGTGGCCGAGGAAAAGTGGGTAAGCAAGACGCGTCTGATCCAATCATAGCAGCAAGAGTAAAATACACTGGCATTCCAGGTCTGGAAATGGCATCGACCATTCTTCATCAAACCGACATGGAACAAAGACAAACCGGCATACCCATTGGCGGCGGTACACTTTATGAAGCCCATATTATTTACAGTCATGAGATTGGTCCTGGAACGTTTTCAGGCCGGGCTTTGTTTGCCTTGTGGGATTTAGACATCGACAACCCAGCAGCGCATGATGCAGAAAATCAATATGGTTGGTATATCGAACCCAGCTACCGAATTCCAACTCCCATGGGCGATGTTGGTGCTTACGGACGCTTCGAGCAACTTGAATATTTTAATAAATCAGTCAAGAAATCCAATATCTGGTCAACTGGGTTAAACTGGTGGATACATAAAAACGTAGTATTAAAAGGCACTTATTTTTATGAAGACAAGCGTGATGGCACTTCAAATATAAGAGGATTTGACCTCGGTATAGGCTATCAGTTTTAATAGCACCCCTTCCTCAGAAACTTGAATTCCGGGATTTCCATCAATAACCAAGGCTCATTAAATCCAAACAACATGCTGAAGCTGCTCCTGATTTTGCTTTTTTTATTTCCTAGCTATTGTGTTTTTGGCGAACAATATCAAAGCCAAGGTGATTTTTTAAAGGAAGTTTTTTCAGAAAACCCGCCAAAACCAAAAATCCTTTGGATCAACAAAACCCTGAAAAAACAAGTCAAAAAAATTCTCGACCACAAACCTGGATTCTTAAGAACCCGTTATTGGAAAAAAGACTCAATCTCGGTTTGGATACTTGATGAAATCGGCAAAACCCAACCTATTACAGTCGGCGTTGTCATAGAAAATAACACTATAAAAAGGATCAAAGTCTTGGCCTTTCGTGAAAGTCGGGGCTGGGAAGTTAAGCATGATTTTTTTACCGACCAATTCAAAGGAACCAATCTTAATTCAGATTTAAAGCTTGACAAACCTATAGATGGAATCTCAGGTGCAACCCTGTCTGTCCATGCGCTGACCAAAATTGCCCGCATCGCACTTTTTTTTAACCAACACATTCAACAATGAAAAACACCAGAAAATCGCTCTGGCGTCTGTTATTCAAATTCCATCGTTACACTGGCCTGAGTGTTGCCATTTTTATTATCATGCTTACCATTACCGGTATTCTGCTAAATCATACCGAAAATTTGCAACTGGATAGCCGTTACGTTAAGTCCAAAACTATTCTTGATTGGTACGGTGTCAAACCAGCAAAAATCCAACTTGCTTTTAAAACTGATAAACAATGGGTTATTCAGGTTGATGGACAAATTTTTCTCAACTTACAACCGGTATTAAAAAAAAATCAAACACTTCTCGGAGCAGTGGCATCAGATTCTTTCTACATACTGGCATTTCCTGATTCGCTGATTTTACTTTCTTTCGAGGGCGATATTATTGAAAACATCGAAAAACCATCATCAAAAATCGCTATTTCTGGTGACCAAAACATTTTTATCGAATCAGAAAAACAGACTGTATTCTCTGCTGATGGATTACTGAGCTGGCAACAGGCCCAGAAAACAAATATTAACTGGTCAAAACCATCAGAATTGCCAGAACAATTAAAACAGAATGTTCAGCATTCATCACTAAATAAAATAATTCCTTATGAGCGCTTGATACTGGACATCCATAGCGGTCGGTTTTTTGGCCCTTATGGGGTTGTTCTTGTTGATATTACAGCAATACTGTTTATCTTGCTGGCTTTAAGCGGTTGCTGGATATGGTTAAGACATGCCATTCGGCATCTTAGACACCGAAAAACTCAATAAAAAAGCTTTGGGCAGGTTGATACCCAAAGCTTTGCCTGAATTTTTTTAAACCCTAGAATAAATAACCAATGCCTAAAATATACCGATAATCAGCTTGCTCAGCTCCTGCTGCAGGTTTATTTTTGTAGTCATAATCAAATTGCGCTAACAAATCAAAACCTTCGTAGACAGGAATTCTGAAGCCTGTATGGGTTCTGACCAACGTGTCATCCACGTCTTCAACTGATATCAACCCCTCATGGTCATGGAAAAACTGCAATCTATCTTCCAGTACCCAATAATGGAACCTGACTGCCCAACGTGCCGTAGCGTAATTTCTTTCTTTCCCCGTTTTGAAACTTTCATAGGTATAACCAGGCCCAGCTTCAAAAGATAAAAATTTAATATCATCATCCCAAAACTGATAACCCAAACCAGCACCACCATAGATTCGGTAATCCAAATTCTGAAACCTATCTTTGGTAAAATCGGTATTCACATAGCCATACCAATGATCATCGATAAAACGATCATATTTACCAAATACTCGGAGATTGCTTTCTGTTGCCTTACCATTATTCCCGCCCCAATTATAGAAAGCGCCAAGAGTAAACCGATTCCATTCATTTCTCAGAATATATTCTGCGTCCGTATGGAGCTCCCACTTTTCTGTATTGCCCTGTGCACGAAAACCACCGAAGTGGAAATGACCGGAGTGTTCATAAGTTCCTAAAGGAACGGGGTTGATTTTTGCAATATCTGCGAGATTAACGACAGACTGTACCCCACCCTCAAGCTTAATTTGGCCATTCTCAACACTGATTATTTTTCCTTTGACCCGTGATTTATCAGGCATCAACAATGTGACTTCGTTATTTGTCGTCAACGTGACAATATCTTCCCATTTCAGTTCAATTTCACCTGCATATTGGGTATCAATAGTCAAACTTTTACCACTCATTTTAACGATTTCACCAGAAACCTGATCGCCATTATTCAAACGTACAACATCCGCCTGAACAAGGGAGCCTGCAAGAAAACCAACTAATCCTAGAATAAGGGGGAATTCTCTCATACTACTTCCTAAAAAATTTAAAACAGCTTGATTATACTTAAATAAAATGACATTTCTAGCCAAATTGTGTTGCCGTAAGATTTACTCACAAAAAACTAAAGATGATAAATAACTTCATCTGACTCTACAAATATCAGCTGAAAAGAAGCTTTCTACAAAAACCACTAACAAATCCTCTTAACACCTAATCGTTTTGATGATCAACACAAAAGTTGGCATTAAGTGGAATACAATGGATAATCAAGTTTCATTTCTCAACAGGTAATTTTTTCTTGAGCCAGGAAGTCATATGACCATCAAGATAAACAATATTGTCATAGCCGGAAAGACTTAATGCCAGCTTGGCGATCCCTGCGCGCGGTCCATGCTGACAATAAAGCACCAACAGTTCAGATGGTTTTCTGCCTTCTAATTCAGTTGGGGAAAAGGCCGACCAGAATGGAACGTGAATTGCCCCCGGTACATGTCCACTTTTATATTCAGACTCAGAACGCACATCTACAATGACTGGGGCTTGTTTTGTTTCAATTAGTCTAAGTAATTCCTGCTGCTCCATATTCGGTTTTCCTGTCATACCACAACCACTAACAAATATTGCAAACACTAATAAAGTAGAAACATTTTTCATTTATCCTCCTGTCACATTCATATGTCGCAAAATGACTGGCTGATCACTTAATACAAACTCATGCTTCTCCGGTTTTATTTGCATTGCCTGGATAATGGCTTGTTTAACAATTTCATGATTTCCCGGATTGGCTCTAAGCACTTGTTTCATATCCATTGAATGTTCATTTCCCAAGCATAACAATAAACGCCCCTCTGCCGTTAGTCGGACACGATTACAATCACTACAAAAATTATGACTGTGTGGTGAAATGAATCCAACCCTGGTTCCTGTTCCCTGCACCTGAAAATAGTTGGATGGGCCACCTGTTTTTGTTGCAGAAGGCAACAAAGTAAATCGTTGATCCAGGTCTTGTTTTATCTGATCGCTGGAATAATAAGCCTCATATCTGTTATGTTGACTCACAACCCCCAAAGGCATCTCTTCGATAAAGCTGATATCAAGTTCATGATTAATCGCAAACTGGACCAGATCGACCACTTCGTTATGATTTCTGTTTTTTAAAATCACGGCATTGATTTTTAAACGACGGAACCCAGCTTTTTTTGCCGCTTCAATTCCCTTCAAAACAGTTTTTAGATCACCATTCCGTGTTAATATTCTAAACTTCTCGGCATTTAAGGTATCAAGACTGATATTCAGTCGCTTGACGCCTGCATCGTTTAATGGTTTTGCAAATTTTTCCAACTGTGAACCATTGGTGGTCATAACTAGTTCTTTTAAGGCAGTTAATTGTCCAATCTGTTCAATTAACTGCAATATGCCGTTCCGAACTAATGGCTCTCCTCCAGTTATCCTGATTTTCTCGACTCCTAATTCAGAAAAAGCTTTTGCTAACATATAAATTTCTTCAAGGGTTAAGATCTGTGCCCGCGGAAGAAAACTCATGGTTTCTTCCATGCAGTACAGACATCGAAAATCACAGCGATCTGTAACAGAAATTCTTAAATAGTTAACACGCCTTCCAAAGCGGTCAATTAATAAGGTTTGTTCAGTAACTTCAGACATCAGCAAAAATTTTTATAATTCCAAGAATGTTAATATTACCAGTTTTGAACACATGCTTTCCAAACAATAGTGGTTCCAGATAGAATATCGGTATGTCTAGCATCACCTTCCAAACTAAATCATGAATAAAATCCTGCAAATCCTGTGTGTTCATATCCTTATCGTTACCAATCTCAGCGCCTCAGAAAAAACTACTATCCGCTTAGGTGTGCTACCGTTTGGAACAGTCAATTGGGAAGTGACTGCTTTAAAAAAACTAGGACTACTGGAGACTGATCAATACCAGCTTGAAATCCATCCTGTCGCCAATCCTCAAGCAGGGAAAATTGCTTTACTGGCAGATTCTGTGGACATCATCATTTCTGACTGGATTTGGGTTTCCAGGCAACGAACCCGTGGCTTTGATTTAACATTTTACCCATACTCCAATACTGCTGGCGCATTAATCACTGATCCGCAGCATCAAATTACCAAGTTACAAAATCTGAAAGGCAAGCGCCTGGGAATTGCAGGAGGAGAACTTGATAAAAACTGGTTATTGCTACTCGCCCTTGCTAAAAAACAACATTTCGACCTAGAGCAATCTGTTGAAAAAGTGTTTGCAGCGCCACCATTACTCAACCAGCAATTAATAAAAAATCGAGTGGACGCCATTATCACTTACTGGCATTATGCGGCGAGGCTTGAAGCACAAGGCTTCCAGCAATTACTTGACGGCAAAAAAATCTTACAAGAATTGGGGATTTCTGTAGCTGTTCCAAGATTAGGTTATGTATTTAAGCGAAATTGGGCCAAACAAAATCAGAACGCACTTACCGCTTATTTTAATGGTGCAATCAAGGCAAAAAATTCAATCTGTGAGAATGATGTTGTCTGGCAACAAATTATCCCCTTATCCAAAACCTCCTCCAGAGAAACCCAAAACTTGCTTCGAAAACGCTATTGCCAAGGATTAGTAAAGGAATGGGGAACAAATCAACAAAAAGCGGCAGAACAAATATATTTACTACTTAAAGATATCAGCAATAACCGCCTCACCGGCACTTCTGACAAACTGTCGCCCAAAACTTTTTGGCATATTGAGAAATAGCCCTTAAGAGCTATTTTTCTAGGGACGAGCACAGAATAAGTTTGGCAACTGGCACCGTATTTTTATTCGTATTCAAGGCGTCACTACCATTAAGTTAAGAGTATTTGCAATTTTGTAGGTCAGGTTAGCGGTAGC
>CAZGYJ010000082.1:0-12790 GCA_964530345.1 uncultured Methylomonas sp.
CATCCTTGTTCCACGTGAACTTCCAGATTAATTAGAGGCTCCTTTATTAACTAACCTATGTCTTAAAAAAATTAACGAATTAGCACTAATATTAGCATTTAACGGCTTATTAGAAATCAATTTGACCACGTAATTGGAAGATATTCGGATCATCAAAGTTTGGATTATTAGAGTCAGTTAGTACATAGTTAGCCATAAACCTGATACTTGGCGTAGCGTACCAATTTAGCCCAAGAGTTACATTATATTCCTCCCAACCATTTGCACCTGGGATACTTTCAAGCTCAAGACTGCTATACCGAGCCGCTAATTCCCAAGCTCCCCAGCCACCCTGACCGACGATAGAGTTTGGTTTAACGCGACCAAAAGCACCTTTCTTGGCGCTATAATTTCTTGACTCACCTGTAATAAAGTAACTACCATAAACATACCAACCATTTAAACGGGCATCTTGAGCAGTACGATTAACATCGGTGGCATTCATGTGCATATATTCACTTTGAATTGAGAAAGGACCATATACGCCAGCTGTTTCAAAACCCCACTTAGTTGTATTCCCGGCAGAAAATCTGCCCGTATCAACAAGTCTGTGGTCAGCAATATGGGATTCAGGACGCTCTCTAACCCTTAAAATAGCACCCGCATTTGCATCATAGCTTCGATATTCTGCCGCGCCGCCGAAATGTAAAACCTTAGTTTTTGTCGCTATTGGTGCAAAAGTGACACGGCCTGCGACAGCAGTACTCTCATCAAATCCCGAACCCACTTCATCATCATCAAATCCTTTTCCAAACCAACCAACAGCGGCTGTCCAGCCACCATCCATTACTTTGCCGTGACTGCTTAACTGCACCCCAAGGTTCCGCCCAGGAGCGAAAGTATTTGGAAGCGCCCTTTCCATAAAAGTAATGTATTTTGAACTGGTCAACTCTTCAAGACTAAATGGCTCCTTGAAATTACCCGCGGTAACATCTAATGGAAAATCAAGATGCTGCTTTAATCCTGTATATTTAATATACGCATCTTTAATTGCACCTCCACCAGCAAAATCATATTGAAATTTGTAATGCCAATTATCCCAAACCGTCCCTTTAACAAAAATACGTGCTCTGCGCAGTTCTGTGCCATCACCAAATTTGTTATCGGGATCATCATACCAGGCGGTATCAGCCATGATTCTGCCGCCAATCTGCATTTTAAATTGGCCATCGGCAGTTTTCATTTTAAAATGACCGCCCTTCAATGACACTTTCACTTCATTTTCAATCGCTTTTGCCGCCGCAGTTTCATCTTCTTTTACAAGCATTGACAACTCTTCGTATTGAGTTTGGTTTATAGCGCCATTGGCCACTAATATTTTCAATAGTTTTTCACTGGTTTTATCCGCAAAAACATTGCTCGAAAGCAGAGCCATTGACCCTATCGCAATAATTTTTGCAGCTTTATGTGTTTTGCCTCTCATTTGAGATACCTCCTAATAATAGTTGCATTAAAACAACCGGAAATTGTAAAAACGCGACAAGAATATAAAATAAATATGACAGTTTTATGACAAAGCCCTCATCACATAAAAAACAAATAACAAGCCCTCCATTCCGACTTAATACGGTTAATCAAATACCTGAAAGCCTAACGGCTTACTTGAGTATAGATTGACTTTGGAATTCTGCCAGCAATCTGTTGTGAAAAAGCAACACACCTATGAAATACTTATTTTTGCACTCAACACTTACCGAAGATCTGATATGATGAAAATTTTATTTACCAATTAAATGTCATGACATTTACGACTGCCGATCTTTGCGATAAACATTCTGACGAAGAGCATTTTCAGATTGCAGAACCTATTTTGAAAAATTTTGGGGGTAATACTATTTTTGCCGGGCAAATCTCTACCCTGAAAGTTTTTGAAGACAATGTACTTGTTCGCCAAACTTTGGAAGAAAAAGTAGATAACAGGGTTTTGGTCGTTGATGGTGGCGGTTCCCATCGCTGCGCCTTACTGGGTGGCGATCTGGCAGAAATTGCCTATAACAATGGCTGGCAAGGCATTATTATTTATGGCTGCGTTCGCGATTATATTGAACTTTCTAAGACCCCTATCGGAATTCGCGCCCTTAGAACTCATCCATTAAAAAGCCATAAACGCGGTATAGGCGATCGTGATGTTTTGATCACTTTTGGCGGCATCAATTTCAAAAAAAATCAATATTTATATGCCGATCATGACGGAATTATCGTATCCGAAACAATGTTGAGTTAAAATAGCCTGCTATTAACCAAGTTATTAAGTCAAGATATGCAAATATTACTCGCCAACCCCCGGGGATTCTGTGCCGGTGTAGACCGCGCCATCGAAATTGTAGATACAGCCCTGGAAACTTTTGGAGCGCCGATTTATGTCCGACATGAAGTGGTGCATAACCGAACCGTTGTTGAAGGACTCAAGGAGAAAGGCGCAATTTTTATTGAGGATCTAGCAGATGTGCCGGTAGGTTCACATTTGATTTTCAGCGCCCATGGCGTCTCAAAAAAAGTGCAACAAGAAGCAAAAGATCGAAATCTTACCGTTTTTGACGCCACCTGTCCTTTAGTGACTAAAGTTCATATCCAGGTTGCCAAACATGCCAAAAATGATACCGAAGTTATATTGATTGGACATGCCGGACACCCGGAAGTCGAAGGCACGATGGGACAATATGAAAAGTGTACTGAACATGGGGCAATCTATCTGGTTGAAACGCCTGAAGATGTCGCCAACTTGAAAGTTAACAACTCTGACAAACTGGCTTATGTCACACAGACCACATTGTCCATGACAGACACCAAAGCCATGGTTGGCGCGCTAAAACAGCATTTCCCGGTCATCCAGGGACAAAAGAAAGACGATATTTGTTATGCAACCCAAAACCGACAAGATGCAGTGCACCATCTGGCGAAAAAAGCTGACCTGATTCTTGTGGTTGGTTCACCAAACAGTTCCAACTCAAATCGGTTGCGAGAAATTGCAGAACAACTAGGAAAACCAGCTTTTCTGATCGATACAGCTGCCAATATGGAAAAACATTGGCTTGAAAATATAGATGTCGTTGGTGTTACAGCCGGAGCATCGGCCCCTGAAGTTTTGGTTCAAGAAGTGATCGATCAATTAAAACAATGGGGCGGTGAAACCGCCATAGAAAATGATGGGATCGAAGAAAAAGTGGTGTTTTCCCTCCCTAAGGAATTAAGGACACATATACGAACAAATTTATAACTAATTGCAGGTTGGGCATAACAACAACTAGCCAACTTTAACACCCAATCTGTTGGTTTTCTTTAAATACCACTGAAACAAATAACTCCTCGGCTTGAATACTCCGTTTTGAATATAAAATAATTTATACTCATTATTTATCGTTGCATTAAATAAACGCTGCGCGTAATGCGTTCCACAATAAAGTAACTGGTCGCCTTCTTTTATTTCATAATCTGGAGGCGGCAATATATGTACTTCTTCCCCGGATTTTATAACAAACACTGCAATACTAAGCATTTTGTTGCGATTGTCCGGATTTCTGATCAAGTCCCTTAAAAATACTTTTTTGCCTTCATCCAACCATTGAATAACGGCTTTACTGGTTGCACGGGTAAATTGAATGGTTACCAAATGAGGTTTTTTCTTACCAAAGGTTTGTTTCAAACGCTCTATTACTTCATCCATTTCTTCTGTCCTACCTGGTTTGTCCTCCAGCAAATAATGAAAGAAAGGTTTTAACAATGGCGCCACAAGTAAGAACAATATTCGTCTGGCCGTCACCAATGATGGCTGCATTATCATATCTGTATTGGCAGCATTGAAAGCAATTTCATTCACATGACGATTTTGCCTGACAATACTGAACAAATCCTTGTTAAAAAATCTTGCATTAAGCAGAATGCTCAGATTATGGCCATCATCATCAGTTCCAGCAAGGATACCATCAGCCAGTTCTACGCCTGCTTCAGCCAGGGTTTTTCCAGTTGCTCTACCTAAAATATAATTATCAATATGACTTCTGTCACGATCCTGATGCGGATCAATCACAGTAGTTTTTATATTGAGTTTTTTTAACACCCGACTGACTTCATATCCCATCCGCCCATACCCACACACCACCCAAGAACCAGTTGGAGGCTGTACAAATTTTTCAAGTGACGCATTTTTATCTCCTACCAACCAGTTATTTAACGCATAAAATCCAGGTCGATGTATTGATGCTGCTAAAACCTTGGCAAAAGTCTTGAATGGGTCAACAATGTGAACCTCCCCACCCAGGGTAGCCAGGGTATCTTCAAACACATCCACCTTGGACATGGTAATAATACCAACATTGGGATTCAACAAACGTGCCATTGCCGAAATTTTTAAATTCGCCTCCTCATTATTGGTGATGGCAACCACTGCTTTACAATTTGGCCTTCGCAACCCCGCTTCCAGCAAATGCTTTGGAACTGTTGCATCTCCATGCAGTCCGGGCATATGAGCATTATAATTTCTTAGTTTTAATGCCCTGATGCGTTCTTCATCCTGATCAATAACGACAGCAGACCAACCCGCATCACTGATACCGCGCAATAGAACACTTCCAGTATCGCCAAAACCGCAAAGAATAAAATATGCTCCAGATACCCGCCGCACACTACGGGTAAATCGCCACTCATCAACTGCCCGCAGAAAAAAAGGATTTTGAAAAAGTTTTAAAATACTCCCAATGGCATAAAGCCAGGCCACGACACTGACATAAAGGCAGGCAATCGCCCAAAATCGTTGGCCATTACTAAATTCAAAAGGAATTTCACCAAATCCAGTTGTCGTTGCTGTGTAAGTCATAAAATAAAACGCATGAAAGATACTCATATATTGCGTTTTACCATCAATGACCGGCCCTGGAATAAACACCATCCCGAGAATGGACACTGAATAAACAATAATCAGCGTCATGATCGGTGCGCGCATTTCGCGCATAACAATAAAAATTACTCTTGAAAGATCAACCGGCGCTGCCATCTATAATTAATAATTCAACAAAATTTAAGAATGAATCTGGAGAACAATCCGAACGAGAAACAGTGCATTACCGAAATAATACATAGTCATATAAATTAGTCTTTAACTAACAAGTATGAAAACTACAATCGGGACATCATCGTTTCTGTAACTAGCATGATTACAGAAATTACATTTGCTACCAAAGCACCGCCAGTTAGCGAAACTATAGTCGCGGTGACATCAGGCGTCAGGCCAGTTTCGGTAATATGAACAACAACGGTCCAGTATGTTGCCGCCGCTATCAATTCTAAAGTTGCTACTAAACTCGTAGCAAGTAGCACAGCCCCAACCTGAGAACGATCACCAAATTTTAGCATCGTGGCAATAATATTCACTACAATCACAGCAAAAAGTTCGAAAACATTGTGGTGCAATGGATTATCCAGTTCCCCTAGAAAAAATCCAAAATTCAATGACAAGGCCAGGACAATAAAAAAGCCAAAGATTACTTTTTCTAAATTCATTTTTATATCAACAGAATGGAAAGACTAAAAAATCGTAACTACTCAGCATATTTGATTTAACTAAAATTATTCAATATCAGTAACTTATGGAAGAAGCATGTATCATGGATGACACAATCAAGCCTACACGGACGTATTTACGGCGTCTTCGGGATAAGTTACTGATATTAAATCTATAAATACGCTGAATAGTTACAAAAAACCATCGTTTATCAATTTAATACAAGCGCCTTCACTGACAACACAAACTCTTTTTTTAAAAGCAAACGAACAGCTTGATATTATATTCCTCCTGGAATTTTTGTGGCGTAATTCTGTAAAATTTAATGAGGCTCTTTAAAAGACTATCCAAAAAAACAGTTTTATGCCTATGTCATTATTTTTTGTTTATGATGGACTGCTTTTTACAACAACCGAGCTAATTCGTGCCTTTATCAGAAAGTAAAATCTGGAACCTATTAACTGTTGTTGCCGGCATGCTTTCAGCACTGGCCTTTGCTCCTTTCAATGTTGCTTACTTTGCACTTATCTCATTGTTTATTCTGTTTCTTTCCTGGGATCGCATCCCCCCCAAAAAAGCCTTATTAAGAGGCTATTTATTTGGCCTTGGTTTGTTTGGAGTAGGTGTTTCCTGGGTTTTTATCAGTGTTCACGATTATGGCGGGGCTAGTAAATTTGTTTCTTTACTTATTACTCTGGTTTTTGTGGGAATATGGGCAATATTTCCTGCGTTTGCTGGTTATTTAACTTGCAAAATAATACCTGCGACTTTTCGATTGGAACGATTTGCCATAATGCCCATTGTCTGGATTCTTGTTGAATTTTTGAGGGGCGAATATTTTTTGAATGGTTTCCCCTGGCTTCAGATTTCCTATAGCCAATTAGAAACACCACTTTCTGGATTTATTCCAGTAATTGGCGGTTATGCTACCGGATTTCTAGCATCAATCACAGCAACTACTCTGATATTACTATTAAAGGCCAGACCATTCAGAGTAACTGGAATTTTAATCATTCTCAGCATCTGGATTTTAGGAAGCTTATTACAGGAAAGACAATGGACGACTGTCATTGGTAACCCTATTAAAGTAACCCTGGTTCAAGGCAATGTTGCACAAGAGCAAAAATGGCGTCCAGGAAACCGCAAAAAAATAATCACAAGCTATTTGGCCATGACTTATCAACATTGGGACTCTGACCTAATTATTTGGCCCGAAACGGCAATTCCCGCCTTTTTAGATCAAGTACAGGTCGACCTGCTCAAACCACTAGCAAAGCAAGCAATACTTAATAAAACAGATGTTATTGTCAGTTTGCCATTTCGCGCCCCTAAAAGTAAAAGCTATAACAACGCGGTGTTGGTATTAGGTCAACATCCCGGTATGTATAGGAAAGTCCACTTACTACCATTCGGCGAGTATTTACCATTTCAACCGTTATCCGGCTATTTATTGGATCAACTGAATATTATGCCGATTGGCTCTTTCACGCCCGGCGACTTGAATCAGCCTCTATTAAAGGCTGCAGGATATCGTTTTTCCACCTCAATCTGCTATGAAGATGTGTTCTCCAAACTTGTCATCAAGGATTTGCCTGAAGCTGCATTTCTGGTCAACGTGACCAATGATGGCTGGTTTGGAAAATCAATCGAACCGTATCAACACATGCAACTGGCCAGAATGAGAGCACTAGAGTCTGGCAGATATTTATTACGGGCCACAAATACCGGAGTAACTGGAGTTGTAGCACCTGATGGAAAAATAATTGATCAAGCCCCTTTATTCAAAAAAACCACTTTAACTTCGAAAATTTATCCGATGGCAGGCTTGACCCCCTATACAACAATGGGTGATTTTCCAGTGATTGTATTTTTAATTTTTTTGTTAACAAGCGTTTTTTTATGGTCCAGGTTAAAATCTGGCCAAAATGTGAAATCCCAATGCAGCATGTGAATTAACAGAAACCGCAAAACCAGCTTAACTGTTCCTCTAATACCCTGCATTTTTCTATACATTTTTATTGTGTTATCCTTAACAAAATACATAATGTTTTTAACTCTAAACATCAACAATTACTGCAAACATCTCAATTGCCGAAGCTTTCCTTAAAGCTCCAATTTACTTATCCCTCTTTCAATTCTAATATCCTTTTTTGAAAACTATGGACATCATTCAAACGATTGCCAATGAACTAACAGTTTCTCCTCACCAAGTATCTGCCGCTGTTAAATTACTAGATGAAGGCGCAACCGTTCCTTTTATTGCCCGTTACCGTAAAGAAGTCACAGGAGGACTTGATGATACGCAACTACGAATGCTGGACGAACGGCTTATTTACCTTCGGGAACTAAACGACCGTCGTGAGACCATCCTGGAAAGTATCAAATCTCAAGGAAAACTTACCAAAGAACTTGAGCAGGCTATTCATGAAGCACAAACTAAAACCTTGCTAGAGGATTTATATTTACCGTATAAACCCAAACGCCGCACCAAAGCACAAATTGCCAGAGAAGCTGGACTTGAACCGTTAGCCAATCATATATTGGCTCATCGCGATTGCAACCCAGAAGAAACAGCAAAAAATTATATCAATTCTGAAAAAGGAATTGATAACACGACTGCTGCACTGGATGGTGCCAGACAAATCATCATGGAACGAATTTCCGAAGACGCATCATTGCTTGCAGAACTAAGAGAACGAATTTGGCAAAATGGCATTTTGTACGCCACTGTTGTCTCTGGCAAAGAACAGGAAGCCAGTAAATTCAAAGACTATTTCGATTATCAGGAAGCGATCAACAAGATACCTTCACATCGGGCTTTAGCCTTGTTCAGAGGCAGAAACGAAGGACTATTAACTCACAGCCTGAAACCAGGTAGGGACGAAGCTGAACAACATCAAATCTGCGAACAGCTTGTAGCTCGTCATATTCAGATAGAAAATATTCAAAACCCAGCCAATTCCTGGCTTTCAGAAACTGCTCGTCTTGCCTGGAAAGTAAAGTTATTTACCCGTATTGATCTGGATTTAAAACTCAGATTACGAGAAGCTGCTGAACAGGAAGCAATCAAGGTTTTCTCCAGCAATTTACGTGATCTTCTTTTAGCCGCACCGGCAGGGCCAAAAGTTACCATTGGACTTGATCCTGGGCTACGAACTGGCGTCAAGGTCGCTGTGGTTGATGCTACCGGAAAATTATTGGAAACAGCTACCATTTACCCGCATGCGCCACAACGGCAATGGGATCAGGCCATCAATATACTTGCGCAATTAATCACCAAGCATCAGGTCACTTTGATTAGTATTGGCAACGGCACTGGATCTCGTGAAACCGATCAGCTGGTTGCTGATTTAATCAAACAACATACTGATCTGAAAATTATAAAAATCATGGTTTCAGAAGCTGGAGCCTCTGTCTATTCTGCCTCTGAACTGGCTGCCAAGGAATTTCCGGACCTGGATGTTTCCCTTCGCGGCGCAGTTTCAATCGCCCGACGTCTGCAAGACCCTTTGGCAGAACTGGTTAAAATTGAGCCAAAATCCATTGGCGTTGGCCAGTATCAGCATGATATTAACCAAACCCAACTGGGACGCGGCCTGAACGCCGTCGTTGAGGACTGTGTCAATGCTGTTGGCGTTGATGTCAATACTGCATCAGCCCCTCTGTTGACACAGGTGTCTGGCCTTTCTGCCAGTGTCAGCAAAAATATTGTTGATTTTCGTAATCAACATGGCGCATTTACCAACCGCAAACAATTAACCAAAGTTCCCCGACTTGGTGACAAAGCATTTGAGCAAGCGGCTGGATTCCTCCGTATCATGAATGGAGAAAACCCTTTGGATGCTTCTGCAGTACATCCTGAGGCGTATCCCGTTGTCGAAGCAATTCTGGATAATACCGGTAAATCCATTCGGGAATTAATTGGTCAAAGTGATGTTTTGCGAAATCTGAATGCCGCCAATTTTACCAACGAGCAATTCGGTTTGCCGACAGTCCAGGATATCCTCAAAGAACTGGACAAACCAGGCCGGGACCCCCGTCCGGAATTTAAAAGCGCGACCTTTAAAGAAGGTGTGGAAAAAATATCTGACCTGAAACCCGGTATGTCTCTTGAAGGTGTTGTCACTAATGTGGCCAATTTTGGCGCCTTTGTAGACATTGGTGTTCATCAAGATGGGCTGGTTCATATTTCCCATTTGGCTGACACATTCGTTAAAGACCCTCGCGATATTGTTAAAACCGGTCAGCTAGTTAATGTTAAAGTACTTGAAGTAGATATTGAAAGAAAACGTATTTCTCTCACCATGAAATCAGCTTCCGAAGCTTCTACAACACCAAACATAAAAAGCAAACCAGCAAAGAAAAAACCCAAATCCAAAGTCAAACAAACGCCAACACCTCAAGGTGCAATGGCGGATGCATTAGCAAAAGCATTTAATAAAAGCTAATTTCCGATATATTAAAATCATGATTAATTCCAAAGCGGCACGAAGATTTCGACAAATCGGCACAATAACTATCATCGCTGTATATATTTTGATTCTGATCGGCGGTATTGTCCGCGCATCTGGTGCAGGAATGGGTTGTCCCGACTGGCCCACTTGTTTCGGCCAACTCATCCCACCCACCGATGAATCACAATTACCAGAAAATTATCATGAAATCTATGCTGAACTGGGATACGCCAATACTGATTTTAACCCTATAAAGACCTGGACCGAATATCTTAATCGCCTATCTGGTGTCACTATTGGCTTTTTGATTATGTTAACAGTCTGGTATTCCAGGGTGTATTTAAAAACAGACAAAACGGTATTTTATTTATCCCTGAGTGTATTGTTTCTGGTCAGCTTTCAAGGCTGGCTTGGATCGGTTGTTGTTGCCAGCAATCTACACCCCTTCATGATCACTCTGCATATGCTACTTGCCTTAACTATCGTTGCATTGCTTATTTATGTGATTGCCAGGTCACAACGCGACGAATTAACAACAATGGATACTGGCAATTTGCCAAAAAACGTCAAAACAGTCCTGATCATCGCTATGGCAATGACTTTATTGCAAGTGATCATGGGAACTCAGGTTCGTGAAGCAGTTGATCTCATTGCACAAAATCATGCATACATTGATCGCCAATACTGGCGTAACGATTTCCCGATTATCTTTTATGTCCACCGCACTTTTTCAGCTTTTATCCTTTTCACTAATGCCTGGATTGTCTGGAAAATAATTAGTTCATTACCTAGAGATCACTTATTATTCAAATTTTCGATCGGCCTTCTTGCCCTAGTTGTTGCTGCGATACTGGCAGGGATCACTCTGGATCGATTTGGCATCCCTCCTGCCGCCCAACCCATTCACTTGCTAATTGCCAACCTGATTTTTGGCGTTCAGTTTTTTATTTTTATTTGCTTACGTTATTCAATCAAAGAGTCCATCCCCGCATCTAGAGGGCTCCCAGATTAAGAACGATTACTGCGACAATGAGGAAATTGGTGCGCTTTAAATTGAGTATTCTTGAACGAGAAGGGTATATTTTAAATCCTCAGTACACGACAAAAAAATCCAGATGGGTGAATGGATAAGAGTTGACACTCAATTACGGTGCACCGGGATTGCCCATTTTTAGCTCTGGTAAAAACAAATCCAAGCTTAGTCCTTTTTTTGAAAATTGTTCCTTCGTCTCAGCACCAATATTTTCCATAAAATTTATGGTTGAAGCTGTTCTTTCATTTCGAGAATTTTCAAGGCTAGCTCCTGAAACGTCTTTTTCGTTAGGGGCAAATAATACAGCCGCAAATTCCACTTCTTTAAGAACATTTTCATTTGGCGTCATTATCTTCACCGCTTCAGAAGCTTTCATTTCAGAAAATGAGGAAATGTTGACAGTATCTCGAATTTCAATGTTCATTTTCCAACTAGCTTTATCAAACTCCCATTGCCTGCCTCCGAGCCTGGAAATATTTTGTCCATAATCTTCAAATAATAATTCATTTATAGACGCAGCCTTCCCTGAAAACACCTGAAAAAAGAAAGCAAAACCAAACGTAATTTTTACCAAACTATTCATGAGGTTTAATCCATTTTTTTTCAGTTTTTTGACATCGTTTTCATGCTTTTGAAAACAAGTAATGACCAATCATTATCAAAAAAATTAATGATGCCCAACAAATAAATGACCGTATTTACTTACAAAAATGACAGCTATCAATTTAACAAAATAGCTCTCTGAATCTTCAATTTATGGCTAACTTATAACATAATTCAACTTGAGAAAAAACTCATTGAACAACTTTCATCCAATAAAAATCAATGACCTATAGTCAAATAAAGTTAAAGAAATTTGTTACAACAAGTCATTATTAACTTACGGTCTATAAGTTATCCCAGTGACTATTAGGTATTTTGTTTATTATTTGTACTTTTATTCAGCAACTACTGCCTTATTCCCGTCAAGGTTATTTTTTAAACGTTTAAATACAAAAGGATGGATCCAATATTCCACTGATGCGGTCTATAAGATTCATTTTTGCCTACATTTACCTCTTGAAGAAAAAACTTAATTACTCAGCGTGTTTATAGTTAATAACACCATATATCCAATAATCAGTTTTTTAGCGGAAAGATTTCGCCTGTCTGAATACAAAAAAATGAACAGAGGGGCAAGAGCTTGCCACCTGCGCCGTAGTGAAGTCACTGATTTAGGTTTTTTGAAATAGTTATCCCAGCTTATCAAATTTAATTGCTGGTAGAAGTGGCTTTAGCCACGATGTTAGCTGACTTTACAGATCCTACACAGAAAAATCATTTAACAAAGCAAAATAAGGACTTTTGACTTAATCAAACGCACTCTCATCCGCATATCTTTTGTACAATTTCTTAACAGCATCAGCCAAATCTGCATCGCTACAGAAAATGACTCCTCGATGATTCAAAAAGAGCGAATCAGATCGATTCAAATCCAAAGGAATACCCTTGATATCTGTTGCAATACCGCCCGCTTCATGAAACAAGCAGGTAGTTGCAGCGTAGTCCCATAAACAACCACCGCCTTTCTGCACTTTGGGAAATTTAAAATAGCAGGCTGGTTTGTGTTCCAGGACCCAACATGCATTCATAACGGCACCTCCTTGCGTTCTGGTGATTACACCACCATATCCTTGTTCAAATGAAATCCGCTCCATCTCTTTTTTTATGTCCTTATAGAAAGCTTGTTGAGCAAAACTTCGGTCTGAAATGAACATCAGTTTTTGT
>CAZGYJ010000083.1:0-12728 GCA_964530345.1 uncultured Methylomonas sp.
ACCCATAATGTTGTTCCGAATAATTGAGTATTGCTTGTTTTTGTTGCTTAACTGACTCCAGGGATAGCCATTGTTGAGTATCAAAAATAAAAAATACCGTAATAAGGACAAAAAGACCAAAGCCAACCATTATTCTATGTCGTTTGATGGTGTTTTTTGCGGTAAATTTTGTCATGGTGTACCTTCCTTAACTTCAGTTTTGAATGGGGTGAACGGAAAAGAACTATGTCGACATAAATTTCGTATTGGAATCTTAAAAATATTACGATACAATAACCGGCTACCAGCCCAATGAAAGAAGCCTCGGTGGCGAAATTGGTAGACGCAAGGGACTTAAAATCCCTCGGTGGTAACACCGTGCCAGTTCGATTCTGGCCCGAGGCACCATTTTTTTAAATGACATGTTAGCTGGTCTTTTCGACAAATTGGCGGGCTACGAATTCAAATTTTTCTTTATCTTAGTTTACTCAGTAGAGTTTTTCAGCGCCCTTTGAAGTTTGCGTAGCTGACCAGAATCCAGCCATCTATCACACCACACTTTTAACGCTCCAGTGCTGTTTTTCATCAAATTGAATTCCTGTTTTGCGAGCCTTGGCTGCGCCCGTGGCCACCAGGTGTGGGCATCAAATTTTTTTTGAATATAATCGCAAGCTGCTGAATGATTGTTTTCATTGATAATTTGCTGTGGTTTTTTCATAAGACAAATTTATTATCTATTAAAGCTTATATATTTAAACAAGTTTATCAAAATTTCAGATAATTCAGATAGTCAAATCAAAAAACTAGAAAAATGGGTTTTTTATGTATTGTTTATCGGGGTTGATTCATACACAATAACAGTACATTTATATTTTCAAAAAGCTTTTTAAATTATAAAAATGCGTATTCGGACACTCCCCAGTCAACTTGTAAACCAGATTGCTGCTGGCGAAGTTGTGGAAAGACCTGCGTCAATTGTCAAAGAATTATTGGAAAATTGTTTTGATGCAGATGCCCGGGAAATCAGGATCGATATTGAGCAAGGTGGCATTAAGTTGATTCGAATTCGTGATGATGGCTGTGGTATTCATAAAGATGATTTGGCTTTGGCTTTGTCACGTCATGCAACCAGTAAAATCTCCTCATTAAAAGATCTTGAAAAAGTGACCAGCATGGGGTTTAGAGGGGAGGCGTTGCCAAGTATCAGTTCGGTTTCAAAACTGACGTTGACATCGCGCGCTATCGATGAGGAGTATGCGTGGGTTGTTAATGCCGACGGTACTGAAGCTGATTTGGAGCCTCAGCCAGCGCCTCATCCCCAAGGGACAACCGTTGAAGTAAGAGACTTGTTTTATAACACACCGGCCAGGCGGAAGTTTTTAAAGACAGAAAAAACCGAATTTTCTCATATTGAAACGTTAATAAAGCGAATGGCATTGAGCCGCTTTGAAACTCATTTTGTGTTTAGCCATAATCAGCGAGAAATTTTTGATTTGAGACCAGCGGATAGCTTGGTTGAACAAGAGCAGCGAATTGCAAAAATTTTTGGTCCGGCATTCATAGAAAATGCGGTGCAAATTGATTTTCAATCTTCAGGCCTTTCTTTAACGGGCTGGGTTGGGTTGCCAACTTTTTCACGCAGCCAACCAGATTTGCAATTCTTTTATGTCAATGGCCGGTTGATTAAAGACAGATTGGTGACTCACGCAGTCAAACAAGCCTATCAAGATGTTTTATATCATGGCAGACACCCGGTTTTTTCCCTGTATTTGCAGCTAGATCCAGCGTTGGTTGATGTGAATGCGCATCCTGCGAAGCTGGAGGTCAGATTTAGGGATAGTCGCTTGGTGCATGACTTTTTGTTTAAGGCGTTACATCGCTCTCTAGCAGATGTCCGGCCTGGGAGTCAGGAGCATCGCGAAGAATCAGGTGTAGTGACAAGTGCTCCGGTTTCTGAGGGTCGGACTCAAGAGGTGGTTCAGAAATCCTTTGCTTATGCTGCGCCAGAACCTCGTCAAACTTCATTGCCGTTATCAGTCGAAGAGGAAATTCAGGCCTATAGTAAATTATATCCAGTTTCTGATCAGGCTGATGCAATGCCGCAACCCCCTTCAGAAGATCGGGATTGCCCGTTGGGTTTTGCAGTTGCGCATTTGCATAATATTTTTATACTTTCGGAAACGGCAAATGGAATTATTCTGGTTGATGCCCATGCTGCACACGAGAGAGTTACCTATGAGCGTTTAAAACAGCAATTCCAAGACAGTGTTGTGGTGACACAGCCTCTACTATTGCCGGTAACAGTGAAGGTTAGTGAGAAGGAGGCTGAAATTTCGGAACAAAATAATGAGCTTTTTGGGTCATTAGGTTTTGAATTAAGTAGAACTGGGCCTGAATCCATAGCTATTCGTTCGGTACCGTCTATTTTGGCAAAAACGGATATTGGAGGGTTAGTTATGGATGTGCTGGCGGATATTATTGAGTATGGTGACAGTACTCGAATTCAGGAAAAAGCCAATGAAATTCTGGCTAGTATGGCTTGTCATGGCTCTGTCAGGGCGCAGCGGCGATTGACTGTCGAAGAAATGAATGCTTTGCTGCGTGATATGGAGAAAACCGAGCGCAGTGGCCAGTGCAACCATGGCAGGCCAACCTGGGTGGAATTAAGCATCAAGGATCTGGATAAATTTTTTATGCGTGGCCAGTGATTGATAAGAATTTGCCTCCGGCGATTTTTTTGATGGGGCCGACCGCATCAGGGAAGACTGCTTTAGCAGTGGAAATAGCTCAAAATCTTAATGCGGAAATTATCAGTGTAGATTCTGCATTGGTGTATCGAGAAATGAATATCGGTACGGCGAAGCCGACAATGAGCGAGCGAGGCGGTATCAAGCATCATTTGATTGATATTCTTGACCCGGTGGAGTCATTTTCGACAGGAATGTTTCGGGATAAGGCCTTGCAATTAATGACTGAAATTACAGAAAAAGGTAAAATTCCGCTGTTAACCGGTGGAACAATGCTGTATTTTAATATACTATTCAAAGGATTAGCTGATTTGCCTGAGGCGAATGAAATTATTCGCAAAAAACTCAATGAACAGGCCAAGATAGAGGGCTGGGCGGCAATGCATAAAAAATTGGCTGAAGTTGATCCAATTTCAGCCGCTAGAATTCATCCTAATGACCCGCAGCGTATTCAGCGGGCCTTGGAGGTATTTGAAATTAGTGGTGAACCAATTAGCCATTGGCATGTCATAGCTGAACAAAAACAGATACCTTTTAAAAAAATTAAAATTGTAATAGCGCCAGATGACAGAAAACTTTTACATGATAGAATTGCATTAAGATTTCATCAGATGCTTGAGCTAGGATTTGTTGATGAGGTAAAAAAATTATTTCATCGAGGTGATTTGACGGAGAAAATGCCATCAGTTCGCGCGGTAGGATATCGGCAGATCTGGTCATATCTAAATGGTGAGTATGATTATGCAAAGATGATTGAAAAAGGGATAGTTGCAACCAGGCAATTAGCAAAAAGACAAATTACCTGGTTAAGGCGTGAAACTGATGCTGAGTGGTTTATTAATCATCAGGAAAATTTAAGTAGCAGGGTAATTGAACTTTTACAATCAAAAATAAACATAATTTAGGAACGGGCACGGAATAAGTTGGGCAACTCTGGTGCAGTTTTTATTCGTATTCAAGACGTAGAAATAGGTGCATAGTCAGCTATATAGCTATATTTACAACTCAGAAGATGGATAAAAAGACAAGCGGTTGTTCAAGTTATTTTATGTACATTCCCTTATAAGCTGGTGTGGTTTATTTTCAATGAAGTGGAAAATTGCCAAGCTGGTGAGCGATAATAGTTTTTTAACGACTGATAATAATAATATCAAGGAGAACAATAATGCCGAAAGGACAAAATTTGCAGGATACTTTCTTAAATGCACTTAGAAAAGAGCATACGCCTGTGTCTATTTTCCTGGTTAATGGAATCAAGTTGCAAGGGCGGATTGATTCATTCGACCAGTATGTCATTATGCTGAAGAACACCATTAGTCAGATGGTGTATAAACACGCAATATCAACAATTGTGCCTGGTAAAGCAGTAAAAATCTATCGTGAGCCGGATAGTGATGGAGACGCATAATCTCATTTGTGCCACACTATTTTTATCGGCTTTTCATGTATCGGTTTTCTTTGATTTTATGAGGCATTTTATTGTTTGAGCGTCCTGATGCTGGTGAGCGGGCAGTGCTTGTTCATGTGTTTTTCCAATCAACCCAAGAAGACTTGAATGAACTAAAGGAACTGACGAGGTCTGCAGGAGCCGAGCCCGTTTGTGTTATTGAGGCGAAGCGTCGAGCTCCTGATTCAAAATATTATATTGGTACGGGTAAACTGGAAGAGCTTAAACAAGCGATAAAAGATAATTTGGTCAATATAGTTTTGTTTAATAACCCTTTGACCCCCAGTCAAGAGAGGAATCTTGAGCAGGCTTTGGATATTCGTGTGGTTGATCGGAATGGCTTGATATTGGATATTTTTGCGCAACGAGCGCAAACCTTTGAAGGCAAGCTGCAAGTCGAATTAGCACAATTACGACATTTATCCACTCGTTTGATCCGGGGCTGGACACATTTGGAACGCCAAAAGGGGGGTATTGGTTTACGTGGTCCTGGTGAGACGCAATTGGAAACAGACCGCCGATTATTAGCGGTTCGAATCAAGCAAATTCAGAAACGTTTAGAAAAAGTTTCCCGGCAGCGCCATCAAAGTCGGGCGAAAAGAAAAAGAGCTGAAATTCCTTCAATTTCTTTGGTCGGCTATACTAACGCTGGCAAATCTACACTATTCAATGTAATAACCGGTTCAGATATTTATGCCGCAGATCAATTGTTTGCAACTTTGGATCCGACGCTGCGGCAATGCAATTTGCAGGATGGAGGAAGTGTGGTGATAGCGGATACGGTTGGATTTATCAGGCATTTGCCGCATGAACTGGTGGCGGCATTTCGATCAACACTGCAAGAGGCGGTTGAGGCTGATTTATTATTGCATGTCATTGACGCTAATGCGGAAGACAGGGATGATACGATATTTCAGGTTAACCAGGTGCTTGAGGAAATTGGTGCCGAAAATATCAAGCAGTTACAAGTTCTAAACAAAATTGATTTGTTAGAAGATTTTGCGCCCAGAATTGATAGAGATGAGATGGGTCAACCAATTCGAGTTTGGTTGTCCGCACAATATGGTATTGGAATTGATTTATTATTTTTGGCACTGACTGAAATTTTTTCTACAACAAAAGTGAAAAAAATGTGCCGATTATCTCCTTCCCAGGGTCAGATCAGAGCAAAGCTTTTTTCCGTGGCACGAATTTTGAGTGAAGAAAATATAGCTGATGGAGGTTGGAATATTGCTTTCGAAATCGACAAAAAACATCTGGGGCTATTAAAGGCAATTGATATTGAAGAGATAGTTTAATTTATATTGCTTTTAGTTAGGGTCGTTCTGGCTAACGTTCATTGCTGTTAGGTCGCGTTGCGGAATGGAACGCAGTAAGGCACTGTGTCACTAGAGATTGATTCTGGTTCCCGTTGCACGTCAAAATATGTAAGTAGGAGTGATTTGTGTTAAGTTTATTATTTATAAACGGTGATAAGGACCAGATGCTTTAAAATTTAATATATAATACTTTGTTTTTGAAGGTAGTCAGTTTTTAACTGAATGAATATTGAGCTTATTTGTAGTTCAATTAATTTTTTAGTAATCCGAGTGGAGCATGTATATGTCCTGGAATGAGCCTGGTGGCGGTAAAAAAGATCCTTGGAGTGGTCGAGATGATGAGAAAGGCCCGCCTGATCTTGATGAAGCAATTCGTTCAATACAAGAAAAGTTAAGTGGAATATTTGGTGGCAGTGGTGGAGGATCATCATCTGAAAGCAGTGGTTCTCCAATGAAAAGCCTGGGCTTTTTGCTTTTGGCAGCGATTGTTTTATGGGCGTTGAGTGGTTTCTATATCGTAGATGAAGGAAACCGAGGGGTTGAGACCCGTTTCGGAAAATATACCTCGACAACCATGCCAGGCTTGAATTGGCATCTCCCTGCACCAATTGAACAAGTACAATTGGTTGATGTTGAGCAACAGCGTTTTATTGAAGTTGGTTATCGCTCAGGGGCAAGACAACAGGCTGGTTCAGTGCCTCGGGAAGCTTTAATGCTGACCAAGGATGAAAACATTGTTGATATACGTCTCGCTGTTCAGTATCAGGTTAAGGATGCTAAAGACTATTCGTTCAATGTGTTAAATCCTGCGGCGACTTTAAAACAGGTAACCGAAGCAACAGAGAGAGGGGTTATTGGTCACAATACCATGGACTTCGTTTTAACGGAGGGACGCAGTGAGATTGTTTCCGAAATCAAGTCTGAAATTCAGTTGGTCATGGATAACTATAAGGCAGGTATTGCAATCACCAGTGTAAACTTGCAGGATGCACAGCCACCCGAACAGGTACAAGGCGCATTTGAGGATGCGATTAAAGCGCGTGAAGATAAGCAGCGTTTGATCAATGAAGCTCAAGGCTACTATAATGACGTTATACCTCGTGCCAGAGGTGCTGCGTCACGGCAACTCCAAGGGTCGGAAGCTTATTTAGCCAGAGTGGTTGCGCAAGCAGAAGGTGAGGCCAGCCGTTTTTCTCAATTACGTACAGAATATGAAAAAGCACCGGAAGTGACGCGGAAGCGTCTGTATATCGAAACTCTGGAATCAGTATTAAGTCAGACAAACACCATCATGGTTGATGTTAAAGGCGGAAATAATTTGCTTTATTTACCATTAGATAAACTCATGCAAAGTAATGTTGAGCCTGTCAAAAATACAGTCAGGAGCTATCAACAATCGAGGCCCGCGCCACAGTCATCAATTAATAGAACCAGCTCCAATAGAGGGCGGACAACAAGGGGGCGTTGAATATGACACAAAATAAAATTCTAGTTGGTCTGGGTGCTTTGATTTTGCTGATATCCATGTCTGTTTTTACGGTTAATGAAACGGAAAAGGCAATCTTATTCAGCTTGGGGAAAATCGTCAGATCTGACTTTGAGCCTGGATTGTATTTTAAAATTCCAATTTACAATAACGTTAAAAAATTTGATAAAAGGCTACTCTCTCTTGATGCAAAGCCAGAGCGGTTTTTAACTGCGGAAAAGAAAAATGTCATTGTCGATTCATTTGTAAAATGGCGTATTGGCGATGTAGGTGCATTTTATACGCGTGTAGCGGGTGATGTGCGTCAGGCAAATATACGGTTGGATCAGGTTATTAAGGATGCATTGAGAAATGAATTCAGTAAACGGACTATTAAACAGTTGGTTGCAACTGATCGAAGTGCGATTCGGAAAGCCTTAATTAACAATACGGTAAAAATTGCTTCTTCACTCGGTATTGAAGTGATTGATGTTCAGGTTAAGAGAATTGATTTACCAAGTGAAGTCAGTAATTCTGTTTATAGCAGAATGGAAGCAGAACGTGCCAGAGTAGCGAGGGAATTTAGATCTCAAGGTGCTGAGGCGGCGGAACGGATCCGTGCTGATGCAGACAAGCAGCGAGAGATCATTATTGCTGAAGCCTATCGTGACGCTGAAAAACTTCGAGGTGAAGGTGACGCTAAAGCGGCTGATATTTATGCTCGGGCATATAATGTGGATAGTGAATTTTTTGCTTTTTATCGAAGTTTAAATGCTTATGAGAAAGCATTTAGGAAATCTGGTAGCACCATGGTTATTGAACCAGATTCTGATTTTTTCAAGTACTTTAACAATGAAAAATAGGTCAGCTAGAATCTTTATTTAGAAGGAACATGGGTGCGATTAAAAGTCAGAAAACCTGACTTTGATTGCGAAATACCATAATCAAGAACTAATAAACGCTCCGCTTGCGGGGCGTTTTGTTTGAGCGGGAAAAACAATGCTACAAAGAAACCCTTGGTTACTACCAGATGGTTTTGAAGAAATTTTACCAGTAGATGCCAGAAGACTGGAACAGTTACGAGGCAGGTTATTAAAGGTTTTTTCATGTTGGGGGTATGAGCAGGTTATACCTCCAATGATTGATTTTTTACAAACCTTATTGATTGGTTCCGGACATGATTTGGATTTGCAAACGTTTAAGTTAACTGATCAGGTCAGTGGTGAATTATTGGGAATTCGTGCTGATATGACACCCCAGGTAGCACGTATTGATGCGCATCATCTAAGCGGCGAGCGCCCTAATCGACTCAGTTATGTAGGAACAGTTTTACATTCTGTAGGCGATCCTCTGGAAAAAACCCGTAGTCCAATGCAAATAGGTGCTGAACTTTATGGTCACCAAGGAATTGAAAGTGATATTGAAATTATTCAGTTAATGTTGGAGATATTAGCAGTATCGGGGTTGCAGGAAGTTCATCTTGATTTAGGCCATGTCAGTATTTTTCGTGAGTTGGCAAAATTTGCTGAATTATCTGAGCGGCAAGAAACACAGCTATTTGATGTGCTGCAACGTAAAGCGCGACCTGAATTGGCACAAATAGTAACTAATTACTCTTGCAAGCAGGAAGTCAAGGAATTATTTTTGAAATTACCAGAATTGAATGGCGGTATCGATATTTTAAGCAAAGCAAAAGATTGTTTGGCCATTGCAGGCGATAAGGTACAGAAAAGCTTATTTGAATTACAACAAATTGCTGAGAAATTAGTTGTGAATTATCCGTTATTGCCAATTAGTTATGATATGGCAGAATTACGAGGTTATCGTTATCATACTGGCGTTGTTTTTTCTGCGTTTGTACCTGCAGTCGGTAAAGAAGTTGCTAGAGGCGGTCGGTATGACAATATCGGTTCCGTATTCGGCAGATCCCGGGCTGCGACCGGATTTAGTTCAGATTTAAAACTGCTAACATCAATATCCCGAAATATGAACCCTGAAGAAGAACAGGAAAAAATATTTGCACCAGCGATAGATGATCCAGAGTTAACCGAATATATAAAAGAGTTACGTGCAGAAGGAAACATTGTTATACAACAACTTTCGGGCCAATCTGCAGATGCAAAAAAGATGCAGTGCACGAAAATAATAGAAAAAAACGGCCAATCTTGGCAAGTTGCTTCCTTAACTGAGTAGAAATTATGGCTAAAAACGTCGTTATTATTGGTACCCAGTGGGGTGATGAAGGAAAAGGCAAACTTGTTGATTTGTTAACAGAACAAGCGGATGCTGTGGTTCGTTTCCAAGGTGGGCATAATGCAGGCCATACCCTGGTGATTAATGGTGAGACTACCGTATTGCATCTTATTCCTTCGGGAATTTTGAGGGATTCGGTTCAATGTCTAATTGGCAATGGAGTAGTGCTGGCAGCTGATGCCTTACTTGAAGAAATTGACTTTCTGGAGAAGACTGGAATTCAAGTCAAATCACGATTGTTGATTAGCGAGGCATGCTCCTTAATTTTGCCTGTACATGTTGCTATTGATCAAGCTCGGGAAATAGCGCGGGGCAATAAAGCGATTGGAACGACCGGCCGAGGAATTGGGCCAGCTTATGAAGATAAAGTTGCCAGACGAGGGTTAAGAGCAGGTGATTTGTTCAATCAAAAGCTGTTTGCTGAAAAGTTGGCAGGATTAATGGATTATCATAATTTTATGCTGACTCAGTATTATCAAGTGGATGCTGTTGATTATCAACAAACCCTGGATGATATGTTAAGAATGGGTGAAAAAATCAAGCCCATGTTGGCTGATGTAGGAGAACTCCTTTCTATCTATAAAGCTGAACAAAAAGCCATTTTATTTGAAGGTGCTCAAGGTGCCTTATTAGATATTGATCATGGTACTTACCCTTATGTTACTTCATCCAATACTATTGCGGGAGGAGCAGCGACGGGAACGGGATTAGGTCCTTTAGCTATTGATTATGTTTTGGGGATTACCAAAGCGTATTCAACTCGTGTAGGCAATGGGCCTTTTCCAACAGAGTTGGACAATGAAGTTGGAGAGCATCTTGGTGTAAAAGGCCACGAATTTGGCGCTACAACTGGAAGGAAGCGCCGTACAGGTTGGTTCGATGCGGTTTCTATGAAAAAATCTGTGCAATTGAATAGCTTGAGCGGGATATGCTTAACCAAACTAGATGTGCTGGATGGTTTGAAAACGATTGGTATTTGTACTGCCTACAAAATTGATGATGAAATCACTGAAATTGCCCCGCTTGGAGCTGAAAAATATGAATCATGTGAGGCAATGATCGAAGAAATGCCGGGCTGGACTGAATCAACAAAGGGCGTGACTAATTATTCTTTATTGCCGAGCAATGCAAAAAAATATATTGAAAGGATTGAACAATTGCTGGAAACCAAAGTAGTGATTCTTTCAACCGGGCCAGATAGGGATGAAACTATTGTTTTGCAACATCCTTTTGATTAAATCTGCGAAAGTAAAGAGAATCGGTTTTTTTCAAAAACCAAACTGGTTCTTAGAGGGATGAAAGCAATGATTTGTTAAGAAAGCATTATTTGCGCCATCTCAATTTCTTCGGCTACGCCTTCAATTTCCAAGATTTCTGCATCGGCAGCCATACCCAGTTTTGCAAATGCAGGAACAGTTGACCAATCCACCCTGCAAGCTGGGTGAGCAGTTCCTGCAATACTCTGCAGGAAAGCAACCTGAACCAAATCAACATAATCGGCAACTGCACCCGAGTCCCTTTGAAAGTTAATATATTCTGATGCGACTGGTTTCAAACTTTCAGGAAAATTCCAGGAGTCCATAATGATTTTGCCAACGGCAGGATGAGCTTTTTCGAGTAATTTGCTTAAACGGGAAGGACTGTCTCTAAATTCATCAATTTTTTCAACCAGCATCAAAATAGGTAGTTTCCCAATTTGGTGAATAAGTCCGGCCAGCATGGCTTCGTCAGCGTCAAGATGGTTGGCAAAAGATGATAATGCCCGGCAAATTGCTGAAACATTAACACTTTGTTCCCAGGTTTCCCTGAATTGTTCCTCGAGAGTATCTGAGGTTGGGCTGAACATTTGTTGCATGACCAAGCTGGTCACAAGGGTTCGAATGGTGTTGTTTCCTAATCTGGCAACTGCCATTTGTATATTATTGACTTCAACAGTTCCACGATACAAAGGACTATTAGCTACTTGAATCAATCTGGCGGACAGTGCGGCATCCGTGGTAATCATTTTTGCTAATTCTTCAGCATTTGCTTCGCCTTTTGAGACTGCGTCCCTGACTTTTAGGGCAATGTCAGGCAATGTGGGTAAGATTAGACGGTTTGCGTCCAGTTCTTGTTGTACATGGGCCAAAAAATCTTGAACAGTTTTAAATTGCATGTTTACTCATTTAGTTCAAATAAGAATAGGTTAAATCAGATAAAGTTAGTTCAGCCTGGTTTTCTAATGTTATTTTTCCGCATTTTTCATGGTCTGTTTGGACAACAACTAGCATCGTATATTGGTTATTTTTGTGGCAGACATTCAGGACTTTACCGATAATTTGTTTGTTACCAGTTATATCCTCGTAGATAGAATCATTAGGCGAAATTTTGGTATTTGTCTGACTCCTGGCTAAATACATTTTTCGTTTTGCTTTGCCAAGAAAATGTGTTCTGGCAATGATTTCCTGTCCGGTGTAACAGCCTTTTTTAAAACTAACGGCTTTTAACAGATCGAGATTTAGCATTTGAGGTATAAATTCTTCGCTGGTTTCTTTAGTTAGCCAAGGAATTCCGTCCAGGATTTCCAGTTCTTTCCAGTAGCAGTTTCCTGTTGCGATAAATTTTTTAGTTTCTATAAATCTAGACCAGAATTGGATGCTTTGCTCAACTTTTTTGAGAACAAGAAATCGACAATTATTTGAGGGATATTTGACAATCAGGCCTTCATTCTCAGAGACGTTAAATGTTTGTTGAGGAAAGTTATCGATTGGTTTTTTGCCGCCAAGACCAATAAGGCAAAATTCATCCGTGACATCCGTAATGGATATATCGGAGCGAAGAATAAACATCTGCAATCGCTTTACTACAATTTCTGAAAGCGTTGATGGCAAAATCAAATAAAAAACATCTGCTCTTTTAATGATTAAAAAAGTACTAATAATGCGACCTTTCGCTGAGCAAAGTGCAGCAAAGGAGCTGCTATTGTCATTAATGTCCTGAATGACATCACAAGTGATCTGGCCTTGGAGAAATTGAGCGGCATCTTTTCCAGAAACAACTATTATTGCTAAATGAGATAGAGCGCAGATAAAGTTTTCTGGATTAGCATTGGTACTGGTAAATTCAATTTTGTTGTCATCGCTAAATTCAGCACCTTGTGCAAGAAGAAAGGTTTCCCATTTTTTGTTCATAATATTTAAAATTTCAAGTTTTTTAAGTCTAATGTCTTTATGCACGACAAAATTTTCATTTCCTTTTGGGGGAATAGATAAGTCATTGAAAATATTAAGCACGCGTCAATACATCCCTGAAGCTCTCTATTGCGTCCCTGCGATAGACGGTTATATTTTCAATGACTTATCTATTTATTATGATTTTTTGTCGTGTACAAAGATCCAGTGTAAATATAATTAATTTCCGTAACCACTTAGCGTATTTATAGTTTAAATATCAGTAACTTATTCCAGAAGACGCCGTAAATACATCCATGTAGGCTTGATTGTGTCATCCATGACACATACACTTCTTCCATAAACTAC
>CAZGYJ010000084.1:0-12662 GCA_964530345.1 uncultured Methylomonas sp.
TAAGAAAATATGATATGAGGAATGTCGAAGCATAATTAGCAGGCTGTCTTCTTAGGAAGATGCCGCTTACCTCGCTACGATTCCCTTAGCCCGCTTGTTTCCGAGCTGATCGGTTTATTTGTCCAGCTCAATACCAAATTCTTTGGCAAATTCAGCATAGCCATGTTCGCCTAGTTTTTCGGCTGGAATGAAGCGTAATGCGGCTGAATTGATGCAATAACGTAATCCCGTAGGCTCAGGCCCATCTTTAAATAAATGTCCCAGGTGGGAATTGGCGTATTTACTGCGAACTTCAGTACGAGGATAGAGTAAAAGATAATCCGTTTTTTTAACGATATGTTCTGGTTTCAAAGGACGGGTAAAGCTAGGCCAGCCAGTTCCCGATTTAAACTTGTCTTTTGAAGAGAACAAAGGTTCTCCTGAAACAATGTCTACATAAATGCCTGGTCTTTTTTCATTCCAATAAGCGTTTTTAAAAGGGGCTTCTGTTCCATTCTTTTGAGTTACGCGATATTGTAATGGTGTTAGCTGTTGACGCAGCTTTTCCTCGGGCGGTTTTGGATACCGAGAGGTGGGTATTAATGAAAGCTTTAAATCATCGCCCCATATTTTTTTTAAATACTGGTCTCGTCCAGAACGGTAACGATAGAATTTGTAACGAACTGGATTTTTTTTGTAATAGTCCTGATGATACTCTTCTGCGGGATAGAATGTAGTAAATGGAACGATTTCAGTGACAATCAATTTTTCGTAACGCCCGGATTGTTGTAACTTTTGTTTAGATCTTTCGGCCTGTTTTTTTTGATTGTCATCATGATAAAAAATGGCGCTACGATATTGATTGCCTCGATCGACAAATTGTCCTTTGTCATCAGTTGGATCAATTTGACGCCAAAATGCTTCAAGCAAGTGTTCATAAGAAACAGTTTGAGGATCGAAATAGACCTGTACAGCTTCAACATGACCGGTATTTCCTAAGGAGACCTGTTCATAGGTGGGATGTTCTGTTTTTCCACCACTAAATCCGGAAATGACTTTGCGAACACCTGGAACTTTTTCAAAGTCAGCTTCAGTACACCAGAAACAACCGCCGGCAAAAGTGGCAATAGAAAGGGCATGTTCATTACTATAATGTTCTGGTTGTTGTGATTCTGCGCAGCCAATTAAAGTTAACAACCCGGCGATCAAAGAATATTGGTGGAAACTGAGTTTCATGGTTACATCCTGCCGATGGCTAAAAATGAATTTAATATTTTTTGGGGCTAATTTAAAATACCCAATTCGGTTGTCAGTTTGTACGATAAATCAGCGAAAGGTTCAATTCTTTGTTTTTTGATTGAGCTGGAAGTTAGGGGGAAAGCTCATTTCAGAGAAAGTGTGTCGCACAAGGATAACTTCGTGAAGATGAGGCGGGAACCCTTCAGTTGAGAAGGGTTTGAAAATTTTTTAGCCAGGTAAGATCTAGTTTGGAAAAAATATCAGATAAGAAAAAGTTACCCTAATTATTTTTAGTTTATGCGTAGAGAAAAAGTTGTCTCCTTCAAAATTATCTACGCCGCTTACCTTTTTTACCCCTGGATTGGCTGTCATCAAATCTGACTTTGAGCGGTTTTCCTTCAAACATTTTTCCATCACAGGCAGCAATAGCGGCTCTTGCTTCATGACCTTCCATTTCAATAAAGCCGAATCCCTTGCATTTTCCAGAAAAAATATCCTGGACCAAGTGGATGGATCTTACAGTGCCAAACTCTGTAAATATATCAGTTACAAGCTGTTCGGTTGCATTGTCAGGTAAATTTCCAACAAAAATCTTTTTCAAAAAAATATCTCTTGTAATGGGGTGATAATGTGGTCACCGATTTAAAAAAATTTATAACCCGAGTCCCAATAACCCAGGTTAAAAGTTTTTGCTGTTCAAACAGAATAGGAAAAAAATTTTTCCTATATGTATAGGATTAAACAGGTGAGACTTGATTGGCTTGAGGTCCTTTTGGGCCGTTTTCCAAAGAATAACTAACTTTTTGTCCTTCAGCTAGTGTGCGGAATCCATCGCCAGTGATTGCAGAAAAATGAACAAAAACGTCAGCACTTCCGTCATCAGGTGAAATAAAACCAAAACCTTTGCTTTCGTTAAACCATTTAATTGTACCTGTTACCATGTAAATAACCTCTTACTATATAAAAATTTAAAACTAATGATGAATACTCTTACTGGATATTTACAGGATAAAACAAGATGAACCTTTGGAAAGGCATGGATACCATGCAATAGACTACTAAGAATATCCATATACTATACACGATATATTCCATCTTTGCTTCTTAATTTGAAGTCGAAAAACAGTTGAGAACGAACACGGAATAAGTTGGGCAACAACTGGCGTAGTATTCTTATTCTTATGAGTGATTAATTTCCAATTTAGATCTGAGCACTTAAGGAATAGATTTTTTGAGGGCTGTGATAAAAAATTGATCGAATCAAATTTATACCTTTCACGCTCAAGAATACCCATTTATAGCACATCATATTTTGCGAATGATATCGTTGCAAAATCTTTCAATAGCCAATTATTGCAACATTTTTGTGCCTAGTCCTTCATAAAAACTGAAGTGCACTTAAAGAGGCGTAGAAAAATAGATAAAGTTAATTGTAGTTTAAGCATTTGAGCAGTACAATGTAGGCTTAAGATTACTTGAATAGTGGTTTCAAAAATAATAATCATTTTGAAAAAATTGAGAAGTTATTTTTTTATAAATACGATCTACCTTCTGTGTTTTTGTTCTTGAGTCTATTTGATTTATGACGGGTTAACAAATATTCAAGTACCGGAAATATTCAAAAGAAGAGATTTAGTCGTCGTTAGAAATCCACAGTTATGGTCGCGCGAAGTATAACTGACTGGATCCATTGCCACATCATCCTCCTGTTTACTTTACCGTTTGGTCTTTTGGCCGAATGTTAATGCTGCTTGCATAGGGAGAAATTTTAACTACCTTTAATAAGGAAGGAGCACGAAATAACTTGGGCAGCTGGCTTGTTTTTTATCCGTCTTCTGTGTTGTAAAAATAGTTACATAGCTGGCTATGCGCCTATTTCTACGCCTTGAATACGAATAAAAATACGGCGTCAGTTGCCAAACATATTCCGCGCTCGTTCCTATGAGATTACTTCGGTTTTTGATGGTTGTTATACGTCAAAATTTAGTTCTAATAAAAGAAAATGGAAGCAAAGACTTTATGTTCGCCCAGATCATAAAAAAAACTCTATCTGTTGTTATTATTTCCCTAAATTTATTAATTTTTACCTCCCTTGCATTAGCAAATGATAACGATACTGGTTATCAAACTGCATTAACATTAGCCCGTGAAGGCAAGCTGCAGAAATCAATCAGTATTTTCCAGGATATTTTGGCTCGTCAGCCCGACAATTTACGGTATCACTATGATTACATCCTGATATTAAATTGGGCCGGTAAGAATGATGAAGTTCTTGCTGAGAGCCAAAAAATAGCTTTGGCAAAAGCACCGGTATATGTGTTGGAAGCAGTTGCCAGAGCTGCACGGAATAAGAAACAGTTTAAAAAAAGCGAAAAATTGTATCGGTTGGCAATACAAAAAATACCTGATCGAATTCAGTCTAAAGTCGGTTTAGCGTTGGTGTTGACGGATCAAGGTAGAACTTCCGAGGCACTAAAGATTTTAGTCCCGATGAAACAAAAACATCCACAAAATATTGATGTTTTTTCTGCTTTGGCTTATGCCTATGAAACTGATAAACGCTGGTTTATGGCTTTAGCCGCTTATGAGCGCATTTTGAGTATCGATCCCCACAACAAATATGCCCAACGAAACCGGATTTTCATTCTGGATAAAGTTGGCGCCTCTTCAACTGCTATGGCTGAAGCCAAAAAGTTTGCACCTTTATTCAGCAAACAGGAAATGGCAAAAATTCGTTGGAACAGAGCAGCTTTTTTGGTTCGTGCGGGGAAAATTGGCAAGAATGACGGGAGTCCACGTTTTAAGGAAATGGATGAGGCGATTAAACATATCGAAGAAAATATTGAATTTGCCAAAAGCATGCCAGAACCAGCATCCAAAACCTGGTTGACGAGGGCAAAATTTGATTTGATCGTCGCTTTGCATGGACGTTACCGGATGCAGGAAGTGGTTGATTTATATCAACAGCTAAAGCAGCAAAAAGTAAATTTTCCCGCTTATGTTTTGTTCCCGGTTGCCGATGCCTTACTTTATTTGCAAAAGCCAGATGATGCGGTCAATTTATATCAGGCCGCTTTAAAACAAACTGAAGGTCAGAAAATCACTGATCAAATTTTCTATGCCAAGATTTCACTTTATTTTGCGTTATTGGAAGCTGAGAGAAATGATCAGGCAACTGCATGGGTTGAAAAATTAGCGGCTGTAGAACCTGTCAAAATCAAATTAAGAAGAGAAGGCAAAAAACCGGCGAGGAAAAAGGACAATTCCAGAAAACTGACAGTGGAAATGTTATTGGCTATGGATAGAGCTTATAACGACAATTTACAGGAAGCTCAAATACGCTTGGAAAAATTGTTAAATAATGCCCCTTACAATCAGGATATAAGAAATTCGTTGGCTAATGTTTATTATTGGCGTGGCTGGCCAAGAAAAGCCGAAAAACTGTACCAATTAGCCAAGGCCCAAGAGCCAGATAATACAGAAATTCAGATCAGTCATATTCAGAATCTGGTTGATCTTCGAGAATATCAGCAAGTTGAATCTGATCTTAACCGCCTGAACAAAAAACATTCTTATCATCTTGAATTGCAAAGGCAATCTAGGCTATGGAATATTCACAATAGTTGGGAGTTTAATTTTGAGGTAAATGGCAGTCGAAGTTCAGGATCCCAGGAAGGGAGTAGAGATCTTGGCTTTGAAAGTTATTTATATGCGCCACCCGTTGCTTATAACTATCGGCCTTTTATTCATTATAAATGGGGGCAAGGGCTATTTCCTGAAGGTCATGGCTCAGCTCATCGGGAAGGTTTGGGTGTGGAATACTCAATACCTGATTGGTTGATAACCGCAGAATTGCATCACAATTTTTTTGCAAGAAATAATCGATTTGGTGGGCGGATCGCTGCCGAGTATGCCTATGATGATTATTTAAGCTTTTTTGCCAGTTTTGATTCGCTAAGTGCGGAAACGCCATTGCGGGCATTAAGCAGTAATATTGATGCCAAATCGGTAAATGGAGGCCTCAGTTATCGTATTTCTGAAGCCAGACAGTTCAGACTAAATGCAGGCTATATGGCGTTTAGTGATGATAATGACCGCTACAGTGTTTCCGGTTCTTATTACGAACGTTGGTTTTCAAGTGCTCGCTATAAATTAGCCACCAACATAGAAGTTTATCATTCCGGAAACAGTTCCAACCAAGGGCCTTACTATAGTCCAACCAGAGATTTGTCATTTGGAGTGACATTTGACAATCAATATCTGACATATCGTCATTACGATTTCACAATGTATCAGAACTTGAAGTTCAATGTCGGTGGATATTGGCAGGAGAGATTTAATACCGGCGTTGTTGGCAGCATATTATACGAGCACCAGTGGAGCGCATGGAATCAGATTAATCTGGCCTATGGTATTACAGGGTTCAGTCGCCTTTATGATGCTGTTCGTGAAAATGGTTGGGAAGCCTATTTACGTTTGAACTGGAGATTCTGAGATGACCAGACTATTTATTTTCATAACACTCGTAATTTCTTTGTTTGACTCTCCAGTTTATGCCGCTAAAAATGAATTTATCACTTTATGCTATCACGACATTATCGAAGGGTTGACAGATAAACTTGACCCTGACCAGATGGCTGTGGGCACTGATAATCTGGTTGCCCAGTTTTCCTGGCTTAAGGAGCATGGTTATAACATCATCAGTCTTCAGGATATTCTGGATGCCCGGCAAGGGAAAAAAGATTTACCTGAAAAAGCGGTTTTAATCACCATTGATGATGGTTATGTCAGTGTTTATAAATACTTGTATCCATTATTAAAAATGTATGACTACACAGCGGTCGTTGCTGTGGTTGGAAAATGGTTGTCGGCAAAACCTGGAGAGACAGTCAAGTATGGAGATAGAGACACCAAGCCTAGGAGCTTTTTTCTCAGCTGGGAACAACTTAAGGAAATGCAGGATTCAGGCTATATTGAAATTGCTTCCCATAGTTTTGATTTACATCATGGTGAATTAGGTAACCCACAAGGCAATGTCCAACCAGCCGCAACAACACGTAAATATTACAAACAAGCAGGTCGATATGAAACGGATCAGGAATATTACCAGCGGATAAAAACCGATCTAAAAACCAATTCTGATCTGATAGAAAAGCATACTGGTTTTCGTCCCCGGTCTATCGTTTGGCCTTATGGCGCTCATTCAGAATGGACCATCGAAATAGCCAAAGAGCTTGGGATGCCGGTGACTATGACATTAAAATCTGGGCGTAATCATATAAGTGATATTCCGGCAATTCGGCGTATTTTAGCTGTTAGCAATCCAACCTTAAGTGATTTTGTCTACGATTTGGAAGAAGAAAAGCCCAAGCAGGATCCGATACGGGCCGTTCGTTTGAATTTGGATGATATTTACAACAAAGACAAGAAAATATTCACCCAAAACTTTGATCGGACGCTGGACAGAATTAAAGCCATGAAAATTAATACGGTTTATATCAGTGCTTATTCAGATACCGATCATGATGGTTATGCGGATGCCGTATATTTCCCTAGCCGATACTTGCCAACACGGGCCGATATTTTAAACCGCGTTTCCTGGCAGATAAAAACCAGGGCTGGCGATCCGAACCGTATCAATGTGCATATGGCCATGCCAGTTATCGCATTTAAAAATAAAAATGGACAGTTAACAGAAAAAGAGATCATCGAACTTTATGGGGATGTTGCGAAATTTTCCTATACCGACGGGATCTTGTTTTTGGATAAAAAAGGGGATGGATCAGAAGGTTTTGTAAAAAAAATCACAGAAAAAGTTAAATATTACCGTTCCCGAGTAAAAAATACAGCTTTATTGTTATCTGATCAAAGAATCTTAAATGCACAGAACCAAGCTCAATTTTGGCCTGATTTGCAGGCAAAATATAACTCATTTGTGATCAATGTTGACCCTGGCACAGAGGTCCCGGTGAATCATTTAGATTCCGTATTGAAAAAGTTACCAAAAAATATAGCTCTCAAAAATTTTGTTTTTGAATTGCAAACGGTTAATAAAAAAACCGGCGACCAAATTCCAGCAGATACATTGAATTCAGAAATTGATTTTTTATTGCACAAAAATGTCCTGCAACTCAGTCATTTCCCTGATGATGTGATAGGTAATCATCCACCTCTGGAGTTAATCAGATCTAAAATTTCAGTGAATGATTTTCCATTCAGGAATTGAACATGACTGATTTTATGACTGTGACTAATCAGTTGCTCCAGTATTTGAATTCTTTCTTGCCTGAAATCACAGTGGAAACTTTTTTCCACGGGATGTTTTATTTTGCTTTTTTCTATCCTGTATTCATGTCTTATGTCTGGATTACTGGCGCTTTAGTTTATTACTGGCGCAGGGAAAGAGGCAAAAAGCATACCGTGGATTATCCTCCGACTTTGTCTGAGTATCCTGGCGTATCAATTTTAGTTCCATGTTTCAATGAGTCCTCTATTGCTGAAGAAACCATTTCTTTCTTGATGAAACAAAATTATCCGGCTTTCGAGGTTATTGCTATCAATGATGGCAGTTCGGATGATACTGCAGAAATTCTCGATGGCCTGGCTGAGCGTTATGACAATGTCAGGGTGATTCAATTTAAAAAAAATCAAGGTAAGGCAATGGCATTACGGGCTGGAGCATTACTTTCTCAATATGAATTTTTGATTTGTATTGATGGCGATGCTTTATTGTCCCCCAATGCTTCTGTCTGGATTATCAAGCATTTTTTGTCCAGCCCCAGGGTTGGTGCAGTAACTGGTAATCCACGAATCAGGACTCGTTCTACTTTATTAGGAAAGATCCAGGTCGGGGAGTTTTCGGCTGTGGTGGGCTTGATTAAGCGGGCACAACGCAATTATGGCAGACTGTTCAGCGTTTCAGGCGTGGTAACCGGGTTTCGTAAAGCGGCATTGCATCGGGTGGGCTATTGGTCAATCGATATGATTACTGAGGACATTGACATCACCTGGAAATTGCAAATGGATCACTGGGATGTTCGTTTTGAAGCAAATGCAACATCATGGATTTTGATGCCAGAAACCTTTAAAGGTTTGTGGAAGCAGCGTTTGCGCTGGGCACAAGGTGGTGCTGAGGTAATGATGCGCTATTTAAAAAAAATGATGAACTGGCGGGCAAGACGTATGTGGCCGGTATTTGCAGATTATTGCGCCAGTTTATTGTGGTCATACACAATCGTTTTGGTATTTTTGTTATGGATTTATGGACAATTTATGCCTTTGCCATCGATGCTTAAATCTGAGCTTTATATGCCAGCGTGGTTGGGTTTGTTATTCGGCATGACTTTTGCATTGCAGTTTTTTGTCAGCATGATTATAGATTCACGTTATGAAAAAGACGTGGGTAAAACATATTACTGGTTAATTTGGTATCCGATTGTTTATTGGCTAATTAGTGTTTCCACAGCAATTGTTGCTTTTCCCAAAGCGTTGCTTAAACGCAGGGGAGCAAGGGCCGTTTGGACCAGCCCGGATAGGGGGCTAAGATGAGTTTAGCAAAACAGCAATCATTAAATACCTTAAATACGGTAAATTTTCAGGACTTGATTATCAATAGTCCAGAAAAACAAGCCATTTGGAAGCGAGTCGGCTTTTTTTTGCTCACTCTGATTTTCTGGGGAGTATGGTTATATTTATGGACGCCATTACCGGAGATAGCCGTAAAATTGATCAACCAAGGGTTTTCAGAATTCTCCTTTCGACCGGCAACCTATGTGATTGTATTTTTTGCCATGTTATTTTCTTTGGCAACCTGGCAAATCGGTTGGTTGCACTATAATCTGGCCCGATTTAAAAAACGGGGTCGACGAATTAAACAATCACTGTTAAGTAATCATGAATTAGGTCATTTTTTTACCGTTGATAACAGTAAGCTGAATAATTGGCAACAGAGCAAATGCTTGGTTATTCAGCATAATGATACCGGGGAAATACAGGAAATTGATATTAATGATTTGTTTTCCTTCAAACCAGAAAAAGTACGGTCAGGCGTTGACGAGCAACATTTTCAGCGTCACTATATTATCCTGATACCAGATAGGCATAGCAAGCTCTTGTTTAAGCGCGTATCTAATGATTTTGTGGTTATTATGAAAGTATTATGTAGTTCATTAAATACCAAACTGATTCAATGCCAGCCAGAAAAAAATCATTTAGCCTTAATCATTGATATTCCAGAAAATTACAATGCAGAAAAATTTTTGGATCAACTGAAAACAGCCTCAGCCTCAATCATTAAGTCCAAATATGAAGTGGAATCAGATTTAATGGAGGCAAGTCCGTTTTTTTGGCGTAAAGAGCAACTGATTACAACAGCTAAATTGACGGGTTCAGAAATTCGCCAGTTTTTTGAAAAATTGGTTTCTGATAATCAGCAAGCTGAACGGGCTAGTAATAAAAAGTTACAACCAGTATCCTCAAGCGAATCTTCATCACTGGCAAAAGAGTTTTGGCAAAAAAGTAAGCGACTGGTGATTGAAAATGAAGAAACCAAAAGAAAGACTCAGATAGACATTAATGACTTTTTTGTTTGTACTTCCTTGCCTGTTGAAGATGAACAATCAGAACAAAATTTTGAAAGAATTTTCGTGGTCTTTTTACCAGGCAAGCGACAACATGCTCTTTTTAATAAAATTGGCAACGATTTTAGAATTATTATGAAGGTGCTTTGTTCCATTTTCAGTATTGAGTTAGTAGATTGTATAGTAAATGAAAATCATTTGTTACTGGCACTGGATATTCCGGAAGGATATGAACCAGATGAATTTGCGGAACAATTAAAAAAGGCATCAACACTAATCATTGAAAAGAAATATCGGTTGGAATCAGACAACTCAGCGATTTTTGCCTTTTGGCGCGACCAACAATTAGTCACTACGCCTGAGTTTGTTGATATTCAAATCAAGGAATTTCTCAGAATGAGTTCAATAGCTTAAATAGCTGCCCAGTATAATTGCGTCGACATTTTGCCCCAAATTATTTTGCTTTATCCAAAAATTTAAACCATTTCCGCCATTTCATAATGGCTAAATCCATAAAAATTTAGTATCATTTAAGGATTACTTAATATAGGTATAATACCTACAAAATAAAGTTTTCCTGGAGAGTACTAGAATGTTCACTGAAGCCAATCGGCATTTTTTTTGTCAAGCCAATTATTTAAGTTTGCCCGCTTTATTTTTGATCATGTTGGGTGTGTTTTTTACTACGGAATCCTGGTCCAGGGAAAATCCAATCATTAGTGAAAACAGCATATCTGGCACAACGGCTTGGAAAATCACTAAGCCAGCGAACGATCTTAATTTACAAATCAAAGGCTATGCCTCGGCAACGAGTGTCAATAAGGGCCAAACCATAGATTTTTTTGTATCGACAAAATCCGCTCAAGATTACAGAATAGAAATTTACCGTATGGGCTGGTATAACGGCAAGCGTGGGCGATTAATGAAAACTGAACATTTTTCAGGTGTCCAGCAGCCAGTACCAGTCATTGATTCTGTAACGGGTATGGTTTTTTGTCCTTGGGCCAGTAATTATTCACTATTGATACAAAATAATTGGGTTAGTGGCATCTATTTAGCAAAACTAATCAACGCCAGCGGCTATGAAAATTATATTATTTTTGCGGTTCGTGATGATAATCGCACTGCCGATTTTTTGTATCAACAGCCAGTAACTACATACCAAGCCTATAACGCGTTTCCATCACAAGGGATAGGTAAAAGTTTGTATACCTATAATAGCTCGTCTCCTGTTACGATTAGCGGTGAAGCCAGGGCCGTGAAAGTTTCTTTCGACAGGCCCTATTCCGGGAATGGAGCAGGCGGATTTTTTGATTATGATATCTACATGATCGGATGGCTGGAAAGAATGGGTTACGATGTAACTTACTCAACAAATATCGATGTTCATCAGAAAGGCGCCAGCTATTTAAAAAAATACCAGGCGTTTCTTTCGGTTGGTCATGACGAGTATTGGACAAAACAAATGTATGACGCGGCAGAAGCAGCCAGAGATGCCGGCATTCATTTGGCCTTTCTGGGTGCCAATGATGTTTATTGGCAAATCAGGATGGTTGCTTCTGATAAGGGTGTTGCTGATCGAGTTATCGTTGCATATAAAAATGCCAATATAGACCCGAATACGGATCCGAAATTAAAAACTATACTTTGGCGTGATGTTGGCAGGGCTGAGCAGGCGTTGGTCGGTGTCCAATATCTGACTTACAATGATTTTATGGAAAACGGTTCAACCAATAGCGATTTTATGGTTAAAAATACCAACCATTGGGTTTATCAGGGAACGGGGTTTAATCCAGGGGATAAAGTTCCAGGAATCATTGGCTATGAGGTGGATGTTTTGCATCCGGAATATCCGAAGCCAGTCAGTAATAACTATACCAAAATTGGTGATTCATTTTTTACTGATGTCTGGGGTGACCGTGAATGGAGTGAAGCCTCAATTTATCAAGCACCAAGTCAAGCTTGGGTATTTGCTGCTGGAACCATGTCATGGAGCTGGGGTTTGGATAAACCGGGTTTCGTCCATCCAGGAATCCAGAAAATGACAGAAAATATCCTTGGTCGATTTGTTCCGGAAACACCTGATCCACAAATTGAAGCTTGTAATACTTACATGAATGGAGAGTTGCCCATAACCTGGTCAAAAAAAAGCGTTTATTCTTATCTGAATGTTCCTGACCAAGGCAAAATTACTGATATTAATGTTGTTCAATTGACTGGCTCACATACAAGGTATTTTAAAGATTTACGGATGTACCTTAGGAGTCCGGCTGGTACAAACGTAAATATTTTGAAAAAGTGCAGAAAAAAAATCTCTGATTTCGATTTTAATCTGGATGATGATGTTTCAAACAGAATGACCAAGTCGAATTGCGCTCCGGATGATGGTAAAACTTACAAGTCCTTTAAAAAACTTAATGCATTTGAGGGCCAGGAGTCCCAAGGTAAATGGCGACTTAAGGTTAAAATGAGTAAAAAACGAAGAGGAACCGGTAGTTTGAATAGCTGGGGACTGGAAATCTGTACGATTCAATAAAATCTAATGGAATGGGGTCCGCCCCACTTTCTAAACGGCCTCAAGTGGGCCATGATGTTAGTTTTATAGCAAACATCAAAACAGAAGTGAGGCAGACCATTCCATTAGGTAAAATTTAAGCTGGTTCAGTTTGGGAGTTTTTTACTGTTCTTTCCCCGGATGGGTAAGGGTCACTACCATTAAGTTAAGAGCATTTGCAATTTTGTTGGTCGGGTTAACGGTAGCGTAATCTGACAAAATCTAGAAAATGTCGGGTAAGGGTGAGGAGAAATAGGAGGTTTCTCCTCATTTTATTTTTTTGGATGCGATATTTCATGGTCTTTATTGAC
>CAZGYJ010000085.1:0-12655 GCA_964530345.1 uncultured Methylomonas sp.
GAAAATTGAATGCAATGAAAAACTTGTTTGAGTTGGCGGGCCGCTGTTTGCATCAGGCTGATATTGATGAAAAACTAGCCGTGACACATTTGGCCTGGTCATTATATCAACAAGATAGACTGGAGATTCAAATGGATGTTCCCGTCGCTGGCATCGAGCAAACCCGTTTTCCTGATCGGCCGATATTAAAAAGACCCAAAGAAATGCCAAGACGCAAATTCACTACAAAGGATGGTGTATCGGCAATGATACACGCTTTTGCACATATAGAGTTTATGGCGATAAACCTGGCCTGGGATATGTTGTACCGGTTTAGAAATCTTCCGGAACAATTTTATCTGGATTGGCTGAAGGTTGCCGAAGAAGAGGCTCGACATTTCAAATTGCTACGGGAATTGCTGTTGCAAAGAGGATTGAATTATGGCGATTTGCCGGCCCATGCCGGCTTATGGGTTCATGCGGAACAAACAGATCATGATGTTTTGGACAGGTTGGCACTGATTCCTCGGTGTATGGAAGCGAGGGGACTGGATGTAACGCCCGCCATGATCGATAATTTCAAAAAAATTGGGGATTTTGCATGTGCCGATGTTTTGACAACGATTTTAAATGATGAAGTCGGCCATGTTAAAATTGGCACTGAATGGTTTAACTGGGTTTGTCAGCTACGACAGCTTGATCCGGTCGCCACCTATCAGCAATTGATTTTGCAATATCTTCAACAAAAACCCAAAGGTCCATTTAACAAAGAAATGCGTATAATGGCTGGCTTCGCGCAAGCTGAACTCGACTGGCTGGATAATGACAGATAAGAAAACTCTTTTTGATTACCCCATCTTCGCTCTTGGATTTAGACCCTTTTTTTTACTCGCAGGGGTTTCTGCATTGGCTCTGATTGCGTTGTGGAAAAATATTTATAGCGGTCAACTAGAAGCAAACCATTATTATGTGGGTAATTATTGGCATGCTCATGAAATGTTATTGGGTTATACCACGGCGGTGATCGCCGGTTTTTTGTTAACGGCGGTAAGAAACTGGACTGGCAGACCCACTGCCACAGGTGGAAAATTAGCCATGCTCTGCCTGGTTTGGTTGTACGGAAGAATTATGCCATTTTATGCGGGGATGATTCCTGATGGTTTGATTGCACTGATTGATTTTATATTTTTACCTTTGTTAGCCTGGCAAATCAGCATTCCGATACGGCAAGCGGGCCATTATAAAAGTTTTATTTTTATCGCTTTTCTAGGGTTGATGATGTTAGGTAACGGTATGATTCACCTTGAAATGCTTGGGTTTAAAGAAGCCACTGCATGGACAGGAGTTAATATCATTTTACTGGCAATCATGTTGATTATTCTGATCATAGCGGGCCGGATTTTACCTTTTTTTACCGAACGTGGATTACAAGGAATTATTGCTGTAAGAGACCAAGCTTTGGATAATGCAGCCATCATTTCTGCTGTAGTGGTGTTTATGCTGGAGATTTTTTCTGTCTCCGGTTTTGGCCTAGCCATTGCATCAGTGACAGCCGCGTTGATTAATACCAGAAGAGCGGCAAATTGGTACACCCAGAGAGTCTGGTATGTACCATTATTATGGATACTTTACATGGGATATGGCTGGATTATTCTGGGATTTTTGTTGACTGCTTTTTCAGCTTATGGGGTGATTTTGCCCACTTTGCCTTTACATGCTTTTACGATGGGTGGCATTGGCGTATTAACTCTAGGGATGATGTCCAGAGTTTCATTGGGTCATACGGGACGAATACTTAAAGCTTCCAACGCTATCGTTATTGCGTTTGTATTATTAAACGCAGGCGTTTTTATTCGGGTTTTCTTGCCCATTGGGTTTTCAGGGCTTTATTCAACGGCTATTTTTATTTCCACATTTTTCTGGTTAGCAGCATTTTCATTATTTATTTTCGTCTATTGGACAGTTTTAACGCAGCCTAGAATTGATGGCAAGCAAGGTTAAAATAATCTTGAGTATTCCCGGATTTTGAGCAGTTTTTAATAAATACTGGAAAACTTTTGTCAGTATCAAATGACAGCAGTTTTTTTTGATTTTGAATTTTCTGAATGTTATGTAATACTTTGGATTTTAATGATATTCACTGGAGAAAAAAATGGCGCTTCCATCTGATAGAGACAATATTTCAAAGCAGGATCATGAACTGAATTATGTATTGAAAAAGTACGGTAAAAGGCAGACCAAGGAAAACCGGGAAAAATTATCAGATGCTTTGGATCAGTTTAGAAAAGATGACAGTTATAAAACCTACTTTCGAGATGATTTTTATGATTATGTTGAAAAAAATGATGCTTTGAAAGATTTGGAAGACTCGTAATTAAATACCTTCTGCAGAATAAAATTTCGGTTGATTAAAGTACAAGCGGGAAAATGCTCTTTTCCCGCTTTTTATTTTCAATCATTCAACTCAAGTTGCTTTTACCCAATGCCCCGATTTTCCGCCTTTTTTTTCAAGTAGTTTGACCCCTTCAATACACATCCCGCGATCAACGGCTTTACACATATCGTAAATTGTTACCAGTGCAATTTGTGTTGCAATTAGCGCTTCCATTTCTACGCCTGTTTGACCGCTGGTTTTAATAGTAGTTTGGCAAGCCACTCTATTTTGATCGGGTTCAGGAGTTAATTCAATATTGACATGAGTGATGGGCAGTGGGTGACAAAGCGGGATTAAATCGGCAGTTTTTTTACTGGCCATAATGCCGGCAATTCTGGCAATGGCAAGGACATCGCCTTTTTTATGGCCACCTTCGATAATTAACTGGAGTGTTTCCGGAAGCATGGTGATAAAACCTTCAGTGATTGCAACACGCTGGGTTACGGCTTTATCACCAACATCAACCATGTGAACATTGCCCTGGTCATTGAAGTGGCTGAGCTTGGTCATTATGAAAAAACTAAGGATTTATTTTGACGCTTTGGGTGTAACTTTTTCCAGGCTTGCATACAGCGCGACTGGTTGGGCTTTCACAAAAAGTATCGGTAAATTCGGCTGTTAATTCGCCTTGTTTTTCAGGGACAAAATAGAACCTGAAATTCGGATCTGCACTGATAGCAATATCAGTGTTAGCAATAAGTACTGGCTGGTCGTTAAAAGTGACTTTGATGTTTTTGATGAAATGGGGTTTTTTAACAAATCGAGTGACCTGATCCATTTGCATACCAGTTATATTTGGATGACTGATCAATAATTGCGCCAGCGTTGGTTTTCCTTGTTGAATATCGCCGTCAAGTCTGAATTTCATTTTCCCTAATCTTTTCATTGCCGCATCAAGATCAGCCCCAATTGGCGCTGAGCAACCGCCGCTGGCTTTGACAAATTTTTTCGCCATGTACAGTTTGCCATCATTCATTTCCGCAACTGCTCGTATATAGCTGTAGGTGTTGACTCTGATGCGCATGGCCAGATCAGCTTTTCCTGCCAAAGGAGTGAATTCAAAATCTGCGACGAAAGGGTAGGGGTTTTTATCCACAAACAGCATGATTTTTTTGATGTATTTAGCGTCTGTTTGTGGAATTTTGCTAGTAATTTTTATCGGCACCAAAGCGGGGTCTTCTGCTCTGTAAGGCGCATCAATTTCAATGATGTCATTACCTTCCTGGATTTCCTTTCCTTGAAAATACTGTGGTTTTATTGATGAGTTCCAAACAGTTTCATCTTTAGCTTCGGGAGCGCCAAAAGGTAAGATAAGAAAAAGAACCGGTAAAAATAGTTTGTCTAATCGCATATTGAATTTCCTCATAAATTAATCTTCCCATTCCAGTTCAGAAAAAGAACTGGAAATATTTTTTTTATGGAACTGGTCAAATAAAAGCCAGTTATTTTTTTCTGATAAGCCTACCGTTTTAATGGCATCTTCAAGATATTTGCCTTGTCTGATTTTTTCTCTTATTTCAGTGAGAAGGGTTTTTAAATAATTCAGTTCAGGTTGCATAGATTTCGGCCAATCGGTAACAACAGGGCCGTGACCGGGTATAACGGTTTTATATTTAAGTTTTTTTAGCCTTTCAAGCTCCCGAATCCAGCCTTTTATACTACCGTCAATAACTGGAATATGACCAATAAATAGCAGGTCGGACAGCCATAAGGTGCCAGTTTTTTGGTCATAAACACTAACGTCATTATCTGTGTGGGCCGTCGGGTGCGCGGTAACAATCAGTTTTCGACCGCCCAAGTCCAGCGTCATTTGCTTGTGGACACTGATATCAGGAAAAATAATATCTTGCTCCGTTAATTTCAGGTTTAGTTGTTCATTGGCTTTGTCAATATAATAAGGGCCGCGCATTTGCATGGCTCTTGCCAGTTTGTGATGACCAACAAACTTTACTCCAGGTTGCTTGAAGGCGATATTGCCGAAAATATGATCAGGGTGGACATGGGTGTTGATGACATAACAAACAGGTGTTGGCGTGATTTTTTCAATGGCTTTTTTTAGTTGTTGACCCTGGGCAGGGTTACCACCTGAATCAATTACCGCAACACAGTTTGTGCCGACAATAAAGCCAATATTGGCAATTTCGCCATGATTTTTTTTGTCAGGAAGTTGATCAACGCCAAGATGAACATAATTGCCTTCAGCTACTTTTTTCACCGGAAGTTCAGGAGTTGCGCTAGAACACGTTTGGCTTACGAGCAGGCTTAAAAAAAGGAAGGAAACCTTTATCATTGTTGAAGACAATATTGTTGGTGAATGATGGATAACATTTGGTGATTTCCTGACAGAATTACTTGGGTAAGATTATACTAATCATTTTCAGTGATCTGCAAAATATTAGCGGTTAATAATATCAGCTTCATATACTTTAATAAATCTGATATTACAGCAAAGCGTTATTTTTGGTATATTTAACAACTTGAGAACAAGTGTGCCCGACCGATGTTTTTAATATGACTTCGGGAAGGGTTGTTTTTGCAGTTATCTGAAATCTTAATGTTTGGCCTGTTCTATTTGGAGGAATGACGCGTGGCAGTGATTAAAATATCCCCGGAACAAATCAGTAAGAAAAAACGCAGTGGCCCCAAAGGGCATAGTGTTGATTTGGGGGCGCTTGAAGAAGTTCGAGCTTTATTAAACAACGAATCAAGGCAACGCGATTTATTAATTGAGCATCTTCACAAAATTCAGGATAAATATCAGCATATTTCATCAAAACATCTGGTAGCGCTTGCCTACGAAATGAATTTGTCGACGGCTGAAGTTTACGAAGTGGCGTCTTTTTATCATCATTTCGATGTGGTTAAGGAGGGCCAAACCCCACCGCCATCGCTGACTGTCCGGGTTTGTGAATCTGTTTCCTGTGAACTTGCGGGTGCGCATGATTTATTAGCGGCATTGGAAAGCGGATTAGGGGATAGTGTAAGAATTCAAAAAGTTCCTTGTGTTGGGCGTTGTCAACATGCGCCAGTCGCTGTAGTTGGCCAGAACCCGATTGATCATGCAACGGCAGAGACGGTAAAAAATGCTGTCAATCATAAGCAAGTCACAGCTAAAGTTAGCGATTATATTTCATTTGAACAATATATGGCTGAGGGTGGATATTCGACCCTAAAAAAAGTTCTTGAAGGAGCGATATCCGAAGAAACTATCCTGAAAAAAATGGAAGATTCGGGGCTTCGAGGCCTTGGTGGCGCCGGATTTCCAGCTGGAAGAAAATGGCGGATTGTTAAAGGCTTCACTGGCCCCAGGTTAATGGCCGTAAATATTGACGAGGGCGAGCCAGGGACGTTTAAAGATCGTCATTATCTGGAGCAAGACCCGCATCGTTTTCTGGAAGGGATGGTTATTGCCGCACTAACGGTTGGCTGTGATGAAATCTATATTTATCTTCGGGATGAATATGCCGGTTGCCGAGAAATTTTGACACAGGAAATTGCAAAGCTGGAAAGTAATCCGCCTTCAGGGAAATATCAAATGCCGCCTATTCATCTTCGCCGTGGCGCTGGCGCCTATATTTGCGGTGAGGAATCGGCGATGGTTGAATCTCTGGAAGGCAAACGCGGCATGCCACGGCTGAGACCGCCATTTCTGGCAGAAGTTGGTTTGTTTGGTAGGCCAACCCTGGAGCATAATATGGAAACCTGTTATTGGGTAAGAGATATTATTGAAAAGGGCCCCGAGTGGTTTACATCTTATGGTCGTCATGAGCGTAAGGGGCTGCGTTCTTTTTCAGTTTCCGGACGGGTTAAAAAGCCGGGCGTTCATCTTGCTCCTGCCGGTATCACAGTAAAAGAGCTGATTGATGAATATTGCGGCGGCATGCTGGACGGTCATGAATTTTATGGTTATTTCCCTGGGGGCGCGTCAGGCGGTATTTTACCTGCATCAATGGGTGATATTCCTCTGGATTTTGATACCTTGAACAAATATGGATGTTTTATTGGCTCTGCTGCGGTTATGATCTTTTCAAATCAGGATAGCGCTAAACAACTTGCACTTAATGCGCTTAAATTTTTTGAAGATGAATCTTGCGGCCAATGTACCCCTTGCCGGGTTGGTACGGCGAAAGCGGTGGATTTAATGCAGGAAAGTCAGTGGAATACAGATTTGCTGGAGGAATTATCCTCTGTTATGGTCGATGCATCTATTTGCGGCCTGGGTCAGGCAGCACCGAATCCACTGCGCTGCGTGATTAAATATTTTCCTGACGAACTTAAGTAACGACAATCAATTCAGAGACACTCATCATGGTTGCCAATCCAAAAGACATTTCTACAGAACAAATTAGTTTTACATTAGACGGTGAAACTGTTTCCGCTTATCAAGGGGAAACTATTTTACAAACCGCCAAGCGTTTGGGCAAAGAAATTCCTCACCTTTGTTATAAAGACAATCTTCGCCCCGATGGTAATTGCCGCGCTTGCGTAGTCGAAGTAGAAGGGGAAAGAGTTCTGGCTCCTTCCTGCTGCCGTTCCGCAACAGAAGGGATGAAAGTTCAAACCAGTAGTGAAAGAGCAGTCAAATCACAAAAGATGGTTCTGGAGCTTCTGCTTTCTGATATGCCAAAGCAAGGCAAATCACCTTATACGCTGGATTCAGAACTTGATCAGTGGGTCGAAAAAATGGATGTTGGCCAGCCACGCTTTAAGAGCCGGAACCAGCCGCCTGCTGATTTAACGCACCCGGCGATTTCAGTCAATCTTGATGCCTGTATTCAATGTACGCGATGTGTCCGGGCTTGTCGTGAAGAGCAAATGAATGATGTGATCGGTTATGCCAATCGCGGCTCACATTCAGAAATTGTTTTTGATATTGCTGATCCGATGGGAGTCAGTAGTTGCGTAGCTTGCGGTGAGTGTGTTCAGGCTTGTCCAACTGGAGCTTTGATGCCGGCCAATAATGTTGGGCTACAAGTTGCTGATAAAACCGTTGATTCAACCTGTCCGTATTGTGGTGTTGGTTGCCTCATCAAATATCATGTTAAAGATGACAAAATTCTTTATACCGAAGGCCGTGATGGTTTTACCAATCATTTCAGGCTTTGTGTGAAAGGTCGCTACGGCTTTAACTATATCCACAATCCCTTACGCTTGACCAAGCCGCTTATTAGAAGGGAAGGTGTAGCTAAAACTGTAGAATTACTGGATCCGGACGATTTGGACAAGGTATTCAGAGAAGCAAGCTGGGAAGAAGCGCTGGATTTTGCTGCGAATGGCCTGAAAAAAATTCGTGATGAAAAAGGCAAAAAAGCATTAGCTGGCTTAGGTTCGGCAAAGGGCAGTAATGAAGAGGCTTATTTGTTTCAAAAACTGATTAGAACCGGTTTTGGTTCTAATAATGTTGATCATTGTACGCGGCTTTGTCATGCTTCTTCAGTTGTCGCGTTGCTTGAATGTTTGGGATCAGGAGCAGTTTCCAATCCGGTTGAGGATGTAAAAAAGGCAGAAGTAGTCATTATTATTGGTTCTAATCCAACGGTAAATCATCCGGTTGGTGCGACTTTCATGAAAAATGCTACAAAAAGTGGCACCAAAATTATCCTGATTGACCCGAATCGAACCGCCATTGCCAAATATGCGACACATGTGCTGCAGTTCAGACCAGATACGGATGTAGCATTGTTAAATGGCATTATGCATGTGATTTTGGAAGAAGGTCTGCAAAATAATGACTTTATCGCTGCACGTACTGAAGGTTTTGTTCAGATGCAAGCGCATCTGAAAAATTACAGTCCGGAAAAAGTGGCGCCTATTTGCGGCGTTGATGCCGAAACTATCCGTGACGTTGCTAGACTTTATGCAACATCCAAAGCTTCCATGATACTTTGGGGAATGGGTATTTCTCAACATATTCATGGCACCGATAATTCACGCTGTCTGATAGCTTTGGCGCTCATGACAGGCCAGATTGGCCGCCCAGGCACCGGGCTTCATCCTTTAAGAGGCCAAAACAATGTTCAGGGAGCCTCAGATGTTGGTTTGATCCCCATGGTTTATCCCGATTATGAACCGGTTGATGATCCTGAGTATCAGAAAAAATATGAAAAGTTGTGGAATACCGAGCTGGATCCTGAACGCGGTTTAACGACGGTGGAGATGATTCACGCAATTTTGGATAAAGAGCTGTTTGGTATGTATATCGAGGGCGAAAATCCTGCAATGTCTGATCCCAATCAGAATCATGCGCGCAAAGCACTGGCAGCACTGGAACATCTGGTTGTTCAGGATATTTTTCTGACCGAAACTGCCGGCTTTGCCGATGTTATTTTACCAGCTTCTGCGTTTTACGAAAAAGACGGTACTTTTTCAAATACCGATCGCCGCGTTCAAATGGGCCGCCAGGCAGTCAATCCACCGGGTGATGCCAGACAGGATTTATGGATTATTCAGGAAATAGCCAATAGATTAGGATGTGCTTGGAACTATAATGGCCCTGAAGAGGTTTTTAATGAAATGCGTCAGGCAATGACCAGTATTGCTGGAATGACCTGGGAAAGATTGGAAAAAGAGGATTCTTTAACTTATCCATTGGAAAAAATTGGTGATCCAGGTTCGCCGGTTATCTTTACCGAAGATTTTCCAACTGAAACGGGTAGAGGAAAATTTGTGCCGGCTGAATTTATTCATGCCGATGAGCTTCCTGATCAGGAATACCCGTATGTTTTCATTACCGGTCGTCAGTTAGAACATTGGCATACCGGAAGCATGACGCGAAATTCCACCACATTAGATGCGATCGAGCCTGATCCAGTTATTTCTATTCATCCTGAAGATCTCAAAGAGTTGGGTGTTAAGCCTGGAGAGCTCATTACACTGGAGTCTCGGCGAGGTAAAATAACAGCGTATGCAAGATCAGAACTGGGTATTCAAAAAGGCTGTCTGTTTATGGCTTTTTGTTATAACGAAGCCAGCGCTAACTTGCTGACCAATGAAGCATTGGATCCTTCAGCAAAAATTCCGGAATTCAAGTTTTGCGCGATTAAAGCGACTCCGGGCGGGCAGTTGGCGCCTCGAATCGGTTAGTTAATCTAATTTTTTCAGGCCACAAGGCTTTCTTTGTGGCCTTTAGATAATGTCTGACTGTAAAATTGTAATAAAGCGCTTATACCATCGTATTTCCTTGATCTTCATCTTCAGCCAAATGCATGCCGGTAGTATCACCGATTGGATTTGCTGTTTCGGCGCCAAGTTTAATCATCAGACGGATTTCATTTCTTGAATCAGCCGAATTGAGGGCATCTTCATAACTGATTTTGCCGGCCACATACAAATCATAGAGCGCTTGATCGAAGGTTTGCATACCATGTTCTCTGGATTGCTTCATTAATTCTTTCAGAGTATGCACTTCGCCTTTACGAATCATGTCTGAAACCAACGGCGTATTAAGAAGAATCTCAATAGCAGGGTATCGCCCTTCGCCGTCAGCACGTTTAATCAGCTGTTGTGCGACGATACCCCGAAGATTAAGCGATAAATCCATAAACAACTGGCTATGCATTTCTTCTGGAAAGAAATGCAAGATCCGGTCGATTGCCTGATTGGCATTATTGGCATGCAGCGTAGCAAGACATAAATGGCCAGTTTCAGCAAAAGTAATGGCATTTTGCATGGTGTCGCGGGTTCTGATTTCGCCGATTAGTATTACATCTGGCGCTTGGCGCAAAGTGTTTTTTAATGCAATCTCGTAAGATTCTGTATCCATGCCCACTTCACGCTGGGTAATGATGCAGCCCAGATGAGGATGAACAAATTCTAGCGGATCTTCAATAGTGATGATATGGCCGGAGCTATTTTCATTACGGTGGCGGATTAATGCCGCCAGTGAGGTTGATTTACCAGTGCCCGTGGCGCCAACAAAAATAACCAGACCACGTTTTTCCATGATCAAGTCTTTCAGAATAGGCGGCAAATGCAGTTCGTCAGCCTGGGGAATAGTTGTCTCAATCCTTCTGAGTACCATGCCTGCTGCATCTCTTTGAGTAAAAGCGCTTACCCTGAACCGTCCCATATTTTCGCGGCTGATGGCAAACTGGCATTCCTTGGTATGCTCAAATTCATCCTTTTGTTTTTGGTTCATGATGCTTTGTACAATCGATAAGGATTGCTCCGGGGTCAAAGCTTGTTTTCCCAATTCCTGCATTTTTCCATCCACTTTTAAGGAAGGGGCGCGGCCGGCAGTAATAAATAGGTCGGATGCTTTTTTTTCGACCATATAGTTGAGCAGTTGATTAAAATCCATAGGTTTACCTTTTAGCGGAACATATCTTTATTGACAGCTTTGACCATGGCAGTTTTGGAAGTAATTTTGCCTTGATCAACCAATTCTTTGAGGTTTTGATCGAGTGTCTGCATGCCTTCTTTACGTCCGGTTTGGATGGCAGAGTACATTTGGGCAACTTTAGCTTCTCTGATCAGGTTTCTGATTGCAGAAGTGCCTACCATGATTTCATGGGCAGCAATTCGTCCACCACCAATTTTTTTCAGTAAGGTTTGAGAAATGACAGCTTGTAAAGATTCAGAAAGCATGGCCCGAATCATGTCTTTTTCAGCGGCAGGGAACACGTCAATGATCCGGTCAATGGTTTTAGCCGCTGAAGTTGTGTGTAATGTCCCAAATACCAGGTGCCCGGTTTCTGCGGCAGTCATGGCCAACCGGATGGTTTCCAGATCACGCATTTCCCCAACCAGAATGACATCGGGATCTTCACGCAATGCAGATCGCAGGGCCTCATTAAAGCCGTGGGTGTCGCGATGGACTTCCCTTTGATTGATCAAGCATTTCTGGCTGTCATGAACAAATTCGATTGGATCTTCTACCGTTAAAATATGAGCATAGGTATTAACATTGACATGGTTAATCATCGCCGCCAGGGTAGTTGATTTACCTGATCCAGTCGGCCCTGTTACCAATACCAGTCCACGCGGTTTGGTGGTGAGTTCTTCAAAAAACTTGGGAGCAGCCAGGTCTTCAAGAGATAATATTTTTGATGGAATAGTTCTGAAAACCGCGCCAGCACCACGTTCCTGATTGAAAGCATTGACACGAAATCGGGCAACGCCAGGTAAAGCAAATGAGAAATCTGTTTCCAGAAATTCTTCATAATCCCGTCTTTGTTTATCATTCATAATGTCATAAATCAGTGCATGCACTTCTTTATGATCCAGGGCAGGAATATTAATTCGACGAATATCTCCATCTACCCGTATCATTGGCGGTAAACCGGCGGATAAATGTAAATCCGAAGCACTATTTTTTACTGAAAAAGCCAGTAATTCTGCGATATCCATAAATTCCCCAAAATTTGTTGATGATGTGGTGGTTGTTCTGCTAACTAGCAATGAACAGCCACAATGTATTACCTAAAACATAGACCATGTCTTTGTTTTTTTGAAGCTGTAGTGTTTAATATGCGCATGACATCAATTTATAAAAATTATTTTAAAGTTAGATCAAAAATCAGAGATGCTGAACTTGCTAGTGGCAGGGAGCCGGGCAGTGTAAAGCTATTGGCCGTCAGCAAGACTCAGTCTGCTGATAAAATCAGTGCGCTTTACCAATTGGGACAGCGTCATTTTGGCGAAAGTTATTTGCAGGAAGCCTTGAAGAAGCAGCGGCAATTAGGTGCCTACCAAATTACCTGGCATTTTATTGGCCCAATTCAGTCCAATAAAACTAAATCTATTGCGGTTTGTTTTAATTGGGTTCATAGCGTTGATCGGTTTAAAATAGCAAAGCGGTTGAGCGAGCAAAGACCAGAACATCTGCCGCCGTTAAATGTTTGTTTACAGGTCAATGTCAGTAATGAAGCATCAAAATCTGGCATTTCCATTGCTGATTTACCTGAGTTGGTAAAACAAGTCGAAATCCTGCCGAATTTACAATTACGCGGGGTGATGGCAATCCCTTCTCCACAATCAGAATATGATTTACAAAGAAAGCCTTATCAAATGCTAAATCAGGAAGTAGAAAAACTAGGACGGAAGGAAATGACAACTTTTTCTTATGGAATGAGTGGCGATTTGGTTGCTGCAATTGCAGAGGGTGCGACAATTGTTAGAGTTGGGACTGCGTTATTTGGAGCAAGAAAATATTAAATCATGCCTGGTTCATGATTTTTATCGAATTCATTGAGAATTACTAATAATTAAATTTCAATTTATGATCAAATCCATTCATATTTT
>CAZGYJ010000086.1:0-6960 GCA_964530345.1 uncultured Methylomonas sp.
TTTTTGGTTTTAACGGTTTTGAGTAGCGAGCCTTCTACGCCGTCATAATCCAGCGAACCTTTAAACGGTGGATTTGCCAGTATCAGGCTGTATTTATCGCGTTGGTTTTCATTGGCTTCGCTGAGGGCATCACGCCCCAGCAGATTCGGTTTCTCAATGCCGTGCAGTTGCAGGTTCATTGCGCCGATGCGTAGCATGGTGCTGTCGAATTCAATGCCGGTAAACATGGTGCTGTTGTAGTGGTTTCTAAAGGCTTGCTGGTGAAACCAGTCAGCATGGTTGTCATGGATATATTCTCCTGCCGCCACTAAAAATCCGGCGGTGCCACAGGCTGGGTCGCAGATTGTGTCTTCCTGCGTGGGCTGCATGATGTCTACCATCATTTTAATAATATGGCGCGGGGTGCGAAATTGACCATTGGTGCCAGCAGTGGCAATTTTAGAAAGCAGGTATTCGTATAAATCGCCCTTGGTGTCGCGGTCATCCATTTGAATTTTGTCGATCATCTGCACCACTTGATCCAGCAACTTGGGCGTGGGGATCATAAAGGTTGCGCCTTTCATAAATTGGGCAAACACACCGGCATCGCTACCCAGTTGTTTCATGTGCTCAAACGCGGTGAGGTTGTCACATGCTGGCTGAGGCTGAGTGAATAGGCCGAACATAGTTTCTGGATCGGTGTTTTTAAAGGTATGCCAGCGAAACAGGCTGTGGGCTTCGTCATACAGCTTATCTGTCAGCTTGCTGCCAATCATATTGGCTTTTTTTTCGGCGAGTTGCTGGCGTTCATCCAGACGCCTCAGAAACAGTAGAAAGGTAAATTGTTCTATCACGGTGAGTGGGTTGCTAATGCCGCCTGTCCAGAAGGCTTCCCATATTTTATCGACCTGGTTTTTGAGTTCTCCGGTTATCATGTTGTCCTTTGGACTGTTTGTTTAATGAAAATATAGTTTATTGTGCCATTAGTTACAGCTAAACAGAATAAAAACATAGGGGTTAAAAGAAAATCGCGGCTAAAGCCTCTGCTACTCATTCTGCTTTTTTTATCACTCGAATATTTTTTAAGCGTATCTGAACGCCAAATTCGATATGAACTTGGATTAAAACCTAAAACAGGGTTCAAATTAATATCTATTGGCTAAATCAGAATAAGCTGGCAATCTGCTATAATTTCACAGTTTTACTGATCTTTCTTAAATGGATTAATTCAATGTGCGGATTCTGCGGATTTATTTCTACTCATGCCATATCTGAGCAGCAATGCCTGCCGATTATCAATCGGATGAATGATGCAATTATTCATCGCGGGCCGGATGATTCGGGCGCCTGGTTTGATGAAGCGTATGGAGTAGTTTTGGGACACAGACGCTTGTCTATTCTGGATCTCTCACCGGCAGGGCATCAGCCAATGGTTTCCGCAAGCGGGCGTTTTGTTATTGCTTTTAACGGCGAAATTTATAATTTTCAGGAAATCCGCGCTGAGCTTGAAAAAATCGGTAATTTTAATTGGCGTGGCCATTCTGATACCGAAATTCTGTTGGCCGCTATTGAAACCTGGGGGCTTGAAAAAGCTCTCCAGCGATGTGTGGGAATGTTTGCATTTGCCGTTTGGGATAAAGAGCAAAAAACTTTGTCCTTGGCTCGAGATCGGTTAGGCGAAAAACCGCTTTACTATGGTTTTCAAAAAGGCATGTTTTTATTTGGCTCCGAATTGAAAGCATTGCGGCAGCATCCCTCGTGGCAGGGAGAGATAAACCGTGATGCCTTGACTTTAATGCTACGGTTTAATCATGTGCCGGCACCGTATTCGATTTATCAGGATATTTTCAAGCTCATGCCTGGTACTTATCTGGTGATTAATGCGGGCGAGCAAGATTTGCCCGAGCCGGTTCAATATTGGTCGATGCTGGATGTGGCGCAACGAGGCCAAACCCAAGTTTTTACTGGAACTGACCAAGAAGCAATAAAATCGCTTGATAGCGTATTGAAGTGTGCTGTTGCAGGGCAAATGGTTGCTGATGTGCCTCTGGGCGCTTTTTTATCCGGAGGATATGATTCCACTACGGTTGTTGCCCTGATGCAAGCACAATCCAGCCGCCCGGTGAAAACCTTTTCGATTGGATTTTATGAAGAAGGTTATAACGAGGCGGAACACGCCAAGGCAGTAGCTAAACACCTCGGCACTGATCATACTGAATTATATGTTCGACCTGAACAGGTGAGAGAAATCATTCCTTCCCTGCCTAATATTTATGATGAACCCTTTGCTGACTCGTCACAAATGCCGACTTGTCTGGTTTCTCAATTGGCGAAACAGCATGTCACGGTTTCTTTATCTGGCGATGGTGGCGATGAATTTTTTGGTGGTTACAAAAGGTATTTTGAAACTGCCAATGCCTGGCAGAAACTTGAAAAAATTCCAGGACCATTGCGGCAGGCTATCGCTAAAATTTTACTGGCAGTTCCAGTCGGATATTGGAATCAGATTCTTAAATTATTCGCGCCATTACACGAAACTTTTCGTGCCGGAATTGGTGGCGACAAATTGCATAAATTAGCCCCGGTACTGGCCAATGGTGGAAAAAATATTCTATACCGGCGGATGATGTCGCAATGGGATGATCCTGCCGAGGTTGTGATCGGAGGCAATGAACCATTAACTGATTTTGATGATCCGCCGCAGCTAAATAATCATTATCATCAAATGATGTGTCTTGATGCTTTGAATTATTTGCCCAATGATATTTTGACCAAGGTTGACCGGGCGGGTATGGCTGTCAGTCTGGAAACCCGAATTCCGTTGCTGGACCATCGGGTGGTGGAATTTGCCTGGCAATTGCCGTTGGCAATGAAAATCAGAAATGGTCAGGGAAAATGGTTGCTGCGGCAGGTTTTGTACCAATATGTTCCGCAAAAAATTATGGATCGGCCAAAAATGGGTTTTGGTGTGCCGATTGATTCCTGGCTGCGTGGGCCATTACGCGAGTGGGCTGAAGATTTGCTCGATGAAAAGCGCTTACAGCAGGAAGGTTTTTTCAAAGTCCAGCCAATTCGTCAGAAATGGCAGGAGCATTTATCCGGACAGCGTTTGTGGCATTATGATTTGTGGAATATTTTGATGTTCCAATCCTGGCTTCAAGAGCAAAAAGGCGCAGGCCGTTAATGCCAAAATCTTCAGTTTTCGTTTATGTCATTAATGTAGATTGGTATTTTGATCTGCATTGGGTGCAGCGGGCCAGGGCAAAGCTGGATTCCGGAGATGAAGTGCATATCATTATGAGCCAGACTGATCCTGAAATTTTTGAACGATTGACGGAATTTGGGTTTGTTTGTCATGTATGGAATATTGATCGAAGATCTATTAACCCTTTTGTCAGTGTTCTAAGATTATTCGACTTGTATCGCTTGCTTAAGGCTATCCAGCCAGAAATTATTCATTCCATCACTATCAAGCCCAATATTTTTGTTGGTCTGATTGCCCATATTTTAAAAATTCCCTATGTTATGAGTGTTACCGGTACCGGTATTATTTTTTCTGGTAAAACGCTTGTTATTCGAGTAGTAAGGCCTATTGTACGTTGCTTATATAAGCTTGCGGATACCAAAACCAAAAGGAAACTGATTTTTGAAAATTATTCTGACCGGGATTATTTTGTAGAAACCGGGTTATGTAGGAAAGATGAGGCGGTTGCAATTTTGGGCGCGGGAGTTGATATCGATGTTTTTAATCAGGTTCCTGAACGACATACAGAACAGCCAGTTGTATTGTTTGCCGGACGTTTGCTGTGGGATAAAGGCCTGGGTGATTTGGTCGATGCGGGAAGGCTACTGAGAGAACAAGATGTTGATTTTACAATAAAAGTAGCAGGAATCGTTGATCATGACACCATCAATGCCATAGCCGAGAAAACTCTGGATCAATGGCATGAGCAAGGGCTGATAGAGCGCTTGGGTAATGTCAAGGACATGCCCTCCTTGCTTGCAGAAACCAATATTGTAGTTTTGCCGACATATTATGGTGAAGGTGTGCCCCGAATTTTGATTGAGGCTGGGGCATGTGGTCGAGCCGTGGTGACGACTGATATGCCTGGGTGCCGAGAAATTGTTTCACATCGACTTAATGGTTTGCTGGTGCCTTCAAGAAATGTGGAGAAATTGGCAGAAGCTTTGGCGGAATTGATCAAATCGCCGGAATTGAGAGAAAAAATGGGCCAGGCGGGAAGGGAAAAGGTCAGGCAGTTTTTTTCCCAGCAGCAGGTGATAAGTGAAACGATGAAGTTGTACGAGGAGCTTCTTGAATGACAAGGGTTTTGATTACCGGAGCTAATGGTTTTATTGGTTCTGCCTTATCTGAACGATTATTGCCGGAAGGGTTTTTGGTCAGAGCGGCTTATAGATCTCAACCAAAACTGGTTGCGGAAGAAATTGAAACGGTCGTTGTTGGAGATATCAATGCCCAAACCGATTGGCAAAAAGCCTTAAAAGATATTGATATCGTCATTCATTTGGCCGCCAGAGTTCATGTGATGCAGGAATCAGCATCTAATCCGCTTGCAGAATTTAAGAAAATTAATACCGAGGGAACACTGAATTTAGCAACTCAAGCTGCAAAGGCTGGAGTGCGCAGGTTGATTTTTTTTAGCACGATAAAAGTTCATGGAGAACAAACCGAAAAAATTTATGCCGCTTCGGATCAAGTTAACCCTCAAGACCCTTATGCGTTTTCCAAATGGCTGGCAGAACAGGGGCTGCAGGAAATTCGTAAAAACACTGGTCTGGAAATAGTAATTATCAGGCCGCCGCTCGTATACGGGCCAAAAGTAAAGGGAAATTTTTTACGGCTTATCAATCTTGCCAATAAAGGGTTTCCTATTCCATTGGCGAGCGTCAAAAATAAAAGAAGTATGGTTGGAATCGATAATTTATGTGACTTGATAAAAACCGTTATATTGCATGAAAAGGCGGATGGTGAAGTATTTTTGGTTTCTGATGGTCAGGATTTGTCAACTCCCGAATTAATTCAATATATCGCCAGATGTTTGGAAAAACCGTCCCGGTTATTTCCTTTTCCTGTGTCATGGCTCTATTTTTTTGCCGCGTTGGTTAGGAAGAAACCGGAGGTTGAGCGTTTATGCGGTTCACTGCAGGTCGATATAGAAAAAAATCGGGAGATACTGGGTTGGCAACCGCCATACTCCGTTGAACATGGAATTGGAAAAACTGTTGCTGATTTTCTTGAATGGAGTAAGCGGTGATGGCAGCAGTCTTATTATTAGCCGCTGTGTTAATTTCATTGGCGGTGACTATGCTGGTTCGGTTTTATGCGCGTCAGCATTTACTGGATATTCCAAATCACCGCAGTTCTCATCAGTTGCCTACGCCCAGAGGTGGAGGTTTAGGAATTGTTGTTGCCTTTTATGCAGTATTATTATTTTTATTTTTTACAGATACGATAGAGAGTAACTACTTTTATGCCTTTTTAGCTGGTTTGCCAGTGGCAGGAATAGGTTTTTGGGATGACCATCAGCCTTTGGCGGCTCGTTGGCGCTTGCTGGTACATATTTGCGCTGCAATGCTGGCAGTGTATATTTTGGAAGGCCAGTCAGCAACTCTATTTTCTGGTGTGATTGCAATTTTATCCAGTTTGTTCTTTTTGGTGTGGTCATTAAATCTATTCAATTTTATGGATGGCATTGATGGTATTGCAGGTTCTGAAGCGATTTTTGTTTTTCTTTCCCTTGCAAGTATGATGTGGTTTGCCAATGAAAATTTGGCTTTGTTTGGATTCTATCTGGGGGCATCGAGCCTGGGTTTTCTCATTTTAAACTGGCCAAGCGCAAAAATTTTTATGGGCGATATTGGTAGTGGTTTTTTAGGATTTACAATTGCATTGTTGATTTTGATTTATAGCCAGTTTTCTTCTGTTTTTTTGCCGATTGGGTTAATTGTTTATGCTGTTTTTATTATTGATGCGACCATAACACTGATTACCCGTTTCCTTAGAGGAGAAAAATGGTATCAGGCACATTGTAGTCATGCCTATCAACATGCGGCAAAAAAGTACGGGCATTTGAAAGTATTGTTGAATATCTGGGCGATAAATATATTTTGGCTGATGCCAATTGCAATATGGATTTTTATAAATCCGGCAAAGGGGCTGTTTGGTGTGCTGGTGGCTTATTTGCCATTGATTTTTCTGGCGCGCCATTTTAAAGCGGGCAAGGATTGACACTAGCAGTTTTGATATACTACGACCATCTTTTTTTCTTGAAAAGGCACCAAGCATTACGTGAAATTTAAACATCGTTCTCGTTTATATATCTTTATCCATGATTTATTCATGGTTGCAGTAGCCTGGTTCGGCGCTTACTGGCTGCGATTTAATATGGATATTCCGGAATATTATGTGGTAGCAGCCAGGCAGGATTTTTTGTATGTTCTGCTCATCCAGGCGTTCTTTTTTTGGTTGTTTGGTTTGTACAGGGGGGTTTGGCGCTTTTCATCGCTACCGGATTTGATGTGTATCTCAAAGGTAGTTTTGGCGGGTGTGTTTTGTATTGCCTTCAGTTTTTTTCTATATAACCGAATGGAAGATTTGCCACGTTCGGTATTACCGATATATTTCTTTTTATTACTGGTGTTTTTAAGTGTGCCCCGGTTTTTTTATCGGTTTTGGAAGGAGCGGGTGCTTAAAGAAGGATCAGGAAAAAAGGCATTAATCGTAGGTGCCGGCGCTGCAGGGGAAATGCTGGCTAGGGATTTACAAAGTGATCCCAACTCCGGATACGTAGCGGTGGCTTTTGTAGACGATGATCCCAGAAAGAGAAAAAGAAATATTCGCGGTTTGCGGGTGGTTGGGGATATTTCTGCTATCCCGAGATTCGTGGAGAGACTGGAGCTGGATGTGGTTTTGATTGCCATTCCTTCGGCGAATGATAAGCAAATGCAACGGATTGTTGA
>CAZGYJ010000086.1:7060-12556 GCA_964530345.1 uncultured Methylomonas sp.
CTTGATATTCGAGCAGTTTTGGGCGACGTGTCAGACCGGGTGGCAGTGCAGCGGATGCTTGAAGGTTGTCGGCCTGATGTTATTTTTCATGCGGCAGCATACAAGCACGTGCCATTACTGGAAAATCAAATCAGGGAAGCGGTACATAATAACGTGCTGGGCACTAAAATTTTAGCGGAACAGGCCATCAAAGCAGGTATTTCCCGATTTATTCTGATTTCCACAGACAAGGCAGTTAATCCGACCAACGTGATGGGGGCGACAAAAAGGGCGGCTGAAATCTTGTGTCAGAATATCAGCGATGTTAATCAGACTTCGTTTACCACCGTTCGATTTGGCAATGTGCTGGATTCTGCCGGCAGTGTGGTACCGCTGTTTCGTAAACAAATCCATGCCGGCGGTCCTGTTACGGTAACTCACCCGGAAATTAGCCGTTATTTTATGACCATTCCGGAAGCCTGTCAGTTAATTATGAAGGCAGAAACTATAGGCAAAGGGGGAGAGGTTTTTGTCCTCGATATGGGTGAGCCAATCAAAATTCAATATCTTGCCGAGCAAATGATCAGGCTAAGTGGTAAGCGCCCTGGTGAGGATATTGAGATAGCATTTATTGGACTGAGGCCGGGTGAAAAATTGCATGAAGAGTTGTTTCACCCTCATGAGCAACTAATCGAAACAGGTTACAAAAAACTGTTATTGGCTAAAGCCAGATGTAATGACGGGAAGATTTGGGCTGGTCAGATTGAGGCTTTAGTCAAAGAATGTGTGGAAGGAAGTGAAGAAGGAATTTTGGCTAAATTAAAAGACTTGGTGCCTGAGTTTGAACAGATGACTGACAAAAAAAAACCTCCAGCAACTTAGGTTGCTGGAGGTGAGAAAGCAGAATCATGAGGAGGAGTTCTGCTCGTAACTACACCAGGAGGTATATAAAATGGTGAATTCTAAGCATTGATATATGCTTGTTGGAATCTAGCTTTCAGCTTCTTCCAGGTTTGGTTTTACAGCGATGTTGCTATAGATCGCAGCGCTAGCAAACATTAATGCTGAAAAAACATAGCCACCTGAAATAAAGCCCCAGATGCCTGTTAAAAATAATAAACCAATAACTATATCGCGTTTAATGTCTTTCATGGTTCCTTTGAAAAAGTTAAAAAAGAAAGTGTTCACCGTTTGTGAACTTGTGATTAGTATATAGGTTTTTTATAGGTTTACAATAACGCTATTATTAAACAGATTGTTTCTTTATTGGAAATAATAAAAAAGTCAATAGTTTTCTTAATTTTTTTGGGGAATAGCATTCGTTAAGTGGATATTGATTGACCAGCTATTGCCAGGACAGGTGTAAAAAAGCTTTTTTAGAAGCTTTTGATTAATGCCGAGGTTTCCGTGGAAAAAAGAGGTACTGATACAATCAGTAACTTGAAAGTCATTGTTTATATAGGAAAAGTGGAGATTACACTATCACTTTTCCTGTTGCGTTGAATCCAAGAGAAGGGGTTTTTAAACTATGCATCGCTTAATTTTTTGGCACTGGAGAAAAACTATACTTTAAACAGTTCACGCATTTTTATTCCTGGTCGTTCGGCTTTCATAAACGCTTCGCCGACAAGAAAACTAAATATGCCGTTATCAAGCATTAGTTGAACGTCTTCCGGGGTATGGATGCCGCTTTCGGTAATGACAAGACGACCCTCGGGAATTAGTGCTTTTAAATCTATGGTTGTTTGCAAAGAAGTTTCAAAGCTGTGTAAATTCCGGTTGTTTATACCAATTAGCGGAGTTTCCAGTGATAAAGCCAGCTCCAGCTCTTCTTGGTTGTGGACTTCAATCAGCACATCCATTCCATGTTGTTTGGCTGCTACTGCGAGTTCTTGCATTTGATTTTCAGATAACGCTGAAACGATCAATAAAATACAATCAGCGCCAACTGCTCTTGATTCGATGATTTGATAAGGATCAATGATAAAGTCTTTTCTTAATACGGGAAGAGGACAAGCTTGTCTGGCCATTTGTAGATAGACTTCCGAACCTTGGAAGTATTCCTTGTCGGTTAATACTGAAATACAGGTTGCGCCATTCATGGCATAATCTTGAGCAATTTCCGTGGGCTGAAAGTCTTCCCTTATAACGCCTTTGCTTGGAGAAGCCTTCTTGATTTCAGCGATAATGGCGGGTTTTTTACTTTGAACCTTGCTTGCCAGGGCGTTATAAAAACCGCGAGTTGATCCCAAATCGCCGGCAATTTCTTCCAGGTCGGAGCTGGACATGCGAGTTTTTCTTCTGGCGATTTCATTCGCTTTTGTTTCTAAAATTTTTTTAAGAATATCAGGAGTGTCAGACATTTTTTTGGAGTTAATTTATTAATGAGTTATTTCGATCAGAGCTTCTAATTTTGCTTTAGCGGAACCATTTTCGATGACTTTTCTGGCTGTGTTGATTCCAGTCTCAAATGAGTCAGTGATATTGGCTGCGTAAATGGCAGCTCCGGCGTTTAATAAGACAATATCTTTGGCAGGTCCATCTAGGTTATCGAGTACAGAATTTATTTTTTTTAAGCTGGATTTGGCATCCGTGACTGATAAATCAGAAAGTGAGCCATTATTAATGCCAAATTGTTCCGGGGTGATGACGAAAGTTGTGATCTTGCCATCTTTAAGTTCAGCAATATGAGTCGGAGAGGAAATGCTGATTTCATCCAGACCGTCTTCTGCGCTTACGATTAAAACGTGTTTGCTGCCTAATTTTTGCAGTACCTGAGCCATTGGTTCAATCCAGTGTTTTGAAAACACGCCGATTAATTGATTGGGCGCGCCAGCCGGATTTGACAATGGTCCAAGCAGATTAAACAAGGTTCTGACTCCCATTTCTTTGCGTGGTCCGATTGCGTGTTTCATTGCGCCGTGGTAATGAGGGGCAAATAAAAAGCCCACGCCAATTTTATTTACGCACTGAGCCACCTGTTCTGGAGATAGATCAAGGTTTACTCCGGCCGCTTCAAGCACATCAGCGCTGCCAGACTTGCTGGAAACAGATCGGTTGCCATGTTTTGCAACTTTACCGCCTGCTGCCGCAACAACAAAAGCGCTGGCTGTCGAAATATTAAAAGTATTTGCACCATCGCCACCAGTACCGCAGGTGTCTATAATGTGATCGCCTGATATTTCAATTGGCGTTGCGAGTTCTCGCATAACTTCCGCTGCTGCCGCTATTTCATCAACAGTCTCTTGCTTGCAGCGTAAAGCGATTAGAAAGCCACCGATTTGCGCGGGTGTTGCTTCGCCGCCCATAATCAGACGCATGACTTGTTTCATCTCGTCCCGGCTTAGATTTTTTTTATCCAATACAGTCTGTATGGCTTTTTGCATATCCATTTTCAGCCTCGCTCCAGAAAATTACGCAACAGATCATGACCATGTTTAGTCAGGATAGATTCAGGGTGAAACTGCACGCCTTCAATATCGAGGGTCTTATGGCGTACTCCCATGATTTCGTCAATATTACCGTTTTGATCTTGTGTCCATGCCGTGATTTCCAGGCATTCGGGTAATGTTTGTTGGTCAATCACCAGTGAATGATAACGGGTGGCTTCAAAGGGATTATCCAGGTTCTTGAAAACACCTTGATTATGATGAAAGACCATGGATGTTTTGCCGTGCATGATTTTTTTTGCATGAACAATTTTTCCGCCAAAAGCGAGGCCGATGCTTTGATGACCAAGGCAGACACCCAAAATAGGATAAACGCCGGAAAATTCATGGATGGTTGCTACGGAAATTCCAGCTTCTTTGGGGGTGCAGGGGCCGGGGGAGATCACTATTTTATCGGGAGATAATGCTTTAATATCTTCGATACTCACTTGATCATTTCTAACCACAGTGACATCTGCGCCCAGCTCACCGAAATACTGCACCAGGTTATAGGTAAAAGAATCATAATTATCGACCATGACAATTCTGGTGGCCATTAACTTTTCCCTCCGTTAAGTCCGGCTTCCGCCATATTGACTGCACGAAAAATCGCACGTCCCTTATTCATTGTTTCATCCCATTCATTGGTTGGTATCGAATCATAAACAATTCCTGCGCCAGCCTGAATATGGAGTGTGTTATCTTTAATGACTGCTGTACGGATCGCAATGGCGGTGTCAAGGTTGCCAGACCAGGATAAATAGCCGACTGCACCAGAATATACGCCCCTTTTAATGGGTTCCAGCTCATCGATGATTTCCATTGCCCTGATTTTTGGCGCCCCACTGACGGTTCCCGCCGGAAAAGTTGCAGCAAAAACATCAAAAGCATCTTTCCCTTGCTGCAATTTTCCGGTGACATTGGACACAATATGCATCACATGGGAATAGCGTTCAACAATCATTTTGTCAGTTAATTTTACACTGCCAATTTCAGCCACCCGACCGGTATCATTTCTGCCCAAATCAATGAGCATCAAATGTTCTGCCAGCTCTTTAGGGTCATTGAGTAAATCGTTCTCAAGTTCAATATCATGCTCGGGCGTTTTGCCCCGCGGACGGGTGCCGGCAATGGGTCTGACGGTAACCGTATCATCTTCCAGGCGTACCAGAATTTCTGGCGATGAACCAACGATATGGAAATCATCCAGATTCAGATAATACATATAAGGTGAAGGGTTCAAGCAGCGCAAGGCGCGATATAAATCCAGAGGTGGCGCCGCATAAGGGACGGATAATCGTTGGGAAAGAACGACTTGCATAATATCGCCGGCAACGATATATTCTTTTGCCTTCCGTACTGCATCTTCAAAGCCTTGTTGGGTAAAGCCAGATACAAAATCTTTTTCGTGGACTTGTTTAGGGCTGCTATGTGATTCAGGTTTTGCTTTTTCTTCATGCAATCGCGCGACCAACTTATCCAAGCGACTGTTGGCTTGCTCAAAAGCATTTTCATCAGCCGGATCAGCATGAGTTAACAGCAGCATTTTTCCAGATAAATTGTCAAAAACCAAAATTTCCTCTGAAACCATCAGTAAAATATCAGGATTTTCCAATGGGTCAGGTTTGCCGCTGGAATGCAGGCGGGGTTCAATATAGCCGATGGTTTCGTAACCAAAATATCCCACCAGGCCGCCATTAAAGCGGGGGACTTCAGGAAGATCAGGGACTTTATAGCGCTGTTTAAATTGTTCAATCCAGATTAATGGATTGTCATGTTCCGCAGTCTCAATAATCTGATTGTTTTTTTGTATCTCGATAGAGCTACCATGAACTTTGACGATAGTGTTGCAAGGCAGTCCAATAATCGAATAGCGCCCCCATTGTTCGCCACCGTGAACTGATTCAAAGAGATAGGAATAAGGCCCATCCGCTAATTTTAAATAGGCGCTTAAAGGGGTGTCAAGATCAGCAAGCACTTCTCTGAAAATGGGTATTCGATTATATCCCTGTTGAACATAATCATTAAACAGCTCTGGCGTCATTTAATATTTCTGGAAAACGTGAAATTGTCCATTATAACTTTTTTA
>CAZGYJ010000087.1:0-12552 GCA_964530345.1 uncultured Methylomonas sp.
TTGAACAGGTTTTTGATAACAAAAAAACCGAAATTCAGTCTGCTTGCCATGCTGCCAAGCGGATTTTTGTTGCATATAGTGGGGGTGTGGATTCTCATGTTTTATTGCATTTAAGCGCCACTTCAAGTCTTAAGGATAAAATTACTGCTGTTTATGTAAACCACGGTTTGCAAGAGCAGGCGAATAGTTGGGCGGCGCATTGTGCTCATATTGCAAGTTTGCTGGGCATTGGTTTCCGGGAACTATCTGTAGATGCCCGGCAAAAAAGACGTGAAAGTCCTGAAGAGACAGCCAGAAATGCACGCTATCAGGCATTACAATCGTTATTGGCAGAAAATGATGTGTTATTGCTTGCCCAGCACCGGGAAGATCAGTTGGAAACTGTTCTTTTACAGTTGTTTCGCGGAGCTGGATTGGCAGGTCTTTCTGGAATGCCTGAAAAGATGGATTTTGGAAAGGGGATTTTGTTAAGGCCTTTTATCGATGTTTCAAAGCAACAGATTAAAGATTATGCGGCACTGCATAAATTGCACTGGATTGAAGATCCAACCAATGTGCTGAATGATTTTGATCGAAATTATTTGCGGAACGAGATTGTTCCATTAATCAAGAAGCGCTGGCCGTCTGTTGACAAGACAATCAGTCGTTCGGCGCGGCATTGTGCCGGGGCAGAGCAATTGCTCGGTGAGTTAACTGAGCAACGTTATTCCGCAATGATTAATGAAAATGCTAATATTTTATTAATTCAGGAACTTGTAAAGTTAGAAAAAAATGAACAGCCATTCGCAATCAGGAAATGGTTGTATCAGATAACGAAAAAAATGCCTTCTGAACAATTCGTCAAGCAAGTTCTAGACGAAGTTATAAATGCTCGTGACGATAGATGTCCCGAATTACGATTCCAGAATTTATCAGTTAGGCGTTTTCAAGACAAAATTTACGCCTTGCCTAAGCAGCCCGGGATTGATACGACAAAAAAACTTGGCTGGTCAAAAAATCAAGCTGAATTAAATCTTGAAAATAATGGTGTTTTGAGAATTGTTAGTTCTGGTTCGGGTATTGAGGCTAGATATTGGCGCCAAGCAAAAATAATTGAAGTGGGGTATCGGCAAGGTGGCGAAACGCTTATTTTGCCCGGCAGAAAAGGGCATCGTAAACTCAAAAATCTATTTCAAGAAGCGAGTATTCCTCCATGGGAAAGAGCCAGGATTCCTTTTTTATATTTTGATGGGCGCTTGGTTGCCGTTGGAGAAAATTGGGTGGCAGCTGAATTTTATGGAGAACTAGGAGATTGTTGCAAATTGGCATGGCTTCGCTGAGTGGATGGATTTAATTTCAAGAAACCAACATTAGCAATTTTTCATGAAAGTCATGAAGAAAAAATAAATGTCGATTACAATAGAGGGTTTTATTGCAGATTCTCTCTCGCTATTACCATGCATCAAACTTTTTCAGCTTCATGACAAAATATATTTTTATCACCGGTGGGGTAGTATCATCATTGGGCAAAGGAATTGCAGCCTCATCACTTGCCGCAATTCTTGAAGCAAGGGGGTTAAATATCACCCTGACCAAACTGGATCCATACATCAATGTTGATCCTGGCACCATGAGTCCTTTTCAACATGGCGAGGTTTTTGTTACTGATGATGGCGCTGAAACTGATCTTGATTTAGGGCATTACGAAAGGTTTTTAAGAACCACCATGACCCAAAAAAATAATTTTACAACGGGTCAGGTCTATGAAAATGTGTTACGCAAGGAACGCAAGGGAGAGTTTTTAGGGGCAACGGTTCAGGTTATCCCTCATATTACTGATGAAATTATACGGCGCATTCATGAAAGCGCAGAAGGCAAGGATGTGGCCATCATTGAGGTTGGCGGTACGGTAGGCGATATTGAGTCTTTACCATTCTTGGAAGCCATCAGACAAATGCAGATTGAACTGGGGCATGATCGTGCTTTGTTTATTCATTTAACGCTGGTTCCTTATATTGCCTCTGCCGGTGAGATTAAAACCAAGCCGACCCAGCATTCCGTTAAAGAACTCCGTTCAATTGGGATTCAACCTGATATTTTGATCTGCCGGTCCGAGCAGCCTATTCCCGCAGGGGAACGCCGAAAAATTGCCATGTTTACCAATGTTTCAGAAAAAGCGGTTATTTCTGCAGTGGATGCCGACACCATTTACCGTATTCCGATTTTGCTTCACGAACAGAAGCTGGATGATCTGGTGGTTGATCATTTTCGTTTGGATGTGCCACCAGCAGATTTAAGTGAATGGCACGAAGTGGTTGAGGCCGCCACTCATCCTGAGCACGAAGTTAAAATTGCTATTGTTGGAAAATATGTCGATCATATGGATGCTTATAAATCGTTGAATGAAGCATTGATTCATGCCGGGTTTAAAACTCGAAGCAAGGTCAGAATTGCATATATCGACTCAGAGATTATTGAAGAAGAAGGAGTTGGACGTCTTCAGGAGGCTGATGCGATTCTGGTTCCGGGGGGATTTGGAGAGAGAGGAACAGAAGGTAAAATTGCCACAATCAAGTACGCACGGGAAAACAAAATTCCATATTTAGGTATTTGTTTAGGAATGCAGTTGGCGGTTATCGAATTTGCCAGAGATGCGGCAGGGCTGGAAGGAGCGCACAGTACCGAATTTTTGCAGACCACCCCCCATCCAGTCATTGGCTTGATTACAGAGTGGATGGATGAAGATGGTCAATTAGAAGTTCGGAGTACAGATTCTGATTTGGGCGGGACTATGAGGCTGGGCGCTCAAAAATGCCGGATATTGGAAAATACTTTGGTTCATGATCTTTATCAGAAAGATGTGATTAAAGAAAGACATCGGCATCGTTATGAGTTTAATAACCAGTACCTTGAACAGCTAGAGCAGGCAGGAATGAGTTTTTCAGGCAAATCACTGGATGGGCGTCTGGTAGAAGTTATTGAAATACCTGATCATCCCTGGTTTCTGGCTTGCCAGTTCCATCCTGAATTTACCTCAACCCCGCGGAAAGGACATCCATTGTTTACTGGCTTTGTAAAAGCCGCATCAGAACATGCACAAACACAGGAGCAAAAGCATGAAGTTATGTAATTTTTCGGCTGGACTGGATCAGCCTTTTTTTTTGATTGCTGGACCCTGTGTTATTGAAAGTGAACAACTGGCATTAGATACCGCAGGCGCTTTGAAAGAAATAACCGCAAGCTTGAATATTCCTTTCATTTATAAATCGTCTTTTGATAAGGCAAATCGTTCTTCACACGAGAGTTTTCGTGGTTTGGGTGTTGAGCAGGGCTTGAAAATTCTGGAACTAGTGAAAAAACAGATTGGTGTTCCGGTATTGACTGATGTTCATGAAGACACACCGCTGGCAGAAGTAGCCAGCGTTGTCGATGTGATGCAAACCCCGGCGTTTTTGTGTCGCCAGACCAATTTTATCCAGAATGTTGCTAAGCAGGGCATACCTGTCAATATTAAAAAAGGCCAGTTTTTAGCGCCTTGGGACATGATTCAAGTAGTAAAAAAAGCAAAAGCGACTGGTAATCAGCAAATTATGGCGTGTGAACGGGGCGTTTCATTTGGCTATAATAATCTGGTTTCAGATATGCGTTCTCTTGCCGTCATGAGAGATACCGATTGTCCAGTAGTTTTTGATGCGACCCACTCAGTTCAGTTGCCAGGAGGACAGGGTACATGCTCAGGCGGTCAGCGTGAGTTTGTTCCGGTGTTAGCGCGAGCAGCGATGGCGGTAGGCATTGCAGGAATTTTTATGGAATCTCATCCAAATCCCGAGCAGGCGAAAAGTGACGGTCCAAACTCCTGGCCGTTACATCGAATGAAAGAATTGTTGGAAATTTTGGTTTCCATCGATCAAACAGTAAAATCCAAACCTTTGATAGAAACAACTTTATAGGAAAATAAATGGCTGAAATAGTAGATATTAAAGCAAGAGAAATACTTGATTCCCGGGGAAATCCAACGGTAGAAGCCGATGTCATTCTGGCATCAGGAATTGTTGGCAGCGCTATGGTGCCTTCTGGCGCTTCAACAGGCGAGCGTGAAGCTATCGAGTTACGCGATGGGGACAAATCCCGTTATTTAGGAAAAGGTGTGTTAAAAGCGGTTGAAAATATCAAAACCGAAATTCGTGAAGCATTGATTGGGATGGATGCCGCAGATCAGACAGCAATTGATAATAAAATGATTGAGCTGGATGGTACTGACAATAAGGCACGTCTTGGCGCGAATGCTATTTTGGGAGTTTCTATGGCGGCTGCACATGCGGCGGCAAAAGATGGGGGTATTCCTTTATACAGGTATTTGAATAGCACTGGTGCTTTCAGCATGCCGGTTCCGATGATGAATATTATCAATGGCGGTTCTCATGCCGATAACAGCGTTGATTTACAGGAATTTATGATTTTACCGGTTGGTGCGCCAACTTTTCGTGAAGCAATACGCTATGGGGCTGAAGTTTTTCATCATTTAAAAAAGGTATTGACTGATCAAGGAATGACTACCACAGTCGGTGATGAGGGTGGTTTTGCCCCAAATCTGCCTTCCAATGAAGCTGCCATTAGTGTGATATTGCAGGCGATTGAAAATGCTGGTTACAGACCCGGAGAAGATATCTATTTGGGGCTGGATGCAGCAAGTTCTGAATATTACCATGATGGTGTTTATAATCTGGCATCCGAAAACAAACAATTTAATTCAGAGCAGATGGCTGAATTTTTTGTTGATTGGGTGAACAAATATCCTATTATCAGCATTGAAGATGGTATGGACGAAAATGACTGGGATGGCTGGAAATTATTAACAGAAAAACTGGGTGACAAAATTCAATTGGTAGGAGACGACTTGTTTGTCACAAATCCTGCTATCCTTAAACAAGGTATTGAAAAGCATATTGCTAATTCCATCCTGATTAAAGTTAATCAAATCGGTACTTTGACAGAAACGCGAGCGGCAATTGATATGGCGCATGATGCATCGTATTCCGCAGTCGTATCACATCGTTCCGGAGAAACCGAAGATACCACAATTGCTGATTTAGTCGTTGCTACTGCAACCGGGCAGATCAAAACCGGCTCCTTAAGCCGTTCTGATCGTATTGCCAAGTATAATCGGTTGATGAGAATCGAGGAAGAATTAGGCGAACAGGTTGAGTACGCAGGTCGTAGTGCTTTCAAGATGTTGTAAATTAATTTCAAAAGCGGGTTGGACGAGTAATATTTCTTGTGATTGCTTGTCTGACTTGCGACAAAAACAAAGAGGATTACAAAATCAAACTGCTTATTGGCATTATTATTTTGTTGACCTTGCATCTCCAGTATCGCTTATGGTTTGGTGATGGCAGCGTGGAGCAAGTTTTACAATATCAACAGCGTTTAGCCGTCCTGAAAAAACAGGCAGAACAAAAACGCGAACGTAATGATGAGCTATATGCTGAAGTACTAGACTTAAGAAAGGGTCAGGAAGCAATTGAAGAAAGGGCTCGATATGATTTGGGAATGATCAAGGAAAATGAGTCTTTTTTTCAGGTAATTGAATAACTTAATCAGGAAGTTATTATGAGCACTCGGTTGCAGGAAATTTATGCGTTGGCTGTTTGTTTTGTAACAGTCGGTTGTTTGAGTATCGTCAGTGGCTTGTTGATATATACACTGGTTAAGACTACCTTTCCTTCAATCATTGCGCCACCACCTGTTTTTTATCCACCACCCCTTGTCGAATTTCAACAAAGCGGAACAAATACTGGTGTCACAATTCCTACTCCTCCCGATCCACTTGAAAATCTGGAAAAAACCAAACAATTTCGGAAAATGGAAGTTGAAAGAATGAAAAAAGAGTCCGTTGCCGACGTTATTAAATATATTATTATTCTGCTGGTTGCTGCAATCGTTTTTTGGATTCATTGGCGTATAGCAAAGCAGGCGCGTGAAAACAATTGATTGTCTCATTGCGATTATGGAAGGTTTTTCGTTAGTATTCAAAAATAAAAATGAATTCATCAGTTAAATTCTGGGGTATTGTTCCGGCAGCCGGTGTGGGTAAGCGGATGTTGGCTGACAGACCAAAACAATATTTGCCTTTGGCTGGCAAAACCGTCATAGAACATACCTTAAACCGATTGCTTGACAGCGATGTTTTTGAAGCAATAGCAGTTGCTATTTCTCCAGAAGATCCATATTGGCCGGAACTGGATATTTCCAAGCACCCCAAAATACTGACTGCCAAGGGCGGCAAGGAAAGGGCGGATTCGGTATTATCAGGATTAAAATTTCTTGAAGGCCATGCAGCAGAAGATGATTGGGTTTTGGTTCATGATGCTGCCAGACCGTGTATTACTAGCGAAGATATCAATTTGCTGGTAAAGACATTACAAGCTGTTGAAATTGGCGGTATTCTGGCATTACCGTCCCACGATACCTTGAAAAATGTTGAAACAAATAAAATAACCGAAACTATTGACAGAAATCGCATTTGGCGTGCATTGACGCCACAAATGTTTCGTTATTCCTTACTCAAAAACGCTTTGCTGGATGCCGCTGAAAAACAAGCAGTAGTAACTGATGAATCCAGTGCAATTGAACTTCAGGGTTTTCATCCTGAAATTATTTCTGGCAGGCCGGATAACATCAAGATTACCAGGCCGGAAGATTTGGCATTGGCAGAATTTTATATGGAGCGGCAATGATTAGAATAGGGCAAGGTTATGACGTGCATCGTTTCAAGCCGGACGGCGATGTTATTTTGGGGGGCGTTAAAATAGACTATGAACAAGGTCTTGAAGCGCATTCTGACGGAGATGTAGTGCTCCATGCGCTTTGTGATGCCTTGTTGGGTGCGGCGGCTTTAGGCGATATTGGTAAACATTTTCCTGACACTGATCCTGAGTTTAAAGGTGCAGACAGTCGGGTGCTGTTGCGGTACGTTTATGATATTGTTCAGAAAAAAGGTTATAGCTTGGTGAATGCCGATATTACCATTATTGCCCAAGCGCCTAAAATGGCGCCGCATATTGTTGCAATGTGCCAGAATATTGCGGCTGATTTAAGCGTGGAGATTGATCAGGTCAATGTTAAAGCGACGACAACTGAAAAACTGGGTTTTGAAGGGCGAAAAGAAGGTATTGCTGTTCAGGCTGTAGTTTTGATTGAAAAATAATCTCCTGAAGAATCATGGATGATGTGGAAGACTTGCCTTATGCGTATGATAAGCCTTCGAGCCAGGGTCTCATTCGGCAAAAAACAGAGGACTTTATTGTTCATGAGCAGCTTGGTTTTGTACCTGAAGGTCAAGGTGAGCATATTTTCCTGGAAATTGAAAAGCGCGGTGAAAATACCGATTATGTTGCAGGGCAATTAGCGCGTATAGCAAATGTCAAAAGACGGGATATTGGTTTTGCAGGGTTAAAAGACAGGCATGCTGTGACAACGCAATGGTTTAGTGTTTGGTTGCCAGGCAAGCATGAACCTGATTGGCAACATTTTGAAACTGATTCCATAAAAATAAGAAAGATTGAAAGGCACCTCCGCAAGCTGAAACGAGGAGCTTTAACGGGTAATCAATTTGTTATCACAATTAGAGAGTGGCAGGGAGATAAAACGGAAATTATCAAACGACTCGAAATCATAAAACAACAAGGGGTGCCAAATTATTTTGGCGAGCAACGCTTTGGCCGCTCAGGTCAAAATGTTGCAAAAGCATTGCAATTATTTCGAGGCGCCAAATTTAAAAAAAATCAGCGGAGTATTTATTTGTCTGCAGCACGATCCTTCGTTTTTAACCAGATTTTAGCGCATCGGGTAAATAGTGGAAACTGGAATCAGGCTATTACCGGTGATTTAATGATGTTGAATCAATCAGGCAGTTATTTTAAAGCAGAAAATCTGGACGAGGAACTGATGCAGCGTTGTGTCTCAGGTAAGATTCATGCTACAGGCGCTTTATGGGGTGAGGGACAATCAGAACTTTGTGGACAAGCTTTAGCTATTGAAAAGGCCATCATCGACCGATTTAGTGAATTAGTAAATGGTCTAGAAAAAATGGGATTAAAGCAGCAAAGAAGGACGTTACGTGTTAATGCCGATTCTTTAGTCTGGAATTTTGAAGATGAAAGAACGATCAAATTAAAATTTTTTTTACCTGCGGGAAGTTATGCAACTGCAGTGTTACGTGAATGTTTAAACTATAAAAAAGGATAATTAATGGATATTATACAGGCGGTTGCGCTTGCCTTGTTGCAAGGGCTGACTGAATTTTTACCGATTTCCAGTTCAGCACATTTGTTATTGGTGCCAGTTCTTAGTGGTTGGGAAGATCAGGGCCAGGCTTTTGATGTTGCTGTGCATATCGGCACTTTAGCGGCAGTGGTTTTGTACTATCGAAAAGATTTAGCTGAAATCATTATTGACTGGTTTGCCTCCCTGAAAGGCAAACCCGCAACTGTTAATTCAAGGTTAGCCTGGTATGTTGTTCTGGGGACAATTCCTGTAGGTCTGGTTGGTATTTCGTTACCTGATAAGATCAATGAAATGCTTCGTTCACCCATGGTAGTTGCTTCGGCGACGATAATTTTCGCTCTGCTTTTGTGGTGGTCTGAAAAAACAGCCAAAGAACAACGAACAGAAGTTATTTTGCGTGATGCTCTTTTGGTAGGGATGTTTCAGGCATTGGCATTAATACCTGGTACATCTCGTTCCGGTATTACTATCACTGCGGGTTTGTTAACCGGATTAAAGCGTGAGCAAGCCGCTCGCTTTTCGTTTTTGTTATCCATTCCAACGATTGCATTAGCCGGAATGTTGGTGACCGTGGAGTTAATAAAATCCGGTGATCCAGTGCCCTGGGATTTAATGGCGATTGGCGCATTGGTTTCTGGTGTTGTGGCTTATTTGACGATCGGCTGGTTTTTGAGACTGTTGGAAAAAATTGGCATGATTCCATTTGTTTGGTACCGGTTATTCCTCGGCATCTTCCTGTTCGCGGTATTTTGGAGCTAGACGAAGCAGTACATAAACTGCGCCGGTACCGCCTTCGCGAGCTGGCGCGGAACAAAATGCCAATACATCCTGATGTTGCCGTAGCCATAAATTAAGATTGTTTTTTAGCACCGGAAAATTATCAGATGAACGATATCCCTTACCGTGGATGATGCGCACACAACGAGCGCCATCTTCTATGCAGAAATATAAAAATTTGAGTAACTGCTGCTTGCTGGCCGCGCTGGTTAAACCATGCAGATCAAGTTCGTTGTCCATACCAAAATGGCCTTTTTTGAGTTTTTTCAAAATATTTTTTTGCAGCCCGGGACTGATAAAAGACATTCGGTCTTCGTTGCTCAATTGTTCAGTTTCATGAAAACTGTCATGCAGGAAATTTTCTTTATAATCGACCGGTTTGGCTTGAGGTTTTGGCTTGGGTTTCGGTTTGGTGTTGATTCCCACCCGGTCATTTTTGACAGGGGTTACTTTTCCGACTGTTTTCCGGAACAATTCAATATCATCTGGATCAGGGCTATTTTTTGTCACGTTAACTGTCTATCCAGTCAGTATTTTTGCTATTATGTACGACAATCTTAATGTATGTAAATAAAAAGAATATGGAATCATTTGGTTTTTAAGGATTTATATTTAAAAAAGTGCTGGCCCGTAATTATGCTGGGGTATAAATCAATAAATTATAGAATCAATTTTAATGCATTTTTGAAGATTTAAGAGAAAATATGCATATACTTTTAAGCAATGATGATGGCTATTTGTCGGAAGGCCTTAATGCCTTGGCCGAAGCGTTGGCTGTACACGCTGAAATAACGGTAGTTGCACCTGACAGAAACCGTAGTGCTGCCAGTAATTCGTTGACGCTCGAAATGCCGCTCAGAGCGAGCAAAGCAGAAAACGGTTTTATTCGTGTTGATGGCACGCCAACAGACTGTGTGCATCTGGCGATTACTGGCTTGCTGGAACAAGAGCCGGATATGATTTTTGCGGGCATTAATCATGGTGCTAACATGGGCGATGATGTGTTGTATTCAGGAACAGTAGCCGCTGCAACCGAAGGCCGTTTTTTGGGATTACCGGCCGTTGCTATTTCACTGGTTGGTAATGAAGCAAAATATTTTGCTACTGCGGGTCAGGTTGCTGTTCAGTTATTGAAGCAATTATTGGATAATCCCTTACCAAAAGATACTTTGTTGAATGTTAATGTACCTGATTTACCTTATGAGGATATTAAAGGTTTTCAGGCTACACGCTTGGGTCAGCGGCATAAGGCCGAGTCTGTGATTAAAACTGAAGACCCTCGTGGCAGGCCTATTTACTGGGTTGGCCCAGCCGGACCTGAACAAGATGCCGGGCCAGGCACAGATTTTTGTGCAATTAGAGAAAATTATGTTTCTGTTACCCCTTTACAACTGGATTTAACGCGTTATCAAAGTCTGGATAAAATAGCAAAATGGTTACCTTAAATACGATGATAGAAAACCCGAGAATACAGGGTATTGGCATGACTTCACGCCGTACCAGGGAAAGGATGATTGACCGGTTACGGACACAAGGAATAAAGGATCGAAAGGTTCTGGATGCCATGCGTCAAACGCCCAGGCATATATTTGTAGATGATGCATTGGCCAGCAGAGCTTATGAAGATACCGCTTTGCCTATTGGGTTCAATCAAACCATTTCACAACCATATATTGTTGCCAGAATGACTGAGCTGCTACTGGAAACAAAACCCGATATGGAAAAAGTGCTGGAAATTGGTACAGGTTGCGGTTATCAAACCGCAATTCTTGCTCAATTGGTGAGTTATGTGTATTCGGTTGAGAGAATCATGCCGCTACAAAAGAAAGCCAAGCAACACCTGTATGACCTACGGCTAAGAAAAGTTGATTTTTTACATAGCGATGGAGGTTGGGGTTGGTCAGAACATGCGCCCTATGATGGTATTCTTGTTGCCGCTGCGCCTGAAGACATTCCAGAAACATTATTGGAGCAACTTGCGCCAGGAGGTGTCATGATCATTCCTTTGGGCGGCTCAAGATCACAGGAGTTGCACCGTATTACGCATACTAAAGAAGGTTTTCAGGTGGAAGCCCTGGAACCGGTCAGCTTTGTTCCTTTTTTGACTGGCGGGGTCAGCTAAGTCATGTTTCAAAAATTATATGATATGGCTTTGACATGGGCAAAGCATCGTCACGCACCGAAATATCTATTTGCTCTAAGTTTTGCAGAATCTTCATTTTTCCCGGTGCCACCGGATGTCATGCTGATGCCTATGGCCTTGTCGCAACCCAAAAAAGCAATTTCTTTTGCCTTATTGACAACCATTGCTTCAGTTTTAGGCGGTATGCTTGGCTATACCATTGGCTATTTCGCTTTTGATATTGTTTCTGGATGGCTACAAGGGACTCATTATTGGGACAAGTATCTATTAAGCAAACAATGGTTTGAGGAGTGGGGAGTTTGGGCAGTTTTTATCGCTGGTTTTTCTCCAATTCCTTACAAGGTTTTTACCATTGCAGCAGGGGCTTTATCGATGGCATTGCTGCCCTTTGCCATTGCTTCTTTTATCGGAAGGGGCACTCGATTTTTTATAGTTGCGATGCTTCTGGCCTGGGGAGGAGAGCGCTTGGAGTCTTCACTGCGTGTTTACATGGATCGCATTGGTTGGGCAATGGTTGCGCTTGTCATCATTGGGGCAGGGGTTTATAAATTTGCCTGACGATCCCGGTTTTTTTCCATATTTAGGCTATAGTTAATTTTTAAGGTGCGGCTTCTTAATTCTCGTGCTAATCAATATCTATCCTGATTGAATTTTGATTACATTTATGTAAGCTTGTGCTGAACGATTCTTCATATCGTGTTAAAGTTCTACCTGAATCCGCACTGAAGTCACGGATTCAGGTTTTAATCAACAAACCATTTGGCCAATGCGTAATGATTCAAGATAGAAAAGAATTTAGAAAAAATTTAACTTCCAACGGTAGTATTTTTCTGGGCGGTGAGAAACTGGATTTCAAGGGTTATGATATTTCAGTTAGAGGCATGCAGATCGAAGTGACTCCGGGTGTCCTGGTCCATTCAGTCAGTGATGTTGCTCAAATTATCGAATCCAATAATATTGCAGAAATTTTTGTTGAAGAGCTTGGCTTGACTGGTGATGTAGAACTGGTTTGGGTGCGGGATGAGGATGGCAAAATCATCATGGGCCTGGAATTTCGCGATGTCATGCACAATGCCGGGAAAATGTGGCGCAAGCGAAGATCCTACCGTAAAAAGTTACAAAAATTTGGCTCTCTTTTTATCCAGGATCATGAAATTGATTTCGAATGTCTGGATTTTTCTGTTGAGGGTATGAGATTGAGAATAGTTGAGCCTGAAAATATAAAAATTCAGGCCGGTTCCGATGCTAAAGTCATATCAGATAAACTGAATCTTGAGGCAATGGCCAAAATAATCTGGGTTAATCGAAATGAAGATGATGATGCCATTTATCTAGGCTTGCGTTATTTGGAGCTAAATTAGCAAGCT
>CAZGYJ010000088.1:0-3828 GCA_964530345.1 uncultured Methylomonas sp.
ACATACACTTCTTCCATAAGCCACTGATATTGAGTGATTTTAGCTAAATTAAATACGCTGAATAATTACTCAAAATTTAATAATAGCTACTGTCTCATCTAGAAAAAACAACAATACAAAGTCCTATCAAATTAACCTACCATTCAATCATTTGTAATTCATTGAGGGAAAATTCATCGGGTTGATCATTATTCCATTCAATGTGGTCAGGAAGAGCTAAATCGTCCATATCTTCGTAATTGATATCGTCATCATAATTCATTTTAATCACCTTTTTTGATTAACTTACGAATTATTTTGACCTTGTACAGTCAAGTTATCAGTGATCAATTGCCTTAGGAAAAGTGACAAATTACCTGAAAAACAAGAGAATGGAGAAGATATAAAAAAACCGCTTTCAATTGAAAGCGGTATAATTTAGGAGGATATAACGTGGCTGTTTTCATTCACGTTAGGGTTATCTTCCTCCTAAAAACATTTATATTCTGTTAGAAATTCACAAAAAAAATGTGACTTATTAACAAAGTGGATTTGTAGAAAGAATAACTGACATTTGGTCGGGGCGAGAGGATTTGAACCTCCGACCCCTACAACCCCATTGTAGTGCGCTACCAAGCTGCGCTACGCCCCGACTGATCAGTTGATTTTTAGTTTCTCCTAATGGGCTTAGGAAGATAACATTAGTTATTATTTCAAAGAAATAATAACATGTATAGCTATTTCAAGATTTCCAATAAATCTTCCAGTTCACCTACCATTTGATGAATCATTTGTTTAGTTCGGGTCGAATCTTCCTTGACATCATCGCTGGCTAGATGAGCTCTAGCTCCACCAATAGTATAGCCTTTCTCATAAAGCAAAGATCGAATCTGCCTTATAAGTAAAACATCATGTCGCTGATAATAGCGTCTGTTTCCCCGCCTTTTAACAGGCTTTAATTCAGGAAACTCCTGTTCCCAATAACGTAATACATGAGGTTTAATTTCGCATAGTTCACTCACTTCTCCAATGGTGAAATATCTTTTCGCCGGAATGGCCGGCAGTTCATTATTATTACTCGGTTCCAGCATATGCTTCCACTCGCGCTTTTAGTTTTTGACCTGACCTGAAAGTAACTACTCTTCGTGCAGTGATAGGAATTTCTTCACCAGTTTTTGGGTTTCGTCCTGGACGACTGCTCTTGTCCCTAAGTTCAAATTTACCAAACCCTGATATTTTTACTTGCTCTCCAGATTCCAATGAATTTTTAATCTCTTCAAAAAAAAGTTCCACCATCTCTTTTGCTTCGCGCTTATTTAAACCTAACTCGTCAAACAACCGCTCTGCAAAATCTGCTTTTGTTAAAGCCATAACATCAATCCCTCAATTTCGCACTTAATTGATTTTCTAAACTATCTAACACTTCGGTAACTATAGCATCAATTTTTGCGTCTGTTAATGTTTGTTTATTATCTTGAAGAAACATTGCCAAGGCAATACTTTTAAAGCCATTTTCAACACCTTTTCCTCTGTAAACGTCAAATATAACAATATTTTGGAGCACATCAATTGAGCTATTTTCTATGCATTTTTTAATTGCCTCTGCCGTTATTTTTTCTTCAACAATTAACGCCAAATCGCGACGAACTGACGGAAACTTAGACAATGGCTCGAAATGAGGAATCTTTTTCTTTAACAGCAAATCCTGATCTAATTCAAATAAAAAAACATTTTGTTCAAAGCCGAGTTGTTTTTCCAACGTCGGATGTAACATGCCAAGCCAACCCAATAACTTTTTATCCTCTGTTAAAATTTTTGCTGCTTGTCCAGGATGAAGAGCTGGGTGTTGTGCTGCAGTAAAATGAACCTGATACCCTGAAAGAGCAATAATAGTCTCTACATCTGCTTTGATATCAAAAAAATCAACTGAACGACTATCTTCGCCCCATTGCTCAACAGAAATATTTCCTAAAGCTATCCCTGCAAAGGTTTTAGCCTGGACTATTTCACCATTTTCATGAAAAAACCTTAATCCATTTTCAAACAATCTAACCCGATTCTGCTGTCTGTTAGTGTTATGTAATGCCGCTTTAATTAAACCACACCATAAACTGGTTCTCATCACCGACATATCTGCTGAAATAGGGTTTTTTAATAAGATTGGCTGCTCATCAGGCGCAATTAACTGCTGAATCTTCTGGTCAACAAAACTATAAGTGATTGCTTCCTGATAGCCTTTTGCAACCAGCACATCTTTAATTTTGTTAATAGAAAGAACTGCCTCTGGCGCATCACCAAGCTCAGCTCGCATTAATAACTGATGGTCAGGAAGATTGTTATAACCGTAAATTCGGCCTATTTCTTCTATTAAATCAGCTTCAATTGCAATATCGAACCGAAAACCCGGTGGCGTTATCTCCCAGCCCTCCGGGTTTGAACGAACATCCATACCTAATCGTTCTAAAATATCGGATACTTCCTCATCCGGTAAAGTAATACCTAAAATATTTTCAATACGGTTTTTTCTGAGAACAACTGGTGCTCGCTTAGGTAACGCGGTTTTTGCTACTGCTTCAGTAATGGGCCCTACACTTCCCCCTGCAATATCTATAATCAGCCTGGTCGCACGTTCAAGTGCACGATGCTGAACTGTTGGATCAACACCTCTTTCAAAACGATGTGAAGAATCAGTATGCAAGCCAAATCGACGAGCTTTACCCGCTATGCTCTCAGGGGAAAAATATGCGCACTCTAAAAACACATTTCTTGTGGTGTCGCTTACTGCTGTCGCACTTCCACCCATTACTCCCGCCAAAGCCAAAGGTTGATGGTCATCAGCAATCACCAATACTTCATCATCCAGTTCAATGATTTGATCATTTAATAATGCTAATTTTTCATTTAGCTTACCCATGCGAACCGTAACAGTTCCTTGCAATTTATCTGCGTCAAAGGCATGTAATGGTTGCCCCATCTCCAAAAGAACATAATTTGTCACATCAACCAGAGGTCCGAGACTTCTTAATCCCGAGCGCCGTAATTTCTCTTGTATCCAAACTGGAGTTTCAGCTTTGACATTAACGTTTTTAATTAATCGGCCCAAGTAACGAGGACATGCAATGATATTTTCTATAGCTACAGACTGAGTTTCATCAAGAGTAACAGGTATAGTATCTGTTTGGGTTCTTGTGCATTCCATTCGATTCAACACTGCGACTTCACGAGCAATACCTTCGACACTTAAGCAATCAGCACGATTCGGCGTTAAATCAACTTCTATAATTGAATCATTTAATGCAAGATATTCTCGAATATTTTCCCCCACAGGTGCTTCAGGAGATAACTCCATTAATCCATCAGCGTCCTCAGCAAGACCTAGTTCTTTTTCAGAACAGAGCATCCCAAAGGAGAGCTTTCCACGTAATTTGGATTTTTTTATCTTGAAATTACCTGGTAATTCGGCTCCTACTAATGCAGTGGGAACCTTTAAACCAGAATGCACATTACTCGCGCCACATACGATTTGTAATGGCTCATCATTACCAACATCGACCATACAGACCTTGAGCTTATCTGCATTTGGATGTTGTTCTACTGACAGCACTTTTCCAATTACCACTCCGCTAAAATCTGCTGCAGCCGGTGAAACTGAAGCCACCTCCAAACCTGCCATTGTCAACTGCTCAACAAGTTGAGGCGTTGAAACAGGAGGATCGACCAGCTCTCTAAGCCAAACTTCACTTATTTGCATCTCTGAAACCCTCCCTAGTGAAATTGTTCAAGAAATTTAAGATCGTTTTCAAAAAACAATCGTAAATCATTAATTCCATAACGTAACATTGCCAGACG
>CAZGYJ010000088.1:3928-12505 GCA_964530345.1 uncultured Methylomonas sp.
CGTTTTCAAAAAACAATCGTAAATCATTAATTCCATAACGTAACATTGCCAGACGCTCAACACCCATTCCAAATGCAAAGCCACTGTATTCATCACTATCGATGTTAACGGCATTGAATACTTCAGGATGAATCATGCCGCAGCCCATTACTTCCAGCCAACCGGTCTGACTGCAAACCCGGCATCCTTTTCCATCACACATCACACATTCAATGTCGACTTCGGCTGAAGGTTCAGTAAATGGAAAATAAGAAGGTCTAAAACGCACCTGGATATTCTTTTCAAAAAAAGCGCGTAGAAATTCGTAAACCACTCCTTTCAAATCGACGAAACTCACATTCTCATCAACCAAAAAACCTTCAACCTGATGAAACATGGGTGTATGGGTAATATCCGAATCACAGCGATAAACTCTACCTGGAGCAATCACTTTTAACGGTGGCTTTTGGTTTTCCATCACACGGATTTGTACGGGTGAAGTATGCGTTCTTAAAACCGTGTGCGCATCAAAATAGAAAGTATCATGCATTGCTCTTGCAGGATGATGCTCAGGAATATTTAAGGCTTCAAAATTGTGGTAATCATCTTCGATTTCAGGGCCTTCCACCACCTTGAAACCAACACCAGCAAAAATTTCTTCAATTCTCCGTAAGGTAATGGTTACTGGATGTAGCCCTCCAATTAATTGTCCACGGCCCGGCAAAGTAACATCAATCGATTCTTTCGCCAACCTTTCAGCCAAAGCAGCTGTTTCCAATGTATTTTTGCTTGCTTCTAGTTCTGCTATAAATTTATTTCTAGCAGTATTGATCAACTGACCGAGTTCGCGGCGTTTATCAGGGTCAAGTTTCCCTAATTCTTTCATTTGCAGACTAAAAGCACCTTTTTTTCCAAGGTATGCAACTCTAACCTGATCAAGCTGGTTTAAATCAGCTACTTTTTCAAGGTCCAATAAGGATTGTGTGAGAATTTCTTCGATGGTCACCGACAACTCAATATGTTTTATTTGTTAAGGGAAAGATTAAATCTTTATTGATGATGAAAATGTTAGTTTATTACTGACATTATCTCTGGCAGTGCAGCAGGCAAAATGGATAGACTGCTTGCTACACCTGCCAAACCTCATCGACATAAAATTGAGCAATCATGAAAGGTTATCATGATTGGCTTACATTATGGTTGACTATGATTAGCCTTGGCTATTTTTGCTAATTCCGCAAATGCCTCACTGTCACGGACAGCTAGATCGGCTAACACCTTACGATCAATAGTAACATTCGCTTTTGTCAAGCCATTGATAAATCGGCTATAGGAAATTCCACATTGTCTTGCAGCTGCATTAATTCTGACAATCCACAAAGACCGAAACTGGCGTTTTCTTTGTTTGCGGTCACGATAGGCATATTGGCCGGCTTTAATAACAGCTTGTTTAGCTACTCTAAAAACTCGACTGCGAGCGCCATAATAGCCTTTCGCTTGTTTTAAAATCTTTTTGTGTCTTGCTCTGGCAGTGACACCTCGTTTTACTCTTGGCATTATCTTCTCCTAAACCTTAACTATAGGGTAACATCCGTGCAACCATAGGCACGTCAGATGGGTGAAGAGTTGCAGCTTTGCGCAGGTGTCGTTTTCTTTTAGTACTTTTTTTGGTCAAGATATGACGCAAATGAGATTGCTTACATTTAAAACCGCCGCCACCAGTACGTTTAAAACGCTTAGCAGCACCACGATTAGTCTTAATTTTTGGCATTTGTTTTCTCCACTTAAGATTAAAATTAAACATCCTTGAGATAAAAACCCAGCAAGGCAAAATGCGTGGCCCTGAAGAATTTCACTTGTATTACACTACAAGATTCAGCAACCTCTCCATTGGTTACTTTAAAAAATAAAAGAAAAAAAATTAATGTTTTTTCTTGATTGGAGCAAGAACCATCACCATCTGACGTCCTTCCATCTTAGGAAATTGCTCAACCATTGCGATATCCTGAAGATCCTTTTCAACACGCTTTAATAAAGCCATGCCAATTTCTCGATGAGCCATTTCTCGGCCTCTAAAACGAAGTGTGACTTTTGTTTTGTTTCCCTCATTAAGAAACTTTACCAGATTTCGCATTTTGACCTGATAATCTCCCTCATCAGTACCTGGCCTAAATTTTATTTCTTTAATCTGTACCTGCTTTTGTTTCTTTTTTGCCGCCTGCAATTTCTTGCTTTGTTCAAACTGATATTTACCATAATTCATTATCCTACAAACTGGTGGATCAGCGTTTGGAGAAATTTCCACTAAATCTAAATCGGCTTCATAAGCGAGTTGTTTAGCTTCATCTAAAGACATGATGCCTAACTGTTCCCCATCAACACCTGTCAATCTCACTCTTCTAGCGGTTATTTCATCATTCAGGCGCGTTTCATTTTTTTTAGCAGCGATACTTCAGTCCTCCAATAATTTTTATTTTCTAGTTTCAATGACACTCTTTAAATGTTGTAAAAACTCGTCACTCGATAAACTCCCAAGATCCTCACCTTTTTGAGTGCGAACTGCAACCGTTTGATTATCCATCTCTTTATCTCCTATGATTAAAAGGAATGGTATACGCTGTATTGAGTGTTCGCGAATCTTGAAGCCAATCTTTTCGTTTCTTAAATCTATTTTAACTCTAAAACCCTGTTTTTCAAACTTTTCCTTTAGCTGCTTGGCATATTGCTCATGGCGATCAGCAATATTCATAATTACAACTTGAACAGGGGACAACCAAACCGGCATGGTTCCGGCATACTGCTCAATCAAGATCCCGATAAATCGCTCCAGCGATCCTAGAATTGCTCGATGCAACATGACGGGAGTTTGTTTTGAACCATCTTCAGCAATATAAGTTGCACCTAACCGCCCGGGCATTGAAAAATCCACTTGAATCGTGCCACACTGCCACACCCGGTCAAGACAATCTTTCAATGAAAATTCAATTTTTGGCCCATAAAATGCTCCTTCACCCGGTTGCAATTCCCAATCTAACTCCTTACTATTTAGAGCCAATTCCAAAGCTTGCTCGGCTTTATCCCAAACCGCATCGTCACCAACTCGATTTTCTGGACGGGTAGATAATTTGATTAATATCTCAGTAAAGCCAAAATCCTTATATACATCAAACAGCAGATCAATAAATGCTGATACTTCTTCCTGAATTTGTTCTTCAGTACAAAAAATATGAGCATCGTCCTGGACAAAATTTCGAACTCGCATCAAGCCATGCAAAGTGCCCGAAGGCTCATTACGGTGACAAGAGCCAAATTCCGCCATCCGAATTGGCAAATCACGATAGCTTTTAATGCCTTGATTATAAATTTGAACGTGACAAGGGCAGTTCATTGGTTTGATAGCATAATCCCTATGCTCTGAATGAGTGGTAAAAATCATATCGCCGAATTTATCCCAATGACCTGATTTTTCCCACAAAGAGCGATCTACGATTTGAGGAGTTCTTACCTCTCCGTAACCATGGTCGCGTAACTTTTCACGAATATACTGTTCTACTTGCTGATAAATTACCCATCCTTTTTCATGCCAAAACACCATACCTGGCGCTTCTTCCTGGCTATGAAATAAATCCAGACTCTTTGCCAATTTACGATGATCCCGCTTTTCCGCCTCTTCCAATCGGAATAAATAAGCTTTCAACGCTTTTTTGTCCGCCCAGGCTGTACCATAAATACGTTGAAGCATTTCATTATTAGAATCGCCACGCCAATAAGCCCCAGCGATTTTCATTAATTTGAAAGCCTTTAGTTTCCCTGTGCTTGGAACGTGTGGGCCACGGCATAAATCGGTAAATTCTCCTTGTGAATACAAGGAAAGTTCTTCATTTGCGGGAATTGACTCAATGATCTCCGCTTTATAGAGTTCATTCTGATCACGAAAAAACTCAACGGCCTGGTCTCGCGTCATAACTGACCGTTTGACTGTAAGATTTTCAGCAACTAATTCGGCCATTCTCTTTTCAATCGCTTCTAGATCTTCTGGAGTAAACGACCGGGAAAAAGCGAAATCGTAATAAAAGCCATTTTCAATAACAGGGCCTATTGTTACCTGGGCTTCTGGGAATAACTGTTTAACTGCTTGTGCCAATAAATGCGCCGTTGAATGCCTGATAACCTCAAGCCCTTCGTCGTCTTTAGCGGTAATGATTTGTAAATCGACATCTTGATCAATAACAAAACTTGCATCAACAAGCTGACCATTGACCCTGCCCGCGAGAGTCGCCTTTGCCAAACCGGAACCGATTGAGGATGCAACATCCATTACAGTAACAGCTTGGTCAAAGTCACGTTTTGAGCCATCAGGCAAAGTAATAACAGGCATATTTTTTAATTTACAATCAATAGCCACAAACAAAAAAAGCATCGCTCTGCGATGCTTTATTAATCTGGTAGGCGCGAGTAGATTCGAACTACCGACCCCCACCATGTCAAGGTGGTGCTCTAACCAACTGAGCTACGCGCCTGATAAATCATTTCGATCAATTCAGCTAAGCATTATAGCAGTGCATTACCCTGGTTGCAATTTACATTTATCTTTTCGCTTTGATTTTTTAAAATATCAGAAACCATACACTCTATACCGACTTAAACAACCATCATTTCGGCCTGCAAAAATTTTATTTCATCCCGAACCTTGGCTGCTTCCTCAAATTCAAGGTTTTTTGCATGCTGATACATTTGATCTTCCAAAATTTTAACTTTCTTGGCAATTTCCTTTGGTGTCAACGATTTGTAATTTGCATGTGGTTCAGCAATTTTATTGCCTAAACCAACTGCATTCATATCCGCACCCGGAATAACAATTTCCAAGATATCCTTAACTGATTTATAAATGGTTGCCGGTTCAACCTGGTTTTTTTCATTAAAAACCTTTTGTTTTTCTCTGCGCCTCTCGGTCTCTTCAATAGCCTGGGCCATTGAACGAGTCATTTGATCACCATATAGAATTGCCTTGCCATGTACATTTCTGGCCGCCCGGCCTATTGTTTGCACAAGGGAAACCACAGACCGAAGAAAACCTTCTTTATCAGCATCCAAAATAGCAACTAATGACACTTCCGGGATATCCAAACCCTCTCTGAGTAAATTAATACCCACCAAAACATCAAATTTCCCCAAGCGTAAATCCCGAATAATTTCTACACGTTCAACAGTATCAATGTCGGAATGCAAATAACGAACACGAATATCATGATCAGAAAGATATTCCGTCAAATCCTCAGACATTCTTTTGGTCAACGTGGTAACCAGCACTCTTTCGCCAACTTTAGTTCGCTTATTGATTTCAGATAATAAATCATCCACCTGAGTCGTTGCAGGTCTTACCTCTACCTCAGGATCGAGGAGACCTGTTGGCCTAACCACCTGCTCTACAAAAACCCCTGAATGTTCTTTTTCATAAGGCCCTGGCGTTGCAGAGACATAAATTCTCTGGCGAGCGCGCTGTTCAAATTCTTCAAATGTTAGCGGTCTATTATCCAATGCTGAAGGCAACCTGAAACCATATTCAACTAAAGTTTCCTTGCGAGATCGATCCCCTTTATACATCGCTCCGATTTGCGGCACTGTGACATGACTTTCATCAATAATGACCATGGCATTATCCGGCAGATAATCAAACATTGTCGGCGGCGATTCCCCTTTCGCCCTGCCTGACAAATAACGGGAATAATTTTCAATTCCAGAGCAATACCCTACTTCCAAAATCATTTCAATATCGAACAAAGTTCTTTGCTCTAGCCGCTGCGCTTCAACAAGCTTGTCATTGAATCGTAGCTGCTCCAATCGTTCCTTTAACTCTAATTTTATATTTTCGACTGCCTGTAATAGTGTGTCTCGCGGCGTAACATAATGACTTTTAGGATAAACAGTATAACGAACGATGCGATGTAAAATTTCTCCAGTCAGTGGATCAAAAAGAGATAACCGCTCGACCTCATCATCAAACAATTCTATTCTTAAAGCTTCCTGCTCAGATTCAGCTGGAAAAATATCAATCACCTCACCTCTTACCCGATAGGTTCCTCGTCGCAACTCAACATCATTTCGGGTATATTGCATATCTGCCAAACGCCGCACAATACTGCGCTGATCGATTAAATCACCTCGAACTAGATGCAGCACCATTTTAAAATATGATTCCGGCTCCCCTAATCCATAAATTGCCGAAACTGTCGCCACAACAATAGTATCACGTCGCTCAATTAACGCCTTGGTTGCTGATAAGCGCATTTGCTCAATATGTTCGTTTAATGAAGCATCTTTATCAATAAATGTGTCTGAAGCTGGAACATAAGCTTCAGGCTGATAATAATCATAATAGGAAACAAAATATTCGACACTGTTTTCAGGAAAAAAATCTTTCATTTCCCCATACAACTGCGCCGCAAGTGTTTTATTTGGCGCCAAAATCATAGCTGGACGCTGGACCGCCTGGATAACATTGGCAATTGTGAATGTTTTTCCTGAACCTGTTACACCTAGCAGTGTTTGATGTACCTCGCCATCATTCAAGCCTTCTACCAATTGATTTATTGCTGCAGGCTGATCCCCAGCAGGCTTGAAACGACTCTGAATGTTAAAAGACTTACGCGCAACCATTGCCAATATACCTTTCGCGATTGACTACACCTCGTTTTGAGTACGTCAGATTTTGTGAAGAATTAGGCGCAAAAGCGCAGCAACAGCAAGCTATTTGAAAGTTTTGCAATAACGTTGTTCGCAAAAAATGGTGGGCCAAAAATCGGGTATTCTCAAACGCGAATGGTATTTCTAAATCAAAATCCTTAGAATACGCCATGGAGCTAAGATTACAATAAATTCGGAATCGAAATTTAGAAAAACTCCCAGAATAAATTCCGGGAGCAGTCAAGAGAAAACTTAATCCAATGGTATTCTAATCTTTTGCCCGACAAAAATTAAATCAGGATCCTGAATAACTTCGCGGTTGGCTTCAAAGATGCGATTATACGCCATCGCATCACCATAGTATTTCTTTGCGAGTTTCGACAGTGTATCCCCACTTTGAATTACATAATATTCGACCTTGACCTCTTCAACAATGGGCACACTGGTATTGTTAATGACCTCCTTAACACCTTCAACATTACCCGCCATCAAAATCGCTTTTTCCACAGCCTCAGAATCAGCTGCTTCACCTGATACAGTCACTACGCCATCCTGATAATCAACAGATAAACCATCAATACCTGGATTATTAGCTTCAAGATGTTCTGTAATTTTAGAAGCCGCCTCACCTTCGTTACCAAACAATTTTCTACCGACATCACTTGCAAAATCAAATAATCCCATTTTAAATCCTTATGTTAGTTTACAATACAGTACTATTTTACTGATATTACAATCAATTTTTCAATAATTTTTGAACTCCCTATATTTCTTCTCTCCATCATTTATTGACTTCCATAAAAAAGGCGATCCGAAGACCGCCTTTTCAAAATAACCATAAGTATATTTAAGCTTCTAAAACAACAGCTTGCTTTAATTTTTTCATGGCATTTTTTTCTAACTGTCTGATCCTTTCAGCCGAAACATTGTAACGTTCTGCCAGTTCATGCAAAGTTGACTTTTCATCACTCAACCATCTGCTATTCAGAATATCCTGACTACGGTCGTCTAGTTCAGATATCGCTTGAGACAACAATCCTTCTTCATGTTGTTTCCAGTCAGTATGTTCTAACAATGCAGCCGGGTCAGCATCATTTTGCCGTAAATAACCAGCAGGCGCTGAATAACCTTCTTCTGAATTTTCGTCTGAAGTAAAATCAAAAGCAGTATCATGACTGCCTAATCTTTTTTCCATTTCATAGACTGTTTTAACATCAACATCCAGATTTTCGGCCATTGCTTCAACTTCATCTTTTGTTAACCAGCTTAATTGTTTTTTAGATTTTCTTAGATTAAAAAACAATTTACGCTGGGCTTTGGTGGTCGCCACTTTGACAATCCGCCAGTTTTTAATCACAAACTCATGAATTTCAGCTTTAATCCAATGCACAGCAAAAGAAACCAAACGAACCCCCATGTTAGGGTCAAAACGCTTAACAGCTTTCATCAGTCCCACCGTTCCTTCTTGGATAATATCAGGTAATGGTAAGCCATAACCACTATATCCACGCGCAACATGAACCACAAACCTTAGATTACTCATTACAAGTTTCTTTGCAGCGTCCAAATCATTTTTTTCACGAAATCTTAGCGCCAATTCACGCTCTTCTTCAGCCGATAGCTTAGGTGTTTGATTAACACTAATTAAATAGGAATCAAATGAACCGGCAGATAAATTCATTGGTAATGCAATTGTATCAGTCATATCCCCCTCCTTACGATAATATGGTAAATTTTTAGCACTCATGCGATGAGAGTGCTAGCAATTTTAAAAGTTCCAAAATAAGTTTAAATTTTTGGAAAAACCTCCCTGCTAATTGGTCAAAAATTTTTTTTTAAAAAATAGGTAACTATTCAGCATATTTAATTTACCAAAATCGCTCAATATCAGTGACTGATGGAAGAAATGTATGT
>CAZGYJ010000089.1:0-5078 GCA_964530345.1 uncultured Methylomonas sp.
TTTACAAAAGATACTATGGAGTTTCTAACTGTTCAGTAGTTGTTGTTACGTTGCTTGTTTGCTTGTTGGTAAAAGCCTGGTAAACAAAGATAGCGAAAGCAAATACCCCAACAGCAAAAACAATATCCCCTGGAACACGTGCCCAGACTAATCCCTCCATGACCGCACTATGCATAAATTCAGCGGAGCGGGCATAGGCATAATAATGTTTGATACTGGCATAGCTTTGCCACAGCCCTTGAGGAAGAAGGGATAGGAACGTCATCATGGCCAGGCCGATATTTAAACTCCAGAATGAAATTTTCAGCAATTTTTGGTTCCATTGATGAACGTCTGTTAGTCCGCGCATGCAAAATAACATTAAACCTAATCCAAGCATGCCATAGACACCAAATAAAGCGGCATGGCCATGATTAGCAGTAGTGTTAAGTCCTTGTAAATAGTAAAGAGAGATTGGTGGGTTAATCAGGAAGCCGAACAGTCCGGCACCAATCATGTTCCAGACTAGAACCGAAGCAAAAAACATAAAGGGCCAGTGATAGTTGATTTCCCAGTCCATTTCATGTTCAATTTTTGATCGGCTGTATGCTTCAAAACCAACAACTAATAATGGCACGACTTCCAATGCTGAAAATGTTGCACCAATTGCCAGAATTGAGATAGGGGTTCCGCTCCAGTATAAATGGTGGAAGGTGCCTAAAACACCGCCGCCCAGAAAGATAATGGTGGCAAATAAGATCATGGTGGTGGCAACTGAAACTCTTAGCAATCCCATGCGAACGAATAAGGTTGAGATAATTGCAGTGGCAAACACCTCAAAAATTCCTTCAACCCACAAATGGACAACCCACCAACGCCAATATTCCATCACACTAATATGGGTATGTTGGCCCCACATCAGACCAGCGCCATAAAGTAAACCAATCGAGATGGTAGAAATAACTACCAGGAAAACCAGGGAGCCGGATGTTTTATCTTTTAAAGCGGGCCAAAGTCCTCGTAACACCAGAAGCATCCATAATATCAAGCCAATAAAAAGATATATCTGCCAGAACCGGCCAAGGTCAATGTATTCATATCCTTGATGACCAAACCAGAAATTTATTGCCAAATTATCAATGAAACCGTGAACGGCTAACCACTCGCCAGCAAAAGAACCGACAACGATAATCAATAAACTGAAGAATAAAAAATTAACTCCAAAGCGCTGAAATTTTGGCTCATGACCGGATATCATAGGCGCAACATACAGGCCAGTTGCAAGCCATGCAGTTGCAATCCATAGTACTGCAAGCTGGGTGTGCCAGGTGCGGGTAACCGCATAAGGTAAATAATCAATGAGGGGCAGACCATAAAGCCCTTGACCTTCAACCGCATAATGCGCAGTTACAATACCGAGTAAAACCTGGGCCAGGAACAAAGCAGTAACCACCCAAAAATATTTTGCAGTTGCCCGCATTGATGGCGTAATCGTTGCGGTTGCCACAACATCCTGCTGTGCAAAGCCCGTTTCAGGTATTTGATCTGCGCGCCAGGCATCAAATTGCCGGGCATAATACCAAACAATCGTGCCAATCCCGCCAAGTAGTAAAAAGATGGAAATCAGACTCCAAATCAGAATACTGGCTGAAGGGCTATTGCCCACCAGTGGCTCGTGTGGCCAATTGCTGGTATAACTGACGTCATCGCCTGGTCTGGTCGTGACTGCGGCCCAGGAAGTCCAAAAAAAGAACGCCGATAATTTTTGGGCTTTTTGATCGTCTAGCACTGAATGTAATGGAAAAGCATAATTTTTACGCAAATCCAAAGAATTTTCATTTTTTGCAGTAAATAAATTGATGTAATGTTGTTCTACTTTTTTAATGGCTTGAGCACGATCTGTAGTAATGGTTACGTTTCCGGTTTGTTCATCATAGGTATTTTTTCGCATTTCATGTCGTAGCGATACCTTATGCATTTCTAGCTGCTGTTCTTGTGATGCTGGCAAACCAACGAGTTCATTCTGTGAAATCAAGGACAGTAATGCCATGGCTTCACGGTGCAACCAGTCAGCCGTCCAATCCGGTGCAAGATAGCTGCCATGCCCCCAAATTGAACCTTGTTGCATGCCGCCAATGGATTGCCAGATATTTTGTCCGGTTTCTATATCAGAACGGGTGTAAATAACATCTCCTGCTTGGGTTTTGAAAGCTTCCGGAATGGGAGGAGCTTGTTGGTAAATCTTGCTACCGAAAAATAACAAGATAGAAAAGGACAGCAGCAGGCTGATGGCCAAAATCTGCCAGAGTCTTTTAACTGAAAATGTCTGTCTATAAGTTTCCATTTTTAGTCCTCTTATAATTATTGGGATGAAGCAATTTAAGTTTGTGTTGTTTTTTTTCGATTATTAGTTTTTGATGTGATTGGAAAGAAGTTGTTTAGATAATGGGGAAAATACAACAAATGTATCGCCCATAAGCTTTTTAGAATACAATAATTTATGATTAAGTTCTAAGGTTTTTTAATAGTTAGTGTGGTTTTTTATTAGCTGTTTGATCTAAATCAAACATTGATGTTTATTATTTGAAAAGGTGATGCCAGAAACAGGCTGTTATACCAATCTCAATAAGTTTATATTTAAACTTTTCTCATCCCAGTCTTCTACTTCTTTAACGGCAATATACGGAGAAATAGGGTTGCAGAACCTAATTCTGGAAGAAGTTTATATCAACACATTTTCCTGAGTCCAAAAAAATGCTTTTATCTGCATTTTCTGTCGCATGCTGATGGTTATGAGTACTGAAAATAACGGTATGATTGTTTTGACGGACGTATTGTTGGATCAAAAAGTTTATTTGCCGGATGCTGCCCTGGTCGAGGTGGCTGAATGGTTCGTCCAATAATAATACTTCAGGTTGCAGTGCTAGCGCTCTGGCTAGTGCTACTTTCTGCGCTTCACCACCAGATAAGCTAGCAGCTTGTTTGTCTAGTAAGGAAGAAATACCAACTTGCTCCAAAGTTTGTTGTGCTTGTTTTATTGCAGCAGCTATTGGTATCGACCTGAATTTTAACCCTAACAAAACATTTTCAAGGACTGTTCCGCGGAGCAGATATGGTTTTTGTGAGACCATAACAACTCGTTTCCTTAAAACGAATAAAGAAGTTGTAGCCAAATCTTCAGTAAAAAAATGTATTTCCCCTTGTTGGGGTTTTTCCAGAAAAGCGAGCAGTTTTAAGAGTGTGCTTTTACCAGCCCCGTTTTTGCCAAGTAAGGCCGTGACTTTACCGCGGGCAATTTTAAGCTGTTCAATATCCAGCACAGTTTTTTTTGAATAAGCAAACTGCACATGATCAAGTTGAAAAAGTGAAGTCATTTCACTCATTATCTCTCTGTAAATATTGCAACCCCAGATTTACAATAAAAGCGATGATTAGTAATAATATTCCGAGAGCCAAGGCAAACTCAAATTCCCCTTTACTGGTTTCCAAGGCAATGGCCGTTGTCATGGTCCGGGTGTAGCCTTCAATATTGCCACCTAAAATCATGGCGATACCGACTTCTCCAATAGCCCGGCCAAATCCAGTAACAAGTGCTGCAATGACGGCGAAACGGGTTTCACTAAGCACCAACAGCATTAATTGCAGTCGATTTGCCCCTAGGGTAAGTAAGGTTGGGACTAAACGGTTATCAGAAGATTGAATGGCAGCGATGGTCAAGTTTAAAATAATGGGGGAAATTAGCAGGCATTCACCAATGATGATAGCCCACTGAGTATACAATAGCCCCAAGTCACCTAAAGGCCCAAGTCGGCTTAAAAATCCATACAGGAATAATCCGATTACAACCGTAGGAATGGCCATGAAGGTATTTAATAGTTGTTGTAAAAACAGTTTTCCTTGAAATTTATGGATAGCGAACCATACCCCCAGTGGGATATTCAAGATTGCTGAAATACCAACGGAAAGAAAAGATATTTTCAGTGATACCCATACTACAAACCATACATTTTGATCAAGTTGAAAAACAAGTTTCAGTGCAGTAATTAAAGATTGAGAAAAATAGTCCACTTGGTTTGTTAACAGATAAGACTGTTGAATGGTCTTGTGTGGGTGATTTTAATCTCAAAGATAACGGTAAGGCAGGACAATATCAAGGCTAATAATCTGGGCAGGAGATTTTAATCAGCACTACGATCAATAACATCAGGATAAAAAAGTGGTTGACCTCCTGCACGATATGAATTAATTATTGATTGCCCTTCTTTGCCTGTGACAAACTCAATATATTTTTTGGCCAGGTTATACTGAACATGAGGGTGTTTTTCAGGATTAACCGCCATAATATGATAGGGGTTAAATAATGCAGGGTCACCCTCAAATAGCACCGTAATAGTCATTTTATCTGAGTAGGCTATTTGTGTTCCACGGTCTGTCAAGGTATAGGCTTGTTTGTCATCGGCTATTCTTAATGTAGCTCCCATACCTTGACCGACAGACAAATACCAGTCACCTTGCGGGTTTATTCCGGCTTGTTTCCAGATTTGCTTTTCTTTTTTATGTGTTCCTGAATCATCTCCTCTGGAAATAAAAACAGCATGGTGTGAAGCTATTTCACGAAAAGCGGTTGAGGTATTGCCAGCGTTTTTTATTTCTGCAGGATCATTTGTCGGGCCGACAATGACAAAGTCGTTGTGCATAACTGCTGAACGGTCAATAAAGTACCCTTGTTCAACATATTTTAGTTCTGCATCAGGGGCATGGACAAAAACCACATCGACATCGCCATTTGCGCCAATTTTTAAGGCTTTACCTGTGCCAACAGCAATAACATGTAATTTGACATTATATTTTTTTTCAAACGCAGGGGTTAGCGCCGCCAATAAACCGGAATTTTCTGTGCTGGTTGTGGTCGACATTTTTAAAATATCTTCCGCTGTGCATACGGAATTAAAAAAAATTAATAAAACAGTGATGAAAAAAAAAGTATATTTCATGCGTGTTTCTAAACTAGCCGCTCCAGTAAAGAACTGTGGCAGTAAAGAAAATAGCCTTATTCTTCAGGTTTCTGCTCCTGTTCTTGTTTTGGGTTAGTATCTTTA
>CAZGYJ010000089.1:5178-12444 GCA_964530345.1 uncultured Methylomonas sp.
ATAGCCTTATTCTTCAGGTTTCTGCTCCTGTTCTTGTTTTGGGTTAGTATCTTTAGCTTTATCTTGTTTGGTTTCTTGAGTTTTATTTTGTTTTTTCTCTTGTTCGTCAATGAGTTGTTTCTTTCTTTCCGCTTTTCGTCTTTCAAATTCCTTTTGCTTCTCTTCTTCTTCCTGTTTTTCAGTCTCTAATTCCTTGATAAGTTTTTTAAACCAGGCCAGTCTTTTAACATTTTTCAGGTCTTCGTCATTTTTGATGTCTTCAACATCAGGAAGAAGGCCATGTGAACGGGCTTTTTCTAAAGCAGCCTGACAAGCATCTTTATCATTTACCAATGCAGCCATACATGCCTGGTTATATGAAGCAGAACCTTCTTGAATTTGCTCGGCTTTTTCAAATAAAGCTTTCGCTTTTGCATATATTTCATCATCCAGATCTGCATTTCTGGCTTTGGCCAGTTCCAGCAATGCAACTCCACCATCCACGGCAGCCCCCAAATGGTTGGGAGAAATTGTTTGGCAGAATGAAAATTTTGTAATCGCCTCTTCATAAATTTTGACTGCTTCTTCAGCAGAGGTTTTACTTTGCGCCTGGTGTAATAAGGCAAATCCCCATTGATAAAGGGCATCATTATAGTTGGGTGAAGACTCGGAAATGCTAGCAAACTTATCGTAGGCTTCTTTATAAAGCTGATCTGCTGTTTCACCGCTTTCTTTTCGTGCGGTTTCAGTAAGTTTTTTTGCGGTTTTTAGTTTTCGCCCGCCAAATAAAAAATCTAGAAAAGACATGATAAGCTCCGGTAAAGTAAAAAGGTTGAATTAAAGCTGAATCCGTACACGTTCCTAAGGGGTGAAGCTATGAGTTTTTCAAATCCCGAGCTAAACCAATATCTTGCCCTCTTGTATTCCGCATTGAAATCAAGAATTCAGGTTAAAAAATCAGGTACGAGTAAAAAAATATTTCATATCATTATAAAGGAAAAAACTTGTGCAAACGATATATACCTTCTATGTTCAAGAATCCCCTATTGATCGCATGTTATTTGTTGCAAATAACATCGATGCAAAACTTTTCAATAGTCTACTATTACTACATTTTTGCGCCTGTTCCTTAACAAAAACTGGCGCACCCTTAGTGAGACATTTTCAAACACGATAAGGCACATATCGCGCAGTTACGGATACGATTTCAAGCGATATATTTTTGAGAATGTTAAAAGGATATAAAGTCAGCCAGTTTTCTTTACAAATTTTGTCAATATTACAATTTTTTGATCATTGACTCGTCCTTCAATTTGCTCCGGATTGTCTGCAACCAAAGAAATGCCGCGCACTGCGGTGCCACGTTTTGCGGTGAAGTTTGCTCCTTTGACATTAAGGTCTTTGATTAAAGTGACGGTATCACCTGCTTCAAGCAAAACGCCATTACTATCAAGATGCTGGACTGAATCTGCAATATCATTTTCCTCAGTCTGTTTTGCCCAGGCTAGTGTTTGATCATCCAAATAAAGCATGTCGAGTAAATCTTGCGGCCACCCTTCATCTTTTAGTCGTGTGAGCATACGCCAGGCCATCACTTGTACTGCAGGAATCTGGCTCCACATACTGTCATTCAGGCAACGCCAGTGATGAACATCGACTTTTTCAGGGTTCTCAATTTGGTTGTGGCAAGTTTCACAAATAAGGATAGATTTATCAGCGCTGCCATCAGAATCGGGTGGAATTTCGTAGATAATCAGATTTTCAGTAGAACTGCATAATTCGCATTTTGATTCGCTACGAGCATGTAAGGTATTTTTAGTTGTCATTTTAAGGATAGTCATTTAATAAAAGGGATCTCAGTACACAACAAAAATTGTTTCAATAACTTATCTTCTATTAATCAATTTTTGCTAGACAAAGAAGGGATATTTTAACGGATAATTTAGAATTGATTAATAACCAGAATATTGAACTTGATCAAAAGCTCCAATATGCTCCATATAACTCAGGCCGCCAATGACGACAATTAATCCGGCAATAACTGCCAATACAATTTTCCAAACGCTATACGGACGCTCGCCTTGAACTTGTCCGGTTCGTCCATTTACCACAAAGCGGTAGGTTTTGTCTCGATAAGAAAATGCAGCTGACCAGATGGGCAATAAACAATGTTTATAAGTAGTATCTCGATGATAAGTTTTGACCTGGTAAATACGTTGGTGATCACCGCCAATATCAAAAGCAATATCACGATAAATAATGCCATTCATGATGCGTTTGGCGCGGTCAAAACCTTCATCTAAATCAATTTGATAATATTCACTTTGAAAGCCGCTGATGTATTTTTCATCATAAGGAACCAGGTTTTCAAGATCCCAGGGATGCAAGCGATCAAGAATTTGTCGGGGCAAGGATAGGCTGGCGCCAATCAAGACATCATCAAAAAAACGTGAGACTCGTCCACGAACATTGGTCCAGCGAATTTTTGGAACCCGTTTTATTGTCGAAACCCGGCGTCCGTTTTGATAATATGTAACACGTTCCTGTACATAATAAGTATCACCTCTGGAGCCGGTATAATCACTTTCAGTGGAACTGTCATAAGTCCAGTATGGCAGGTAGATACCAACAAGTTTGGTATTGTCTCGGGAATATTTTTTTACTTCACCTGGTGCAAACCATAAGCTGTCAAGCCATTTGCGAAATTGTTTTTTGGCGAACTGTTCATCAATCAGAAAAGGTAGTAATGATTTTGGATGGATGGGTTTGGTTTGTTCAAAGTTGGTAACAACGTCTGAACCACAAAACGGGCATTCACCTGCAAAAACACTTTCCGCAAACTTAAAACTTGCCCCGCAGGAATTACAATGGGCTTGCTCAGAAACACTGGCAGGTTTGACTTTTTCTAGCTTTTGTAAAGCTTGTTGCAGATCGTATTCCCTGATAATTTCATGCTTGAGGGCAATGATATTTTTGAAATTGCAATATTCGCAGATTTGATATTGACTGCCAGGCTGATATTTCAATAAAGCACCACATTTGGCGCAGGGAAATTGATTATTAACGGTTACAGGTTTTGTTTCGGAAGTTTGATTTGTTTGCACGAAGTCAATTTAAAGTAGTAGCAGGGAAATTATGATTTTCAGTTTTTTTAGCAGATGAGGTTGCAGACTAGATAGTAATCTGCAACCTTGATTTATTGGAAGGATTAATATTCAAACTACATTTTCTGGTCTGAGCTACTATCTGGAGGTAAAGGTGGAGGCGTAGCGGCAAAGTGCTTTGCCAACTCAGGAACTTTGCCAGCTGCCGTCCATTCAACTAGCTTTTGGTTCCAGACCAGTGTGTCAGAAGTCACTGCCCCTGATTTGATTTGATCAATTAACTTCGAAGCATTGACCGGCCCAGTCTGTTGGCCATTTACAGCAACATAATAGCTAGGTTGTTCAGGTAAAGGAGGTGGCGCAGCAGGAGGGTGCTGAGATTGAGGAGTAGAAAGCGATTCTCCCATTTTATTGGCCATGGCAAATCCCATACCCATTCCGATACCTTCAGATGCTCCACCGGATGGGTTTTCTGCAGCAGCTTTCATGGCTTCAGCAGCCTGAAATTCAGTGTAATCCCTTAAATTGCCAATGACGCCCATGCTGGTGCGTCTGTCCAGAGCTTCTTCAACAGATTGAGGCAAAGAGATGTTTTCAACCAGCAGCTTGGTGATTTCAAGGCCGTATTCCAGAAATTCAGGGGCAATTTTTGCAGTAATAAATTCACTTAAATCATCATAATTGGCAGCAAGATCCAAAACCGGAATATTGGACTCACCCAGAATATTAGCAAAGCGGGATAGAATCAGGTTGCGTAATTGGTCGGTGATGTCGTCGGTTGTGAAATGGCCGCTGGTGCCAACGATTTCTTTAATGAAGGTTAACGGGTCTTGGATTCTGACACAGTAAGTACCAAAAGCCCGTAGCCTGACAGCTCCAAATTCCTTGTCACGCAACATGACTGGGTTTTTTGTCCCCCATTTCAGGTCGACAAACCGGTGCATATTGAAAAAATAAACTTCGGCCTTAAAAGGACTTTCAAAGCCGTGGGGCCAGTTTTCCAATGTAGTCATAATTGGCATATTGCTGGTTTTCAGCTCGTACATGCCAGGTTCAAAATAATCTGCGGCGCGGCCTTCGTTGACTAAAATTGCAACCTGCGATTCGCGAACCGTTAATTTAGCGCCATATTTTATTTCATTGCCATAGCGTTCAAAGCGGTACACCATCGTATCACCGGAATCGTCCAGCCATTCAATGACATCGACAAATTCGCCAAACAGTTTATCCAGTATTCCCATTATTTACTCCGGAGGTAGTTTTTCAGTGGTTTCGCTGATTTCAGTTTCTGTACTTCGGCTGGCAGCCGCAGACAGTGTTTTGCGTAATTCCGCTTCACATTGTTCAAGTTGCTTGACTGCTTCAGCACGCATTTTTTTGCCTTCATCAGCTATTTTTAAACTTTCATTGATTGTTTCTATAAGTGTAGCATTTGCTTTTTTTACTGACTCAAGATCAAAAACCCCTCGTTCCAGTTGTTCACGGGTTAATGCATTTGCATCTTTAAGGTTTTTGGCATTGGCTTCGAGTAGATCATTCGTTAAATCAGTTGCCGCTTGCAAGGTTTCAGCAGCATCTGAAGATCGGTAAATAGCAACCGCCGTCGCCAACTGTTGTCGCCATAACGGAATGGTATTGACAACCGTTGAGTTGATTTTATTAACCAGACCCTTATCATTATCCTGAACCAGACGTATACCAGGTAAACTTTGCATGGCCACTTGACGGGTTAACCGCAGATCATGAATGCGGCGTTCCAGATCGTCTCTTGCCGAGCGTAAATCCCGTAGCTCTTGCGCTTCAATAACTGCTTCAGAAGATTCGGCCTGCTTTACTTTATCGGGGATAATTTGATCGTCGAGTTGCTTTAGCTTTTCTTCACCCGCGGCAATATAATAGTCGAGATTATGAAAGTATTTCAGATTTGCCTCGTACAATTTGTCGAGCATGGTGATGTCAGTCAGCAGAGTGGTTTTATGGGCATCAAGTTTGTCGGTAATCGAGTCAATTTGTTTACGGACTTCTTCATATTTTTGTAAAAACTGAACCACCGGCTTGGCTTTGCCAAAAAGCCGAGCAAAAAAACCTGGTTTTTTATTGGGATCTAACGCATCAACATCAAAACCACGCAAGGTTGCGACCATTGTATTCAAATCGCCACCGGCTGAGCCTAAATCCTTGTTTTTTACGCCTTCTAACATTCGATCGGAGATGACTGTCAATTCTTCCTGGGCCTTGCTGCCGAAAAAAATGATGGATTTTGAGTCATTGATGTTTAGCTCTGCAATGATTTTGTCAATTTGTTTTTTATCTTCGGCGTCTGATTTATCGTAAGCCAAAATATCTTTACTGACTCCCGGGACAACCTCTTCAAAAACAGAGCTGCCAGGGATGTTGATTTCATCATTTTTAGTTGTTATAGGGTTGGATTCACTCATGTTTGTTTCCTTTGTGTTGTTGGAGGGTTTAAAATTTAAATGACCCCTTCGTGTTTTAGTTGTGCAGTGAGAACCTCAATTTTGACATCAAGGTCAAGAACGTCATCTTCAAGTAATTTTTGTTTTTGCTCAATAAAAACAGTTTCGATGGTTTGCAGCACGTTGTCGAATTTCTGGGTAAGTTGTTCCGATTGATGTTTTTTCTGCATGTCGGCATAGCCTTCAGTCACTTTAAGTGCGCCATCTAGATAAGTATTCAAAAATTTTCTGGCTCTTCTGATGTCGCCAGGGTCTTCTTCAAGCATTGCCAAAATTTCCCGCGCATGATCACAAATAACTCGAATTCTCTGGTTAAACAGACGGTTATGAATTTGTTTGTTAGCCTGTTCAATGCCAGTAATTTGAGTTTCAGCATCATCAATGGTTTGAGATATTTCTTCGGCTGTATAACCGTGAGACCCGGTAACCATTTTTTCTCGGCGAGGATCAAAGCCGTAAAGCAGGGTCATGCCGCCAAAAGCCCCCAGACCAAAAGTCAATGAGGTTAAAAAGGAATGACCCGCGCCTATTAATGCAACCCAGGCTGTAGTAATAGCAACAATAAAAGCAGCGATAGTTTTGAGAGGCCACTTTGGGGGGCGGGCAATTTTCTTAGCTAGATATTGTTTTTCTTCGGCAATACCTTTTCTTAATAAGCTTGCTGCCAATAAAAAAGCGGCACAAGCGCCAACATTGGTGACAATGCTTGTGAAATCACCATAGACGAATGACAAAATCGAGGCGGGGATTAATGGCAAAGGTATTATATAGAGTAATAACCCCCGGCCAGTATAAAGTAGACCTTTGCCTTGTTTTTTCTGATAAGGTTTAGGTTTTCTTAATTGTTCTGTTTGATTCATAACGATCGGATTGTTTTTTCAGGGGAGGATAGTTGGCTGCCAGGGATGACATTCAACATTGATTGACAGGTTGCAAGGCTGACTGTGGTAATTAACAACAGTAAACCAATAATTGATCGTAATGGTTTAGACATAAAGAGTGATCCAATAATCCATAAAGATTTTAAGTTTTTGATTTGATATGGTAATGACCTGGATTATATCTTGACTTTCTAGATAATAAAAACAATCAGTCATTTTATGTATAAATGTGATTATCTCATGTCAGGTAATGGGAGTTTTATTGAAAGTACAAAGCACATTCATTGATTTTGTTCTGAAAGAGTGGCTGGTAATAGCATCGGGTGTTGCTTTGGTTCTGACATCTTTCTATACCAAGCATTTTCCTGACTATTCTATCCAGGAGCTACAGGTGCTGTTTATCTTGTTTGCACTTTTTGTTTCTGTTAAAGGGCTTCACAATAGTGGGCTGATCTTAAAGATTGCCCAAATAATCGGAAAAGGGAAAGCTATCACATTAAAATTGGTGGTAACAACATTTTTTCTGTCTATGCTGGTGACAAACGATATTGCCTTAATCGTTATTGTGCCACTTACTTTATCGCTGAATATTGATCGCAAAGGAATTTTGGTCATTCTTGAAGTACTGGCAGCAAATGCAGGTTCGGCATTAACTCCCATTGGCAATCCGCAAAATCTCTATATTTATTGGTTTTATGGGGTTCAATTGGTTAGTTTTACTGAGACTATTGCGCCATTTTCATTGGCTTTCCTGGTCATCCTGATTGTTTTATCATTTTTCGTAAACACATCAAACAGCGGCCAAGAAATAATTTCTCAAGAAAT
>CAZGYJ010000090.1:0-12288 GCA_964530345.1 uncultured Methylomonas sp.
GCGTATTTATAGTTTCAATATCAGTAACTTATTTCAGAAGACGCCGTAAATACGTCCGTGTAGGCTTGATTGTGTTATTCATGATACATTCACTATACACTTCTTCCATAAGTCACTGATATTTAATAATTTAAGTTAAATTGAATATGCTGAATAGAGTTTCGATTAATTCAATGGTTTTTCAAAAATTAAAAAACATGGTCATTTGTTCAGTTTCAAAATCAAATTTGGTTTTTTTAATATTATCTGTACCATAAATCTTACAGCTAATGTTTATTGTTGAGGCGTTCACCAAAAAAAAATTTCAGTATGGTTTGGAGCATTGTTAATCTGGTAATGCAAAAACAGAGAAAACTCCGCCGAGTTTTGTATAGGATGACAAACTCCGATATGCCCCGGCGGCGCCTAATGCACAATTATCACAATCTTTATCGATATTGGCATCAGCTATAGCCAATCCTGCCCAGCCTCCTATGCCAGAATAAATTCCAACATATTGTTTGTTTTTGTATTTCCAAGTGCTTATGTTGCCAATAATGCCTGACGGGGTCTTAAAATGAAACAACTCCTTCCCCGTTTTAGCATCTATTGCTTTGAGATAACCCTCTAGGGTGCCATAAAACACAATACCGCCTGCAGTTGCTACTGAGCCGGACCAAACAGAAAAGGGTTCTTTTATGCTCCAGATAATTTTACCTGTTGCAGGGTTCCAAGCGGTAAATTGACCAAGATTTGTTGATTTATCCGGTTGTCCGGTTATGGCGTCAATGCCAGCAGGAAACATCCTGACTGTTGCCCCTACATAGGGCTGTCCAGCAGAATATTCGACTTCAAAAGGTTCATAGTCCATACATACATGGTTTGCAGAAATATAAATCAGACCTGTCTGTGGCGAGTAGGAAACCGGTTGCTGATTTTTACTTCCTAAGGCAGCAGGGCAAATACCTTCAGTGGTGGTATCTTCACCATTATATTCAGTGCTGTATTTAGGAACCACGTGAGGACGGCCGGATTGCATATCTATATGAGTTGCCCAGTTAACCGCATGATCAAATTTTTCAGCCAGAAGTAGTTCTCCTGTCTCTCTGTCAAGGACATAGCCAAATCCATTTCGATCGAGGTGAACAAGGGTTTTTCGTTTACGACCATTGATTTTTTGGTCAATCAAGACCATTTCATTGATGCCATCATAGTCCCATTCATCATGGGGAGTCATTTGGTAAACCCATTTAACTTTACCTGTGTCAACATTTCTGGCCCAGATACTCATAGACCACTTATTGTCTCCAGGACGTTGAACAGGATTCCATGTGCTTGGATTTCCAGATCCATAATACATTAGTTTAAGATCAGGGTCGTAGCTGTACCAACCCCAGGTTGTTCCTCCTCCGATTTTCCATTGATCCCCTTGCCAGGTATTTAAGCTGGAATTTTTCCCAACTATTGTGGTTTTTCCTTTTTCCCAGGTGGTTGTTTTTTTTGGGTCAATTAGCATATCTTCATCTGGCCCCATGCTGTATCCTTTCCAAACCAGATGGCCATCATTAATATCGTAGGCAGCAATAAAACCTCTGACACCAAATTCACCACCAGAAATGCCGGTAATCACTTTGTTGTTCATAACAACGGGAGCTTGAGTATTGGTGGCGCCCATTTTAAGGTCGCCATTTTTTACTCGCCAAATAACCCGATCTTCTTGAGTTATTTTATGATCACTGTTACGGTCAGAAATGATTTTGTTTGCGTCGAGAGCAACTAATGTTGTATCAGCCTGTTGCAAGAATATTTTCCCCTCGGCGTAAGCAAGGCCGCGATTGACTGTATCACAACACATAATGGCAACTGTAGAATCAGCATCCTGATTTGGTTTATATTCCCAAATAATACTTCGAGTTTTTTGGTCGATAGCATAAACAATATTCGGAAATGGTGTGTGAACATAGATAACATCATTGACAATAAGTGGTCCACCTTCATGCCCTCTTAGAACACCCGTCGAGAATGTCCAGGCTAGCTTAAGATCTTTTACGTTATTTGTATTAATCTGGTCTAATTTACTATAGCGGGTACCAGCATAATTTCCACCCCAAATGGCCCAGTTACTTGGGTTTGATATTTTTTCCTGCAAATTGGTGTTTGCAAAAATAGATTGTGAAAATAGAGCAATTAACAATAGACTTTGTGATTTATTTTTTTTTGTAGTAAACATTTAGATTTCCCTTGTTTGATTAATAGTGAATCTGCTGAATAAATTTCAGCGAGCTATGTTATAAACGTAGGAATCAAAAAAAAGGGTTAAATAATTTGGTATTTTTTTGCGGTTGGAATGAGGGCGAGCTTAAAGGGAATGTGATAGAAAAAATTGATATCCAATTTCTGTTATAAGTTCTCCATTATTCTGGCGCACATAAGGCAGCTGATAAATGATATTTTTGTTTCATTCAAGTACAAGAGGCAATTCGATGAAAGTTTGATCGTTTAATTTGAAGCAGCGCAGCTCTAGCACACCTTTGGTATTTAAAGAAATTATTAAATACAAGGCGTCAGGATAACAAGCCATGTCTATATCTGATTGGGAAGGTGTTGCTGGCGCATTGGGGTGAGAGTGATAAATAGCAATCAGATCTTCGTTGCAATCTCGAAGTTTTGCCAGTGTTGCAATTTGTTGTTTTGGATCAAGCAAAAACTGCCGTTCTGGATGTTCGGCAATATTGTCAACAGGATAGCAATGACAAGGAATTCCATTTTTTCCTCCAATTAAACCGCATATTTCTTCATCGGGCGAAATTTGAGCCTGATGAAGTAGCTGGTTGGTGATTTTTCTGGGAATAGTGATTTCTTGAAAACTCATGGTTGCCATTGTCCTAAAGTTATTCTGGGTTGACCAGCCAGATCGTGATGACTGGTTATATTAGTGTATTTGAATTTTTCGTAGATGGATTGTACTTGCTGTTTTTGATTATAGCCATGTTCAATGATTAGATAGCCCCTGGGGCAGAGAAAATTTTTTGCTGTTTCTACAATTTCAAAAATATCGGCCAAGCCTTGATGATCAGCTATTAGCGCTTTTTTTGGCTCAAATCTAATATCTCCCCGTTGTAAATGAGGGTCTTCGGGGTCAATATAGGGAGGGTTACTTACAATTAAATGATGTTTTTTGTTAGCTAATTGTCTTAACCAGTGACTGGCTAGAAATTTAATGTTAGCGATGTTATGTTTTTTTGCGTTGGTTTTTGCAACATCAAGTGCATGAATGCTTATATCTGTTGCAGTAATATTAGTGAGTGGGCGTTCTGCCGCTAAAGTAATGCTGATTGCGCCAGAGCCAGTTCCTAGGTCTATAATTGATTTGGATTGGTTGGCAGGAATCAGATCTAGGGCTATTTCAATTAATAATTCTGTTTCGGGGCGGGGAATTAATACATGTTGATTGATAAAAAATTCTCTAGACCAGAATTCTTTTTTACCGACAAGGTAGGCGATTGGCAGTCCGGTTTCTCTCTTCTTTACAAGTTGTTGAAATTCAATAATCTGCTCCCGATTCAATTTTCTTTCAGGCCATGTTCTTAGGTATGCCCGGTTTTTGTCTAAAACATGACAAAGCAGGATCTCAGAATCAAGTTGTGCGGTGTCGGAAAGGGCTTGCAATGTTTTAAAAGCATATTCCAGACTTGTTTGAATGCTATTCATTACTTAGCTGGGTTAATAACTCAGCCTGATGTTCATGAATAAGTGGTTGAATAACGTGCTCCAGCCCGCCTTGCATAATTTCTTCGAGCTTATATAGAGTTAGATTAATACGATGATCTGTCATTCGTCCTTGCGGATAATTATAGGTTCGGATGCGCTCTGATCGATCTCCGCTTCCTACTTGTAATTTCCTGTTGGCTGCTTGTTCGGCATTTTGTTTTTCTTGTTCTGCGGCCAGCAAGCGTGATTGTAACAAAGACATGGCTCGTGCACGGTTTTTGTGCTGCGAACGTTCATCCTGGCATTCGACAACAACTCCAGTTGGTAGGTGGGTTATTCTAATGGCGGAGTCTGTTTTATTGACATGCTGGCCACCGGCACCGGAAGCGCGAAAAGTATCGATACGTAAATCAGCTGGATTAATTTCAATTTCGTCAACATTATCGATTTCCGGCATTACCGCTACAGTACAAGCGGAAGTATGAACTCTGCCTTGAGATTCGGTTTCCGGAACGCGTTGGACTCGGTGAGCGCCAGATTCAAATTTCAATTGTGAGTACACATTTTGCCCAGTGACGCGCATGATGATTTCTTTATAGCCGCCATGTTCGCCCCGGTTTTCATTAATGATTTCAATATTCCAGCCTTGTTTTTCGGCATATCGTTGATACATTTTGGCTAAATCACCGGAAAAAATAGCTGCTTCATCCCCCCCTGTTCCTGCGCGAATTTCCAAAAAGATATTGCTGTTATCATTGGGGTCTTTAGGTAGCAGCAGTATTTGTAATTGTGTTTGTAATTTTTCTTTCGACTGTTCGGCCTCAGCAAGCTCTTGTTTGGCTAATTCACGAATATCAGGGTCTTCATCTTTAGCCATTTGTTTGGCCGACTCGATTGCTTCCTGAATATTTTTGTATTCGTTGTAGCAGTCTACGATAGGGTTTATTTGTGCGTATTCCTGGCTGAGGGTGCGGAATTTATTTTGATCATTTTGAACTTCAGGTTCAGAAAGTAATGCGGCAATTTCGTGAAAACGATCATGTAGATTATCCAGTTTATTTTGTATGCTTGCTTTCATCAGTGTTATCTAATTTAAAAATTTCTCTGGCAGCAGCTACAAGATCATGTCTGTCGTTGGCTCCAGCTTGTCTGATTTGACTACTTGGGGTATGGGTTAGTTTATTGGTTAAGGTATGGGCTAAATAGGCTGCTACTTGTTGGCCAGAAGCGCCATTTGCTAACTTGGAAAGTGCTTTTTGCAATGTTTCTTCCCGAATTTGGTCGGCTTGATAACGAAAATCTCTGATGGTAGCGTGAGCGCCCTGAGAGCGTAACCAGGAGAGGAAGTGTTCGGCTTTGGTTTCAATAATTTCCTCGGCCTGTTCAGCTGCCTGACGTCGTGAATCCATGTTTTCATTAATAATATTCTGCAAATCATCGACTGTATAGAGATAAATATCATTTAATTGTTCAACCTCTGGCTCAATGTCGCGCGGAACTGCCAGATCAACCATGAATATGGGTTTGTGTTTGCGTTTTTTGATCGCGCTTTCAACCAGACCCTTGCCAAGAATTGGTAATTGGCTGGCAGTGGAAGAAATCACAATATCTGCTTCGGCAAGGTGTTTTGGCAGTTCAGACAATGCGATAGCATAACCATTAAACTGGCTGGCAAGTGAGTGGGCTTTGTCAAACGTACGGTTGGCAATAATGATATTGCCAATTTGTTGCTGGTATAGATGACGGGCAGTTAATTCAATGGTTTCGCCAGCACCAATCAGAATGGCTGTTTGTTCACTTAGCTTGTTGAAAATCTGTTGTGCCAGCCTGACAGCAGCAAAAGCTATTGATACCGGGCTAGAACCGATTTCTGTATCTGTTCTTACTTTTTTGGCGGTTGCAAATGTATGTTGGAATAACTTGCCTAAGTGTTTACCGATCGTTCCCGCTTCACAAGCTGTTTGGTAAGCGGTTTTCATTTGTCCTAGAATTTGGGGTTCTCCTAGAATCATGGAATCAAGGCCACAAGCGACTCTGAACATATGTCGAATTAATTGGCTGTCGTAATGTGTATAAAGATAAGGTGCAAAATCTTCGGTTCTGATTCTTCGACTGTCGGCTATCCAGTCAATTAAAATTTGCTGATCATTGGATTCAAGGGCACAATAGAATTCAGTTCTGTTGCAGGTGGAGAGAATTGCAGCTTCATTTATTTCTTTTGTTTGCCATAATTCTTGGAGACAAGGCGAAAGAATTTCCGCAGGGAATGCTAAGCGTTCGCGTATCGAAACCGGGGCAGTGTTATAATTGATGCCAACGCTGAGAAGAGTCATGTTCTGATGAGTTCTTGAATTTAAAAAGTTCTGTTATTATCTGTTAGATTTAGATATGGTATTGGCAATTATTATTGATAATTGCTAAGTTAATTTACAACCGTTGAAAATAATATACTTTCCATTTTTAACAAAATCCATTTACCAGTATGTTTTTTCGAAAATAATTTATGTGGATGTTTTTGGTGCAAGTGTATTTGAAAGTTTAGCGATGGTTTGATGGATATAAAGGTATTTTTAAGCGAAAAAGGATATAACTTCGGTTGGTTTCGATTGATTTCAATTTGCATGACATATATTTTATGCGAAATTATAGGGTAATCCAAATTAACAGCAAACTATTGCTGGACACTAAGATTAGTTTTTGTAAGACACATTAATTTGTATTGTTTAGAAAGGAATATCATTATTTATGATTAAAGTAATTGTTGCGATTAGTTTGCTGTTGATGGCGGGATGTGCCGGGATATCACCCAAAAAAGTTGGAAAAGAGTTGCCGGAAAAGACTTCGACAGAAGTTAAAGCAACTGAGATCAAAATCAAAAAAGTTGACAAAGCAAATGAAGCTGAAACAAAAATTGATCCGGAAGTTCTTTATCTATTGATGACTGCTGAAATCGCAGGTCAGCGTGGACAGTATAATGTGGCGCTGGAAGGTTATTTGCAAGCTGCCAGACGGGTAAAAGATAGTCAAATTGCTGAACGGGCAGCAAAAATTGCTTTATATCTGAAGGATACTGAAAGAACCAAAGAAGCAGTATCCCTATGGCTGGAACAAGATCCTGATAATTTGGTTGCCAGAAAAATTGCGGCATTGTCTGCAGTTAGGGCTGATGATAAAGATTTGGCTGTAAAAAACCTTAATTATATTTTGGTGCACGACCCAGCTGGGTTTGAAGCTACCTTAATGGAGCTAGTAAAAGTACTGGGGAAGGAGGGTAAGGGGAATTTTCTTTTAGAGGTATTTGATGAGCTTGGTGAAGCAAACCCCAACGTAGCGACAATTTTTTTCGCGAAAGCTTTTTTGGCAATGCATCTGAAAAAAAATGAGTTGGCTCACGAAAATATTGAAAAGGCCCTGGAAATTCAACCGGATTGGAAAAAAGCACAGTTACTACAAGTACAATTGGCAGTGCTTGATAAAAATCTTGATAAAGCAAAGGAAATTTTGCTTAAAGCCCTAGAGAAAGAGCCATCTGACAAGCAGTTTAATACTATGTTGGCCAAGCTTTATATTCAAACAGCAGAATATGAAAAGGCCGCAGAAGTTTATGAGAAGCTGGTGGATCATGATCCAAATAATACCGAGGCGCAATTTTCTTTGGCTTTGGTTTATTTGCAACTAGAAGAAGATGATGAAGCGCGGAAATTATTTGAAAATCTGGTAGAGCATCCGCGTTGGCAAGCGCAAGCCAGTTTGTATATGGGTAGAATTGAAGCAAAGCAAAAACATATTGACGATGCGCTGGTTTGGTTTGATCGTATTACTTCAGGGCCCTTGGAATTAGAAGCAGGAATAAGCGCCATTTCGTTATTAATGAATGAAGGGCGCTACGATGAGGTAGAAAATCGATTAATAAAACTGAGAGAAAAATTTCCAAATCAGAAATTAAGACTTTTGTTGTTACAGGCGGAGTTATTTAACAAACAAAAGCAATATCAAAAAGCGTTTGATTTATTGACGACAGCATTACTGGAGCATCCGAATCAAAAAGATTTACTTTATACCCGGGCGTTGATTGCAGAGCGTTTGAATATGCTGGATGTTGTAGAGTCCGATTTAAAATATATTTTGGAAAAATATCCAAATGATGCCAACGTCTTAAATGCTTTGGGTTATACGCTGGTTGACAGAACCAACCGTTACGATGAGGCGGCCGTTTATTTGGAAAAGGCGATTAAAATACAGCCTGATGAACCAGTTATTCAGGATAGTTATGGCTGGTTGATGTATAAGCAAGGGGATCCAGAAAAAGCCTTGGAATATTTGACTCGAGCTTATCAGAAATTCAAAGGTGAGGAAATTGCAGCTCATTTGATTGAGGTTTATTGGGCATTAGGTGAAAAACAAAAGGCAAAAGATTTGTTTGAAAAGGCAATTGAGGAAAGTCCGGAAAATGAATACCTGCTTGAAGTATATCAACGCATTCCCGAATTAAAATAAGCTTGGTTAGACAATCCCTGCTCTACTTTGTATTGATGTCGGTTGTGTTTTTTTTATCGGGCTGTTCTACAACCCCCGTAAAAAAAATCCATTATTCACCAATCCGGAATCAGAATCTTTATGGTTTAGAAAATTGGCGCTTAAAAGGCAGGATTGCTATGAGCAATGCGCGTGATTCATGGTCAGCCAGTATCGATTGGGTACATAAAAATAACAAAGAAACTATCAATTTATCTGGGCCATTGGGGCAAGGAGCCATTAAAATTGTTTTGCTTCCTGGCTTGATAGTAATAGATCGGGGCGATGGAAAAACTGGCTATTCAACGCACATTAATTCATATATTGAACAACAACTAGGCTTTGTTGTGCCAGTAACGGTACTGCGCTTTTGGGTGTTGGGATTGCCGTCGCCAGAACAACAATTTGTTAGCTTGCAAGATGGCTTTGAGCAATTATTATGGAAAATTCGTTTTTTAAATTTTATTCCGGTCGGCAATACTTTGATGCCTCGTAAAATCATTGTCGAAAAAGATTCGGCTAAATTAAAATTGGTCGTTGATCAATGGATATTCAATGAAAATTAACAGTGATTTTATAAATGATTCCCCATGGGACTGGTGGTGGCCTGCGCCCGCAAAATTGAATTTGATGTTGCGGATCACGGGTCAAAGAAATGATGGTTATCATTTATTGCAAACAGTTTTTCAAATCATTGATTTCAGTGATCGCTTAAAATTCAAAGAGAATAATAATGGACAGATCACATTAATAAAGGATATTTTTGGAGTTGCAGAGGATGATAACTTAGTGGTTCGGGCCGCTAAACTATTAAAAAAACAAGCCGGGTACGAAGGAGGCGTTACCATTGACATTGAAAAAAACTTGCCTATGGGTGGCGGCTTGGGGGGAGGTAGTTCCGATGCTGCTACAACTTTAGTAGCGTTAAATAAACTTTGGCAGTTGGGGTTTAGTGAGAAGCAATTAATAGAACTTGGCGTCAGTCTAGGAGCCGATGTTCCCGTTTTCATTCATGGATTTTCAGCGTGGGCTGAAGGTGTGGGTGAGAAATTGCAAAAAATACAAATACCTCAAAAGTATTTTTTGGTTATCAGGCCAGATGTTCATGTTAGCACCAAAGATGTTTTTTTATCTGAAGCATTGACACGAGACAGTAAATCAATCACAATAGCCGACTTTCTTGCTGGCCAGCAGCAAAATGACTGCCAGGATGTAGTTAGGAAGCAATACCCGCTTGTCGATAAGGCATTGAAAGCAGCCGGTATTTTCGGGGATGCAAAACTAACTGGGACAGGAAGCTGTGTATTTGTTCAATTTAATGATGAGCAAAGCGCATTAGGTGCGTATGAGGATATTAAAGCGGATTGGGAAGCATACGTTGTTAAAGGCTTGTCAGTTTCGCCATTAATTAAGATGGTCAGGAGTAACTAAATTTTGCATAAAATTTGTCCTGGCTGTCGAAACAACAGTGCTCTGCTATAATTCGCCTTGCACATGGAAGGAGAGAATGAAGAATCAGAAGGGCTGTTTTGAATAGCAATATTTTGTGAGTCAGTATTTTTCTTAAATGGGCCGTCGCCAAGTGGTAAGGCACGGGGTTTTGATCCCCGCATCCCAGGTTCGAACCCTGGCGGCCCAGCCATTACTATTAAGATTTATGATCAAAAGCTAATGCTACTATGTGCAGGGTTTTTATGTGTCTTCAGGTCTCTCATTTTATCTTCTTTGCTTAATCTCATCCCGTCATGTTGTTTAGGAGGCCAGGAATGAACGATGCTCCGATTATGGTATTTACGGGGAATGCAAATCCAGAATTATCAAAAGGAGTTGTTAAAAAATTAGGGCTTCGCATGGGTATGGCTTCTGTGGGGAGATTTAGTGATGGCGAGGTGGCCGTTGAAATTGAAGAAAATGTAAGAGATAAGGATGTTTTTGTAATTCAGCCAACTTGTTCCCCGGCAAATGAAAATTTGATGGAACTGTTGGTTATGATTGATGCTTTGAAAAGAGCGTCAGCGCTAAGAGTTACGGCAGTAATGCCCTATTATGGGTATTCGAGGCAAGATAGAAGAACGCGTTCTGCGCGTGTTCCTATAACAGCGAAACTGGTTGCAAAAATGATAGGGAATGCCGGCGCTGATCGGGTTTTAACCGTTGATTTACATGCGGACCAAATTCAGGGGTTTTTTGATATCCCCGTGGATAATGTTTATGCATCGCCGTTATTATTAGGAGATTTGTGGCGGCAGAAATATGATGATTTAATTGTAGTTTCTCCTGATGTTGGTGGGGTTGTCCGGGCTAGGGCTTTGGCCAAGCGAATGGATGATGCAGATTTGGCTATTATTGACAAGCGGCGGCCAAAAGCCAATGTGGCTCAGGTTATGCATATTATTGGTGATGTTTCTGGAAAGACCTGCGTCATGGTGGACGATTTGGTAGATACCGCTGGAACATTATGCAGCGCTGCCTCGGCATTAAAAAAGCAAGGTGCAAAAAAAGTGTTGGCGTATTGCACACATCCGGTGCTTTCCGGGAAAGCAGTGGAAAATATTCGGCATTCTGAATTAGATGAATTAGTTGTTACCGATACAATTCCTTTAAATGCAGAATGTTTGAAATTAAAAAAAATTAGACAGTTGAGTATCGCGGAAATGTTAGCGGAAACAATCAGAAGGATTGCTTCTGGCGAGTCAGTAAGCTCACTGTATGTCGATTAGAGCTGTCCTTTTATTAGAGATAGAAAATAGATTTATTTGATACAGAATTTGGAGATACAAGATGTCTGACGTTTTTGAATTTTTGGCAGAAACCCGTACTGAATCTGGAAGTGGGGCAGCAAGGCGGTTGCGTAGACAACATAAAATTCCGGCAATTCTGTATGGCGGAGATCAGGGTCCTGTTAATTTGTCGCTGGATCATAATGATGTACTCAAGCATTTGGATCACGAAGCTGTATATTCACATATTCTTGATCTTAAAGTTGACGGTAAAGCCGAAAAAGCGATTTTGAAAGATGTACAAAAACATCCTGCGAAACGCAAGATTTTTCATTTGGATTTTTTGAGAGTGAGTGCCAATGAAAAAATCCGTGTTCACGTACCATTGCATTTTCTTAATGAAGAAACTTCGGCGGGGGCAAAAAAAGGCGGAGTGACAACTCACAGTTTGGTCGATATAGAGATTGCTTGTTTGCCTGGTGCACTACCTGAGTACATCGAAGTTGATTTGGCTGATTTAGATGTTGGCGATTCAATTCATTTAACTGATATTAAATTACCAGAAGGTGTTGAAATTATTGCGTTGTTGCAGGAAGGCGATCACGATTTGACAGTAGTGTCGATAACTGCTGCAAAAGGTGGTAGTGATGATGACGATGAAATGGAGGCTGCTACTGAAGAAGGCTCTGATGATGAAGAGGCCGCTGAATAATATTTTTTTATGATTAAATTGATTGTTGGCTTGGGTAACCCCGGGCGACAATATGAAAAAACCCGGCACAATGCCGGGTTTTGGTTTTTAGAGGGTTTAGGAAATAGTTTTTCTGCCTCATGGAGTTTTGAATCTCGCTTTGAAGGTGAGGTTAGCAATATCCAGGTGGCGGCCGAAAAGGTGAAGTTATTAAAACCACAAACTTTTATGAACTTGAGCGGGCGTTCAGTTGGAAAACTATGCCGCTACTATAAAATAGAAGTAGAAAATATTCTTGTAGTTCATGACGAGTTGGATTTTGAGCCAGGTGTTGTCAGGCTCAAAAAATCGGGAGGACATGCTGGTCATAATGGCCTGAAAGATATTGTTGCAAATCTGGGAAGCAAGGATTTTTATCGATTACGAGTTGGTATTGGCCGGCCTAAAGGGCAACAAAAAGTTACGGATTATGTTTTGTCAGAACCTTCCAGGGAGGATAAAGGTAAAATATTGGATAGTTTTGTTCCGGTTTTTTCTGAAATTGAATCGATTGTGAAGGGCGATTTTGAAAAAGTGATGGCAAGGTTGCATAATCCAGATGCTTTAAAATAGACTAATTGATATTTTGTAACTATTCAGCATATTTAATTTAACTAAATATCAGTAGCTTAA
>CAZGYJ010000091.1:0-12249 GCA_964530345.1 uncultured Methylomonas sp.
TGGTATATAAAGGACAGATACAAAGAAGATGAAGTGAATTGTTTATTTGAATTACCTGAAAAGGATTCAGTGTGGGACTTTGATGTTTATGTTGAGCCAAAATTCAGGTTGTCACCAGTTTTTTTGAAATTATGGGACTATACTTCAGATAGATTAATAAAAGAAAACTGTCATTGGTCATTGAGCCGAATATCTGCATTCAATCCAAATTCTCTTTTCTCGCATAAGCGGATGGGTGCGGTTATAATTGGTTGGGCTGTATTTATTTGTTTAGGGGGTATTCAGGTTACGATTGCTAATGTATCCCCTTTTTTTCATGTTTCATTTCGTAAGGCTTCATTTCCTATATTCAGGCTAAAGTCGCCAGAGTAAGTTTTTTAAATTTAAGGTATTTATGTCCACGCAAGAAAATGTAATTTCAATTTTGGTTGATGTTCTGCAGTTAAACAGTAATGTTGCCAAATCTTTAGCTTTTGATACTCCTCTATTAGGTTCAATTCCTGAATTTGATTCAATGGCTGTAGTAACTGTACTTACTGCGTTAGAGGAAGAATATGGTTTTTTTGTCGATGATGATGAAATCGATGCAGAAATATTTGAGACTGTGGGAACATTGATTTCATTTGTCGATAATAAATTGAGCATGAGTTAGTGCGAATTTTATTAATCGTTTCTATCATCATTTATTAATTTTTTAGGGGAATGGCCGGAATAGATTTTCAATATAGCCCTTTTTTTCTTGCTGGCACACAGGGTAGTTTATATGTCTCAGCCTATTACCCTCTAAATCCCCATGATCTTTCAAAAAAGGCTATTGTTCATATACCTGCATTTGCAGAGGAGATGAACAAATCCAGAAGAATGGTGACATTGCAAGCAAGGGAATTTGTGAAAAATGGCTACGCAGTTTTTATTATTGACTTATTTGGGACTGGAGATAGTTCAGGTGAGTTTTCCGAAGCTACGTGGTCGCAATGGCAGAATGACTTAAATAGTCTTTGTGAATGGTTACTTGATCGAGAATATCAATCCCTGATTTTTTGGGGGTTAAGGACTGGATCATTACTTGCTTTGGATTTTATTAGCGAGAATACTCTCAATGTCAAACAATTGATTTGTTGGCAGCCGGTGTTTTCTGGAGAAACATTTGTATTGCAATTTTTAAGATTGCGTACAGCCGCAGCGATGATGAACAAAAATTCACCTCAAGAAAAAGTGTCTGATTTGAAAAACCAACTTTTGGATGGACGGTCTATTGAAATAGCTGGATATATGCTAAATCCTGAATTGGCATGTCCAATGCTCAAGTTAAATCTCAAGTCATTAAATTTACAAAATATTGAATTAATTTCAATTTTAGAGGTTGTAAATAACCTTGATAAAAAAGCGACAGCTTTAGCTATTAAAAATCATGATTTTTTGAAGTCACAAGTAAAAATAGTCAGCGAAGCTAAAGTTTTAGGAAGTCCTTTTTGGTCAACTCAGGAAATTACTGAAGTGCCAGGCTTGCTTAATGAGACTAATAATTGCCTGACATTGGAAGGTTAAAGTGGCTCAGTCTGAAAAGGTTGTAGTTTTCGAATGTGAAAAAAATAAGTTAACCGGCATCATTCATAATCCTGTTTCGATTTCTAGCAATATTGGTGTTTTGATTGTAGTTGGTGGTCCCCAATATCGTGTTGGAAGTCATCGCCAATTCGTTTTATTGGCTAGAACGCTTGCTGATGCGGGAATGCCCGTAATGCGTTTTGATTACCGGGGCATGGGAGATTCTGAAGGGGAACCAAGATCCTTTCTTGACGTTGACAGCGATATTGCATTAGCAATAGATGTTATGTACAAAGAATGTCCTCAATTATCGGGGGTTGTAATTTGGGGGCTTTGTGATGCGGCATCGGCAGCATTATTCTACGGTTATCAGGATGATCGTGTTAAGGGGTTAATTTTATTAAATCCCTGGGTTTTTACTGAACAGGGTGCAGCAAAGACCTATTTAAAATATTACTATATCAAAAGGTTATGTAATCCTGATTTCTGGGCGAAAATTATTCATCTAAAATTTGATTATGTTAAATCATTTAAAGGACTTGGCGATTTAATAAAAAAAATAGTTGTTCAAAAAAGCACAAAAAAAAGCACCCAATATAGCAACGCAAATCATTTTGTTGATAAAACACTTTTATTACCTGAAAGAATGAAGGCATGTCTAACAAAATTTGATCAGCCAATTTTGTTGGTTTTGAGTGGAAATGATTTGACGGCAGATGAATTTAGAGAAACCGTTAAATCAGACAAAGAATGGCAAGTTTTGCTGGAAGAAAAAAAAGTTTCCAAAAAATCGCTAATCGAAGCTGACCATACTTTTTCCTCTGCTCAATGGCGAGATCAAGTGGCCAATTGGAGTTTGGAGTGGGTAAAAAACTTATGAAAAATGTTCTTATGATTGCCTATCATTTTCCGCCGGTTAGAGTAAGTAGCGGTATCCAGAGAACTTTGAAGTTTACCCAATATTTACTTAATCACCATTGGTGTGCTCAGGTTTTAACGGTTAGTCCGATTGCTTATATTGAAACAAATGATGGACAAATTAAGGAAATTCCAGAAGCAGTTTTTGTAAAAAGAGCTTTTGCGCTCGATACTTCAAGACAGTTGTCTATAAAAGGCCGATATTTATATTGGATGGCTTTGCCAGACCGTTGGGTTAGTTGGAGTTTTGCAGGCGTTGTTTCCGGTTTGGGTATGATAATAAAATTCCGCCCACAAATTATTTGGTCCACTTATCCCATTGCTACAGCACATTTAATTGGCCTGATTCTTCATCGAATAACAGGGAAACCTTGGATTGCCGATTTCAGGGATTCTATGACAGAAGATGATTATCCGGTCAACCCTGCCCAAAGAAAGGTATATCGCTGGATTGAAAAACAAACTATTAAACATTGTTCTCGAGCTGTCTTCACAACTCCTAGCGCAATTAAAATGTATAAGGATCGGTATCCTGAAGTAGAAAACAATCACTGGGTTCTAATACCTAATGGGTTTGATGAAGAGAATTTTATCGAAGCGGAAAAACAACTTCAAAAGAAAATTCCCGAAAAAAGCCTGAATAAACAAAAAATCACTCTACTTCATAGTGGTGTTTTGTACCCATCTGAACGAGATCCAACGCAGTTTTTTTTAGCTATGGAGGAGCTTCTAAAAACTGGAGTGGTTAGTCCTGAGAATTTCAAAATCATATTGAGAGCGACTGGGCATAATGAATATTATAAAAAATTGATTCAAGAAAAAAAGCTACAAGATATTATTTTTATTGAACCTGGAATTGGTTATAAAGAGGCTTTAACAGAAATGTTGTCGGTTGATGGGCTTGTTATTTTTCAGGCGGCAAATTGTAATCATCAGATTCCTGCAAAGATTTACGAATATTTACGTGCCAAAAAACCTATTTTGGCTTTGACTGATATTAAAGGCGATACTGCTGCAGTTTTGCTAAATTCTGGCGTTGAGCCTTCCATTGCTGCACTTGATAATAAAGAAGAAATAATTCAAACAATGATCAAGTTTTTACATCAGATCGAGCAAGGCACTACTCCAGTAATATCAGATAAATATATTTTTTCCCACTCACGCGAAGCACGAACCGAAATATTAGCTAAAATGATGAATGATGTGTGTAGAGATCATTGAGAGTCTAGATTAGAATTATTCGTTCTCTAAGTGTCGATATTGGCTCAATTATAATTTTTTAAGGATTAACAATACGTGTGTGGTATTCACGGAATAATTTCGCTAAATAGCAACTTCATTCCAACAAACGAAATAATGCAATTAATGGGGGATGTTACCATCCACCGTGGTCCTGATGATTCTGGTAGCTATGTTGAAAATGGCCTGGGAATCGGGATGCGTCGCCTTTCCATTATTGATTTGGAGGGCGGGCATCAACCCTTATCAAATGAAGACCAAACTCTGTGGTTGGTTTGTAATGGAGAAATTTATAATTTCAGGGAATTAAGAGAAGATTTAATTGCCCGGGGTCACCGTTTTAAAACAGGGTCAGATAGTGAAGTAATTCTTCATTTATATGAAGAATATGGCGATGATTTTGTTCTGCATCTCAATGGCATGTTTGGTTTTGCACTATGGGATATTCAACGAAAACGTTTGATTATTGGTCGTGATCGGATTGGAATAAAACCGATTTATTATTATCAGGATAGCGAACGCTTGATTTTTGCTACCGAGGCCAAAGCGATTTTAGCAGTGCCAGGGGTTGAGCGAGGTATTGATCCTGTTGCACTGGATTCGTATCTATCGTTGGGTTATGTTTCCGCCCCCTATTCGTTATTCAAGGGCATCAAAAAACTCCCCGTTGCTTCCTTAATGGTTGTGGAAAACCAAAAGGTAGAAATAAAACCTTATTGGAAAATTCCTTCTGAGTTGGATTTTGATCGGACAGAAGCAGAGTGGAAACAAAAAGTAAAAGAGACTATTGAAAAAGCTGTAACTCAACAAATGGTGAGTGACGTTCCGATCGGTGCTTTTTTAAGCGGTGGCATTGATTCAAGCGCAGTCGTTGCGTTTATGGCTAAACATAGTTCCCAGCCGGTTAAGACGTATGCCATTGGCTTTGGTGGTGACAGTGGCGGTTCCTATTATAATGAACTTCCTTATGCAAAACAGGTTTCCGAATTATTCAAAACGGATCATAAGGAAATTATTGTCAAGCCTGATGTGGTGAAATTGCTACCAAAATTACTTTGGCATATGGATGAGCCGATGGCAGATACTGCCTTTATTACTACTTTCTTGGTTGCTGAATTTGCCAGACAAGATTCTACGGTTATTTTATCGGGAGTAGGGGGAGATGAATTATTTGGCGGCTATCGTCGGTATTTGGGGGAATTTTATGTGCAGAAATATCAGCTAATTCCTTCGATAATTAGGGAGAATCTGATTGCACCGATTGCCAGGCATTTGCCCAGTGACCGACATTCACAGTTACTTAATTTATCGCGTTTGGCAAAAGGATTTATTTTATCTGCTGAAAAGCCTTTCGCTGAACGATACAAGAACTATGTTGAGGTTTTTAGTCCTGAACAAATTGAACTATTAAGAAAAAATTGCGTTTCAGAGTCTTATGATGCGATTGCTGACGCATTTGCGAATACAGCGTCTGAAGATCCAATAAATCGTCTTTTCCAGGTTGATAGTTTGACTCAGTTGCCTGACGACTTGCTGATGTTGACTGATAAAATGACTATGGCAACCTCGTTAGAATGTCGGGTGCCATTGTTGGATCAGGATTTGGTCGAACTGGCCGCTTCAATGCCGGGTAATATGAAAATTAAAGGGCGAGAATTAAAATATATCCTTAAGGAATGCCTACATGATGTCTTGCCAAAAGATATCTTGTATCGAAAAAAACGTGGCTTTGGTGCGCCGATGGGTTCCTGGCTTAAGAACGAACTAGCACCATTGTTGAAACAAGTGCTTTCACAAAAAACAATTGAGCAAAGAGGGTTGTTCAATTGGGATGTTGTACAAAACACTATTGCTCTGCATGAATCAAACAAAGAAGATCATACTGATCACCTTCAGGCTCTGATGAATCTTGAAATATGGAGTCGTTTATATTTGGATGAGGTATCACCTGAAGATTTGACTGAAGAATTAGGCGAGTTTACCCAGTGAAAATCCTATACGTTTGTCATCGTTTTCCTTTTCCGCCTAAAAGGGGGGGGAAAATTCGGCCATTCAACATGATTAACCATTTTAATGAGCAGCATGAAGTCACTGTAGCTTCTCTTGCCCGTTCAGATGAGGAAGCTAAGGATGGAGAAGGGTTAGCTGCTCATTGCAAACGATTTATCATGGCTCAGGTTAGAGAACCTTGGCAAACTCTTCGCATGATATTGCGATTACCTACAATGACTCCGTCATCCATGGGTTATTTTTACTCGCCTTATTTAAAAAAGGAAATTGATGCGCTGCTCAAAAATGAAAAATTTGATTTAATATTTGTCCATTGTTCATCGGTAGCCCAATATGTTGCCCATGTTAAAGGAATTCCAAAGATTTTGGATTTTGGCGATATGGATTCTCAAAAGTGGTTGATTTATGCAAAGATGCGTTCATTTCCTCTCAATATAGGCTATTGGCTTGAAGGGAATAAGTTGTTAAAGGAAGAAAAAAAGCTGGCTAAACAATTCGATCTATGCACCTGCACCACCAAGGCAGAATTAGACACATTAAATAGTTACCAGGTTGATGTAGAGACTGACTGGTTTCCAAATGGAGTGGATCACCAGTTTTTTGCTCCCGATGGGGGGGCATATGACCCTGATACCATCAGTTTTATAGGTCGCATGGATTATTATCCGAATCAGCAATGTATGATTTATTTTTGTCAGGATATTTTGCCGTTACTTCAAAAAAGAAAAGCTTCAACTAAACTTGTTATCATCGGTGCTAATCCATCAGAGGAAATTCAAAAGTTGGCAGATTTACCGGGTGTTACTGTAACCGGTACAGTTGATGATGTTCGTCCGTTTGTTCGACGATCTGCATTAATGATTGCGCCGCTCGAAATTGCACGTGGTACTCAAAACAAAATTCTTGAAGCTATGGCAATGGGTGTGCCTGTTGTCTGTAGCAAGTTGGCTGCTGGCGGCATTGATGCTGTTCCTGGTGAACATTTTCTTGAAGCAGAGAATGTAGATGAATATGTTGATGCAATAATAACGATTCTTGAAGATTCGAAAACCCGTGAACGCTTTTCAAAAGCGGGTCGTGAAAGAATGTTACAAAATCATCATTGGCCAAACTCAATGGCACGGCTCGATCAAATTGTTGAAAGATGTATCACTCATTTTAAAAAATAATTTAAGAAAGGATAAGGCAAGTGAAAATCAGTATTTTTGGCTTAGGCTATGTTGGTGCGGTTTCTCTCGGATGTTTGGCGCGTGATGGACACGATGTCACGGGTGTTGATATAGACCAGGTAAAATTGGATTTAATCGCCAGTGGCAAAACCCCGATTATTGAAGAAGGGATGGCTGATTTAATGGCGAATGTTGCAAGTTCGGGGCGGGTGACGGTCACCCAAGATGTCGAAGAAGCAATACAAAACACTGAAATTTCCTTTATCTGTGTCGGAACTCCTTCCGCATCTAATGGAAGCCAGGATCAATCAGCTTTGTTAAGACTTTCTGAACAACTTGGCGAAGCGATTGCAAAAAAACAGGGTTATCATGTTTTTGTGTTGCGGTCCACTGTTACGCCTGGTACGTTGGAAGATATTATGCGTCCGATTATTGAAAAAACTTCGGGTAAAAAAGATGGCGTCGATTTCGATTTATGCTTTCAACCTGAATTTTTACGGGAAGGCACTTCCATAAAAGATTACGATAATCCTCCTTTCACAGTAATTGGAACCTATTCAAAACGAGCTGAGGAGAAATTAAAATCATTGTTTGGTCATTTGCCCTGTGAATTTACTGTCTGCAGTATCAAAACAGCAGAAATGCTAAAGTTTTGCTGCAATGATTTTCATGCTTTGAAAATCACTTTTGCCAATGAAGTCGCACGGCTTTCTCAGTCCCTTGGAGTTGATCCGCATGAAGTGATGGAGCTGATTTGTAAAGATACACATTTGAATATTTCTCCCGCTTATCTCAAACCAGGATTTTCATTTGGTGGTTCCTGTTTGCCAAAAGATTTACGTGCCACCGTACACATGGCAAAAATGAGGGATGTTGAAATACCTATGCTTGCAGGTGTGTTACAGTCTAATAAAATTCATACAGATCATGCAATTAATGAAGTACTTGCAACAGGAAAGAAAAAAATTGGCATGATAGGATTGAGCTTTAAAAGTGGTACTGATGATCTCAGGGAAAGTCCAATGGTAACTATTACTGAGCAGTTTATTGGTAAGGGGCTGGATTTATCAATATATGATCCTGAAGTAAATTTATCTCGGTTATTGGGTGCGAATAAAAAATACATTAATGAAAGTATTCCTCATATTGGCGAGTTGATGGTGGATGATTGTGAAGATATGATCAAAAATAGCGAAGTTATTATTGTAGGACTAAATGACAAAGAGCTAATTGAAATCATCAAAAAAACGGTTCGTCCGGATCAAATTGTTTTTGATCTGGTCAATTTTCCAGATCATGGCAAACTTGATTGTGATTATCGAGGTATTTGTTGGTAGTTTGGATTCAATTGAGCGGTCAACTCTAATAATATAAAAATTACAAAAAATTATTATATGAGAATTTTGCATGTGTTTGATCATTCTATTCCCCTTCACAGTGGCTATACATTTAGGAGTCTAGCAATACTAAAGGGACAACGAGACTTGGGATATCAAACTATACACCTAACATCACCAAAACACTTTGCTTTTCAGGGCGCTGATCTTGAAGAGCAAGTTGATGGATTTCATTTCTACAGGACAAGAGCAGGTAATTCCATAATTGATAGATTGCCCGTAATAAATCAATTGGCTGTCATCAGGGAGACAAAAAAAAGAATAGATACAATTTTAGATAATGAAAAAATTGATGTTATTCAGGCCCATTCACCTTGTTTAAACGGGTTGGCTGCTCTTTGGTCTGCGAAAAAGCACAAAATTCCTGTAGTTTACGAAATGCGTGCATCTTGGGAAGATGCGGCTGTAAATCATGGAACTTGTAAAGAAGGTGATTTACGTTATAAGCTCAGCAGAGCGTTGGAAACATTCGTACTAAAAAGAGTAAATGCGATAACAACGATTTGCCAAGGGCTGAAAAATGATATCAAAAAAAGAGGAATTAATGAAAATAAGATCACAGTTATTCCTAATGCGGTAAATATAAAAAATTTTTCTTGTGGTGGGGCTCCTGATAAAACATTGCAGAAACAATTTGGGCTTTCAGGTAGCATTGTACTTGGATTTATTGGTTCATTTTATGAATATGAAGGCTTGGCCCTATTGATTGAAGCCTTGCCCGGTATCTTGAAGTCCTGCCCAACAATTAAATTATTGCTTGTAGGAGGAGGTTTCCAGGAGGATTTTTTAAAAAGGCAAGTACAAGATCTTGACTTATCGAAAAATGTAATTTTTGTTGGAAGAATACCTCATGAAGAAATCAATAAGTATTATGATTTAGTCGATATTTTTGTCTATCCACGGTTGTCAATACGCTTAACTGAGATAGTTACTCCTTTAAAGCCATTGGAAGCAATGGCACAAGGCAAACTTATCATTGCTTCAGATATCGGTGGCCATCGGGAAATGATAAAACACGAGATAAATGGTCTTTTATTCGAAGCATGCAACAAAAATGATTTGGTTCAACAGGTATTGAAAATACTCACTCAGCAAAAAGAATGGCGGAAATTTAAAGATAATGCCAGAAAATATGTTGAGGAACATCGAAATTGGAAGGATAGTATAAATGGTTACAAAAAAGTGTTCCAACCATTTTGTGGTCCGTAACGTGAGGGAGTTGCTCAGTTATTTATAACGGTAAGCCCATGTTCTAAATCCTTTTGTAAGAAAAATAAATACATTATCAACTGGATCATAAGCGATGGCATGAAATTCCATATTACCTGGCTTCCCTCCTGATATTTCTTGATTTGACCAGGTATTGGTTTTTGGGTCGAAAATATAGAATTTATTATTAAAAACAGCTCCTCCAATAACTTCATTTACACTGTCATAAGCATAACCTGGCTCTGGATGCTTTGGATAATCTCCTTTAACATTTAATTTTATAACTGTTGAGAGTGCAAAATTATCTCGATTGAGAATTACTTCCCATACGCTTTTTGTATTTCTATTAAAATAATACATTCGATCGTCTGGGGGGTAATATACCAGCTCATTGGCATACCCTAGGTCTTCAGCAATTCCACCTGTACTATAATCGATTAAGCGATATTTTATTCGACTATATGGATCATATAAGTACAACCCATAGCGCCCTAAAAGGATAATTGCCCCCGAGACAGGATCAAATTCAGTTGCCGTATATTCAGCTATTCTGTATGGCTGGGCATCTGGATTAGCTTCATCGCTGAATGACCATTTTTTTTCTATTAAATTGTAATGGGATATTTTTGGGTTTTGTTTTATTTTGATACTGCTTTTTTCCCAAGAATTGCGCGGAGGGCAGGAAAGAGAATAACCATTAGGTGTTGCAAGCAATATTAGCTCTGGAAGTCCATTTACTACTGCAAGCTGATCATAAGTATGTCTTGATATTGGCCTTGGATATGGGCCCCTTGGTCCTTTACTCCAAGCGGCCCGACTAAGATAGTTTTCTTTTTTCATGAAGTCAGATGTACAAGGAGTTGGCGGATAATCTTCTTTCCATTTAAGAGATCTAAAATTAAAAATAAAAACAGAATCAGTAAAAGTAGTTGAATGCCCTCCGCCAAACATCAGAACTTGATGATTATTTTGATCATAAACCATACCACTATAGTCAGTTGCCCTTTTACAATTTTCGCCACGATCTCCTTTGGGGTTTGTGCAAGAAAAATCACCTAGATTTATTGCAGTATTAATAGGGATGCTAATTAAGCGAGAGTTTTTTTTAAATTCTTGATTTGAAAAATTCCGTATTGCTTGAGGGATAATAATCTTGTTTGAATACTCAATGTTTTTCTTTTTTATTAAAGAATTGATTGAGTCAGTGATTGTCGAATAGTTATTATTGGAAGTCGAAATATTAGATTTTTGGTCTTTCAGCATTCCAATGTAGGATTTTGAGATAACAATATTATCAATATCCGCATGTATAGGTTTAGTTGGGAATCCTGTACCGCCATGGTATATGAGCATCCAGGCGTCTTCAATTTTAATATTTTCTCTATTGCGGAAACGCAAGTTTTTACGTTCAAAGACTAGTTTCCCGTTATGAAATCCTCGAACAATACCGTCTTTTTTCCCAGGGGTATTAATTTTTACATATTCTTCTAGTTCGCACCATTTATCCAGCAGGCAAAATGCTTGCCATTTTTCGAAGTCTTCATAATAATCTTTTTGATCTAAATGGGCTATGGTGACACCAATTGGTATCATTCCTTTATAAGGACCAACTTGAATCGGTTTTTGCCAATGCATTCTTGCAGACCAGCCGGGGCAATCAGGGCCAGGTTTTCTTCCTCCCCAGCCACATGAATTGTATGTTCCTGCAAGGCCAGGTAATTTTCCACCTTGTGTAGAAAAATTAAAATCTTTGTGGAATCTCACTGAGTATCGGAAATATATTTCCGTGGGTTCCTTTCCTAGATTTTTTTTAAAATAGTATCTTCGATTAACAGTCGAATGATTCTTGTTGGGATAGATCTCTCCAGTCAAATAGCCATTTTCAATATGCCCTGGACTTAATCTGTCTTGTAGGAACCAGGCTGGATTTATTTCGGTATCATCAAACGTATCGACAAACAAAACACTTGGATGATTTTTTAGTTGGGCATAAGATGAACTTGATCCAGCAATACCAGAAATCAATTTAGATTTTTTGACATCATAATTCAAATTGAAAACCAAAATATTGCCAGTTCCATAAATTTTAATTGGCCATAACTGTAATATTGCTTTTTTGATTTTTTGACGAGGTAAATGGAATTGAATAAAGCTTTTAAAATCAGCCGCATCGAATTGTAATATCTCAGTATTAATATTTTTGTGGGTTGATTTCGCAATAGTACAATCCAATGTGGGCTTAAGTGTAAATTGACCGGCATTGGTGTTTTCCAATGTAATGACTAAGATTGGAGGGTGTTTCCCTTCACGCGAAGAAATTTTTACGGGAACGGGGCTGGAGAAAACCAATAGTTGATTTTTTTTGCCCTGTTGTTCTTTTATTAGTCTTGTAACGTCCAATGAAACTGATCCTTTAGTATTCGGGTTTATTTCAGCTGTTGCCCAAGCAGTATCTCCTTGGGGTGTACCTTCTGCATCAACCCAATCACCTAGGTTATTTTTCCATTTAAGTCCTTGGTGTATATTTAAATAATCTCGGGTTATTGATGTTTCATCAAAGAGGGGGGGGATTAAATTTGATGCTCCAGTGCTTGTTAACTTTTTCTCAGGCAAAGCGTTTTCTTTTTTTGTTTGGGTATCCGATTTGGATTTGTCGCAGGCGGCCACTAAAAGGATGGTCACTAAAAAAAGATAAATAATATGTGTTTTTTTCATTTGAAATACCGGTAATAACAAGCTCATGTTAATAATCATGAAGG
>CAZGYJ010000092.1:0-12074 GCA_964530345.1 uncultured Methylomonas sp.
GGAAATTGCCAGGCTTTTAATTAAAACCCAAGTCATAACTGACTTGGGTTTTTTTTTGACAAGCGTTCAAAGACACCCTCTAGAAATTATTTTGTAGGGCGGATTATATATGAGCCAAGTTATTTCTGGCCTCTGAAATTGACCTTCAGGCTAGATCAATTTAGCCCAGAGGTCATGTTCATCGGCTTCTTCAATTTCAACGTTGACAAAATCACCGTCCTGTAAATGGGTTGCGTCATCAATAAAAACTTGGCCGTCGATTTCCGGTGCGTCTGACATACTTCTGGCGACCGCTCCTTCCTCAACGACTTCATCAATAAGCACGGTTTCATGTTTTCCAATCCGGTTTTGCAATCGCTGGGTGCTGATGGCTGATTGATGCTTCATAAACCGGGCTAACCGCTGTTGCTTTACTTCTTCAGGTAATTGCCCTGGCAATTGGTTGGCTTGAGCGCCTTTAACTGGCGAATAAGCAAAACAGCCAACCCGATCTAGTTGCGCTTCGGTTAGAAAATCCAGTAATTGTTCAAATTCCTGTTCTGTTTCCCCTGGAAACCCAACAATGAAGGTGCTGCGAATAGTAATTTCAGGACAAATTTCTCGCCATGCCTTGATTCGCTCCAAATTGTTTTCAGAAGCGGCGGGTCGCTTCATCAGTCTTAAAATTCTTGGACTGGCGTGTTGGAAGGGGATGTCAAGGTAAGGCAGGATTTTTCCTTCCGCCATTAACGGCACGATTTTGTCAACGTGAGGATAAGGATAGACATAATGCATTCTGATCCAGATATCCAGTTCACCCAGCGCATCAGCCAAGTCGTAGAAACGGGTTTCAAGTTGTCGGCCTTGCCAGGTATCGGATTGATAGCGAGTATCAACACCATAAGCGCTGGTGTCCTGAGAAACTACTAAAAGTTCTTTTACACCTGCATTTGCCAGAAGTTCAGCTTCTTTCAAAACTTCAGAAACTGGCCGGCTGACCAGGTCGCCACGCATTGAAGGAATAATGCAAAAACTACAGCGGTGGTTACAGCCTTCGGAAATTTTCAAATACGCATAATGTTTGGGTGTCAATTTGATGCCTTGCGGCGGTATTAAACTGGTAAATGGATCGTGTGCTGGGGGGAGGTGTTTGTGAACCGCAGATATGACGTTTTCCAAGGCATGAGCGCCGGTTATTTCCAGCACCTTGGGGTGACGTTCTCTGATTTCCTGTTCTCTGGCGCCGAGGCAGCCCGTGACAATGACTTTACCGTTTTCTGTTAATGCTTCACCAATACTGTCCAATGATTCCTCAACGGCAGCATCAATAAAACCACAGGTATTAACAACAACCAGATCGGCGTCTTGATAGCTGGGCGTTATTTCATAACTTTCTGAGCGTAAGTGGGTCAGAATACGCTCACTATCGACCAATGCCTTTGGGCAGCCCAGGCTGATGAAGCCAATTTTTTTTGCACTCATATAAGACTGTTTTCTTTAAAAATATTCAAGGGGTGAAAATATGTGGGGGGGCAGGTGATGCTTTCAGTGAAAATACTGTTTTACCACATCAAGTCGTCAGGCACTTGAAAATCAGCATAAGGATCATCTTCAGCCGTTTTGGAATCAGTTTCTCTGTCAATGATTTGCACGATATAGCTGTTATCCCGTTGGCTGATTTTTTCTGCAACCTGAGCAGGAACCAGCTCATAAGTATCTTTTAATCTGACAATCGCTAATTGTCCCTTACTCAATTGCTCGCGTATGTTTTCAGAAATATAAATGGTTTTAACATGATTATTATCATTGAAATGATAAGGTGCGCCATCTTGATTCTGAGGTTGCCGGTTTAGCTCTATCAATTGTTTGATTTGTGCTGCAATAGCATGTTGCTCCGCCTGTTTCTGCTTTTGCTGGTTGAGTTCTCGGTCGCGGGCAATTTTTTCCTGTCGGGCCTGTTCAGCAGTTAATTTGGCTTCATCAGTAATATTTTGTTTGGTTTTGCGTTGCTTGCGTTTCTCGGATTTGACCTTTTTAACCTGATTCTTGTTGACGAGTCCAGCATTGAGTAGTTGATCTTGCAGTGATTTGGACATAGCGAGGAAGCTTAAATCTAAAAATTAAATTATATCTGATTGCGTTTGTTTTGCCGTATGTTTTCTAAAAACACATGGATTACAAAAAGCGATTTTAATGTTTTGTTTGAATCAATGAGGCAAGATCATTTGCATGGTTTTCTAGTTGCTGGCTAATCAGTGTCTGTAAATTTACTGCACTTGGACTTTTATCGCCATGGTTTTGAGCTAAAGTGATGGCGTTACTCGCAGCTGCATAATTGTGCTTCAGATAGTAAAGGGTAGCAAGCATGAATGCATGATCAGTTGCAGGCGTTTTAACTAAAGAAAATTTATTGATCAAATTGTTGATCAAAGTGAGGCTTTTTTTATCGAGATGTTGATGGTCCGAGGAATTCGGGTTGATTTTAAAAGTCGCAGGATTGGTGGTAAACACATTTCTCATTACTTTTGTAGCAACAGCCAGATTTCCTAAAGAGGCGGCTGTGAGTGCATAACCCACTTTTGGTAGTCCGGAATTTGGATTATTTTCAGCATTCTGGATAAAGTAGTCTAATGCAATATCATATTCTCCATGTTTAAGGGCATCCCATGCGAGATTTTTAATCCCAGACAAGCTGTTAGTTTCGCGTAAGCCGGAGCCATCATCAACAAAAACTTTGATATTGGTAGGGACAGTGCCGAGAGTGAACGATACTGGATAATAGTAATAATCTCTGTAATAGGGGGCGGCGCTGTAGCTTAGGCTCGAATAATTTAAGGATTCATAAGGCCTTGAATACCCGTAATATCTGGAATAACCAGAAAAAATGGTTTGTCGGGAGTAAGATCGATAGGGCGAGTGCTGATAGAAATATTGATATCTGGAATGAGGATAATAGCTGTTTTCCCAGGCTGAACAAGTCTGTGGAGCAAAAACAACAGTAGACACAAAACCAGAAATCACCAATAAATTAAGAAGAGATGTTTGCATGTTATCCGCCTCTAGTTTATCCATTAACAATAGGACACCATTTCAAATGGTGCGGTTCAAAAGCTTTAAAAGAAAAATTCGAATCTCCACGTTCTTACGCTATATTATCCTGTCATAATACCAAAACAAACATGAATAACAGGAAAACATAAATAAGAAAGCAATGAAAATAAAAATATTTGTTGGAATAATGGGGTCTTGTTTGTTATTGCAAGGCTGTTTTTTGACCAAGGTCGTTTCTGTGCCAATGCGAGTGGGTGGGGCGGTTGTTTCAATCGTGCCGGTCGTTGGAAATTCAGCGCATGATGCAATTGATACGGCGGCTGATTTTGTAGATGACGCGCCTATTTAATAGATTGGGTGCTAACTATATGGGTTTTATGTTGCAATCAGGTTAAAATAACCGATTTTGTAGCAGTAAAGAAGAAAAGTTAGCCACCCAGCTTCATTTTTTATTAATTGAGAGAGTTCTATGACTGAAATTACCGATGTGCCCAGCCCCTTTTGTGGAATCGGTACAGACGATTTGGCTATTCAAGTAGATGGAAATTTACTGAAAGTTACCCAAAATGGTTGTTCCGTAAATACCCCAGCATTTGAACAACCCCTTGTTGAGACTAGACCTAAAATCAATGGAAAAGAAGTTAGTCTTGATGATGCTGTCAACAAAGCGGCAGATTTATTACGAGATGCAAATCAATCGGTTTACGGCGGCTGTGCAACCGATGTTAACGGGATGCGTTCATTAATGGCATTAGCAGATCGCAATGGTGCTGTTGTTGATAATATTGGATTCAATGCGGCCAAACGTAATTTTCTGGCCATGCAGGATTCCGGCTGGATGAATACCACACTGGCCGAGATTAAAAACCGCTGTGATGTATTAGTCGTCATTGGCGTTGATCTGGAAGCTTTTGCTCCTCGTTTCTTTGAACGTTATATCTGGAATGAAGATGCAATGTTTTTAAACGATACTAGTAGTCGCAGTATTATTTATCTAGGGAAAGCTCCTTCAGGAAAAGCATCAACATCACCAAAGAAAAAGAAAGCCAAGGTTTATGAATGTGCAGATCAGGATTTGCCGGAAGTGATGACCGTATTAAGAGCCTTGGTCAAGGGTAAACCGGTAGCTGCCGGCCAGGCGGGTGGTGTGGCAGTCAAAGATTTGCAGAAAATTGCTGAGCAACTGAAAAAGGCCAAATACGGGGTTGTTGTATGGGGAGCTGGCGCTCTGGATTTTGCTCATGCGGAATTAACGGTACAAGCCCTCTGTGAAATCGTTAAGGACGTTAATGAGCTGGGTACCAGATGTTCAGGTTTTCCATTAGGCGGCAAGGAAGGTGATCAAACTGCCAATCAGGTTTGTGGCTGGCAAACGGGTTATCCTGCGAGGATGCGATTTTCCAGTGGTTTTCCTGAGTATGATCCATTTTTGTATGACAGTCAGAGAATATTGGACAATGGAGAGGCAGATGTGTTGCTTTGGGTGCATGCCTTTAATTCTGACAGCCGTCCACCAAAAACTGATATTCCGGTAATCGTGCTAGGGCGATCTGGAATGAAGTTAGATAATGAACCTGATGTCTTTATTCCAGTTGGCACTCCGGGTATTGATCATGCCGGCCATGCTTACCGGTTGGATAATGTTGTCGCTATCAGGCTGAAAAAACTAAGAGATTCCGGCTTGCCCAGTACTTTTGAAGTTCTGGCAGCCATTGAACAAGCTTTGCAGGAAAAGTAAATGTTAACGAAATTAACAGGCGGTATTGTCTACGACCCTGCAAACGGGGTAAACGGCAAGCAGAAAGATATTTTTATCAAAGATGGGCGAATTATCAAAAAGCCGGGAAAAGATGCCAGAATTGACAAGGAATACAATATAAAAGGTAAAGTTGTGATGGCCGGCGCGATAGATTTACATACCCATATTGGTGGCGGCAAGGGCAATATTGCCAGGATGCTGATGCCGGAAAATCATCGTACTGATGCGGTTGCACATACTGATTTAACTCGGGCGGGATGTGGCCATGCCATGCCCAGCACTTTTCTGACCGGTTATCGTTACGCTGAAATGGGCTATACAGCCGCTTTTGAACCAGCGGTTCTGCCAATCAATGCCAGGCAGGCACATATGGAAATGGGTGATGTGCCGATTCTGGATAAAGGTGGATATGTGCTAATGGGTAGCGACGATTATCTGCTAAGAATGATGACCGCAAATAAGGATCAGCAAGCGATTAATGATTATGTTGCCTGGACGATTCGTGCTGCACAAGGCATTGGCATCAAGGTGGTGAATGCAGGGGGCATCAATGCCTTTAAATTTAATCAGCGTAAGCTGGAGCTGGATGAAAAGAACAGTTATTACAATGTCACGCCCAGAGAAATTTTAAAAACCCTGGCAACGGCGGTGAAAGAACTGGGAATCAAACACCCGTTGCATGTGCATGGCAGTAATTTGGGTGTGCCGGGGAATATAGAAACAACCTTGAATTCAATAGAGGGTGTGGAAGGGCTGCCGATGCATTTAACGCATGTGCAGTTTCACAGTTACGGCACTGAAGGCGATTTCAAATTTTCATCAGGAGCCGCCCAGATTGCAGAGGCAGTTAATAAAAACAAAAATATTTCCCTGGATGTCGGGCAGATCATGTTTGGTCAGACTGTAACAGCATCTGGTGACAGCATGCGCCAATATGCCAATCACGGTTTTGCCAGCCCGAATAAATGGGTGTGTATGGATATTGAGTGTGATGCCGGTTGTGGTTTGGTGCCTTTCAAATATCGGGATCAAAATTTTGTGAATGCATTGCAATGGGCGATTGGACTGGAAATTTTTCTGTTGGTTGATGATCCGTGGCGGATTTTTCTGACCACCGACCATCCTAATGGTGCGCCGTTTACCTCGTACCCCCATTTGATCAGGTTATTAATGGACAAAAGTTTCCGCAACGATATGTTGGCAACACTCCATCCTGAAGCGCAAAAAATGACCACACTAGCGTCAATTGACAGGGAATACAGTCTTGAAGAAATTGCCATTTTGACTCGTGCGGGCGCGGCAAAAATTACTGGCCTGGTAGGCCGCGGCGGTCTGGCAGATGGTGATTTTGCTGATATTACGGTTTATACCGAAAACAAGGACAGGGAGAAGATGTTTGCCAAACCGGTTTATGTATTCAAGGATGGAGAAATGGTTGCCAAACATGGCAAGATTGTAAAAGTGACTTGGGGAACAACTCACGTAGTTCGTCCAGAATATGACAAGTCAGTGGAGAAGGACCTGGAAAAATATTTTAATCGTTACATGACCATGAAAGTGGGGAATTTCACCATTAGTGATGATGAATTGACCGAGGATGGTCGCGGCAGTATTACTGTGCATCCAACTGTAGGAGGTAAAGTATGATCATTAATGGCGTAACCATCGATAAAACTTTTGCTGAAGCTTTTCCAATGAAAGCAACACGGGCGATCATTACCGCCCAAAATGAAAAGTGGGCAATGATTTCCGCGCAGGCCATGACCGGTTTTGCGACATCGGTGATTGCCTGCGGTTGTGAAGCGGGTATTGAGCGGCTGTTGGAGCCATCTGAAACACCGGATGGTCGCCCTGGTGTAGCTATTTTGATTTTTGCCATGGGCGGCAAGGGTTTGGCCAAACAACTGGAAACCAGAGCCGGGCAATGTGTTCTGACTTCACCAACATCAGCTTTATTTGCAGGGCTTGATGAAGGTAAAAAAATACCGTTGGGGAAAAACCTTCGCTATTTTGGCGACGGTTTTCAGATCAGTAAATTGATTGACGGCAAACGTTACTGGCGTGTTCCAGTTATGGATGGTGAGTTTTTAACTGAGGCGACAACAGCTCAGGTTGAAGCAGTCGGTGGCGGTAATTTTTTGGTACTTGCCGAGTCCCAACCTCAGGCGCTTGCAGCCTGTGAAGCGGCAATCGAGGAAATGCGAAAAATTCCGAATGTGATTATGCCTTTTCCAGGCGGTGTGGTTCGTTCTGGATCAAAAGTCGGCTCAAAATATCCGGCATTGGGCGCTTCTACTAATGACGCTTTTTGTCCAACTTTGAAAGGAGTGACCAAAACGGATTTATCACCGGAAATTGAATCGGTGATGGAAATTGTCATTGATGGCTTGACCAAAGAAGATATTGACAAAGCAATGCGCGTGGGTATTCAGGCGGTTTGTGATTTAGGCGAAAAAGAAGGTATCAAGCGGATCAGTGCTGGTAACTATGGCGGAAAGCTAGGGCCGTTCCACTTCCATCTTCAGGAGATTATGGCATGAGTGCATTAACTTTTACCTTAAAACAAAGAACGGATCAACGTGTCGATATGTCGCCATTGGTGTGCCAAAAACTTTCTGGAATGGAGCCAGCCGAAATTGCTGCGATTGAGTTACAAAATGGCAAAAGCAAAGTGCGGGTTGATTCATTATTCAAAATTTCCGGTTCTGACAGTCACAACATCCAGTTTAAAAACAGTTTCGGAAAACTGGATTTTATTGGTAAAGATCTGACCGAAGGCTCAATTCATGTTGAAGGAGATGTAGGTGCATATTTGGGTATGGGAATGTCAGCTGGAACCATTGATGTTTTCGGCAATACCGATATTTATACGGCTTGCGAAATGAAAGGCGGACAGTTGGTCATTGATGGTAATGCCGGTGATTTTTTAGGCGCCGCAATGGTTGGTAACAAACAAGGCATGAAAGGCGGCGTTGTGATTGTTAAAGGCAGCGTCGGTGACCGAGCGGGCGATCACATGCGCCGCGGGGTTATGCTAATCGAGGGCGATACGGGTGATTATTGTGGCTCCAGAATGGTGGCAGGAACGATTGCTGTTTTGGGGAAGACCGGACGGTTTCCTGGATATATGATGAGTCGAGGCACATTGTTGCTTTGGTCTCAGCCTCAGCTTTCTGCCAGCTTTAATGATTGTGGCGCCCATACTTTAGCTTTTTTGCCAATCCTGTTAAATTCCTTCAAGAAATATAATTCCAGATTTGCTGAGGTTGAAAGTTTTAATCGAGTTCAACGCTTTGGAGGTGATATGGCGGAGAAAGGACTTGGTGAAATTCTGGTCAAAATTTAAGATGAAAAGGTAAGTAATATGTTAGATACCTCAAATTTACGAGGAGATTTTTTTGGTGGTTTAACAGCTGGCGTGGTGGCTTTGCCTTTAGCACTGGCATTTGGTGTACAGTCTGGAATGGGCGCAATTGCTGGACTATATGGTGCGATTGCAATTGGAATTATTGCTGCATGGTTTGGTGGAACGCCAACCCAGATTAGTGGGCCGACCGGCCCTATGACGGTGGTTTCAGCCGTCATTATCAGCGATGCGATTGAGACTCACGGCGGTAGTTTTGAATCAGCTCTGGGCTTTATTATTGCCATTTTTTTGTTGGCCGGTGTTTTTCAGATTTTGTTGGGAATTTTCAAGGTTGGCCAGTATGTGCGCTATATGCCATATCCCGTTGTTTCCGGATTTATGAGCGGAATTGGCGTAATTATTATTGTTTTGCAGGTTTTTCCGTTTCTAGGGCATGCGTCGCCGAAAAAAATTCTAGATATATTTTTTACGCTGCCCAGTATTTTGGGAGATATTAATTTTGCTTCAGTAGGTTTGGCATTAGCAACGATTGCGACAATATATTTATTCCCCAGAATTACCAAGGTCATCCCTAGCGCTTTAGTGGCTTTGGTTGTTTTGACTATTGTTTCGACATTGATGGAGCTAGAGGTTGCGATTATTGGCGACATTCCAGAAGGTTTTCCAAAGGTTGTTTTGGGTGAACTGGCTAACATAGACTGGATTCATCTCATGGTAATTATTATTCCGGCGCTGACTTTGGCAGCTTTAGGGACCATTGATTCTCTGCTGACATCAATCGTTGCTGACAATATGACCAAAACCCGGCATGATAGTAATAAAGAACTAATAGGCCAGGGTCTTGGCAATATGGGGGCCGCAGCAATTGCAGGCATACCTGGAGCAGGCGCAACAATGCGTACTGTTGTTAATATCAATTCTGGCGGCAGAACTCGGCTTTCCGGGGTTATTCATGGCATAGCATTGTTGATTGTACTTTTGGGTGCTGGCGCTTATGCCAAATTGATTCCTCTGCCAGTGCTTGCGGGAATTTTGATTACTGTTGGTATTGGTATTATCGATTATAAAGGCATCAAGCATATTGTTGATGTGCCCCGGTCGGACGCATTTGTCATGTTGGTGGTTTTATTTATGACTGTGTTTGTTGATTTGCTTCAGGCAGTGGCAGTGGGAATGGTGCTCGCTTCAGTGCTATTCATGAAAAAAATGAGTGACATTGCAGAAGCTAGATCAACTGAAGGTGGTGTGGAAGATCATCATCGAGAACAATCGGAAACTGAAACCGAGATTGTCGAATTGACAGATGACATTCGTCATAAAGTGTTTGTTAAATCATTCGATGGCCCGATTTTTTTCGGTTTTGCTTCCAAATTTCAGGAAATGACCGAGCGCTCGCCTGATGTAGATGTGGTGATTTTGCGTATGGGCCGGGTACCATATATTGATCAATCCGGACTTTATGCCATTGAAGATGCAGTGTTGGCATTACAGGAAAAAAACATTCTGGTTTTGATTACAGAAATTCAGGATCAGCCGAAAGATATGCTTGGTAATGTCGGCTTAATTCCGGAAATAATTCCGGAAGAGCATTTGTATCCGGATTTTAATTCCGCCATCAAGGCGCTTAGAACGGGTGAGGCATTTAAGGAAGTACCGAAAAAAGAAAGCTTTTCCTGGTCCTTCGTTAACTATTAGCCAAGAAAATACGCCAAAATTTTATTCATTGGCTGCTATTCTGTGAGTAGGGCATGACTGGTTTCATGCTCTATCGCCAAAGCCATTGCAGTTAAATGGCTTTTCTTTTTTTGAATCTGTTAATGGCCACTTGATTTTGGAAAGTGAGTGATTAAACAAGAGCCACAGAGCTGATGAATAGTATACATGAGACTGGCAGTCCAGATAAAAAACTGGATATCAATGAAATTTTAATCTGGCTACAAAAAGACGGCATGATTTCGGTAAAGGATTACCAAAACTGCAAACAACAAGCCTTCAAGCCAAAAAATAAAGATACCCACCCCTTAAAGCTAATTGTCGAGTGCGAGACAGCAGATCAAACCCAATTAGGGCGAAATTTAACGCTTGAGGGTTTAACCCAGTGGTTGGCTAACAAAGTTGACCTTCCTTATTATTATATTGATCCGTTGAAAATTGATGTTTCCTCAGTGACTTCAATTTTCAGTCAGGCCTATGCGGCCAATTACAATATTTTGCCGGTAAAAGTAACTGAAACCGATGTGATGGTTGCAGTATCCGAACCTTTTGTGCATGCCTGGGAAGCCGACTTGGCTAAGATCCAGAACCGCAAGCTGAAACGGGTTTTGGCTAACCCGGATGAAATCAAACGTTATCTGGAGGAATTTTATAATTTTTCCAAGTCCTTAAAAGGCGCTTCAATCAATTCGGCGCATAAAGTCGATAGTACTCTACAAAATTTCGAGCAGTTGGTTGAGTTGGGGAAAGTCAGTGACCTGGACGCCAATAATCATCATGTTGTCAATCTGGTCAGCTGGTTATTGCAATATGCGTTTGATCAACGCGCCAGTGATATTCATATCGAACCGCGCCGCGAACAGGCCAATGTCAGATTCAGAATTGATGGCGTGTTACATCAGGTTTATCAACTGCCTTCAAAAATTACCAATGCGGTGATGAGCCGCTTAAAAATTCTGGGTCGAATGGATATTGCAGAAAAAAGGATGCCCCAGGACGGAAGGATCAAAACCCAAACTACGCAGGGCAAGGAAATTGAATTGCGATTGTCCACCATGCCCACCGCATTTGGCGAAAAAATGGTGATGCGGATTTTTGATCCCGATGTGTTACTACGAAATTTTCGCCAATTAGGTTTGAATAAACGGGAGCAGTTACTTTGGAAAAATATGAGCGGCCAGGCGCATGGGATAATTCTGGTTACAGGTCCGACTGGATCAGGGAAAACCACGACCTTGTATTCCACATTAAAAAACCTGGCAAAACCCGAGGTCAATTTATGCACGGTTGAAGATCCCATTGAATTGATCGAACCCAGCTTTAACCAAATGCAAGTGCAGCAAAATATAGGTTTAAGTTTTGCTAACGGTATTCGCACCCTGCTTCGGCAAGACCCGGATATTATCATGGTGGGTGAAATTCGTGATCTGGAAACCGCAGAAATGGCTGTGCAGGCTTCACTTACGGGGCATTTGGTGCTTTCCACTTTACATACCAACGATGCGCCTTCCGCCGTCACCCGGTTATTGGAAATCGGCATACCTGCCTATTTGATTCAACAGACCTTGCTAGGAGTAATGGCGCAGCGATTGTTGAGGGTGTTATGTCCACATTGCAAAAAAGCAGTGGAAATTGCTGACGCAGAATGGACCGCGTTAATTGAGCCCTTCAAAGCAGATAAACCAAAAACGATTTATCAGGCAGTCGGTTGTAATGATTGTCGAAATACTGGCTATTCAGGCCGAATCGGGATTTATGAGATTTTTGAGAATTCTCCGGCGCTAAAAAAACTCATGGTAGACGGTTGTGATAATGCAGCCATTCGAAAACAGGCAGTGACGGAAGGAATGCGGCCATTACGATTTAGTGGCGCAGAAAAAGTAGCCAAAGGAGTAACAACAATTGAGGAAGTTTTGCGTGTTGTGCCGCAAGGGATTGAGCTTTGATAAGTTTGGATTGGGGAGTTGATAAGCGCCCCAATTAGCATCACAGTCAGCGCCCAATTTAAAATGAATCAACGGAAATAAAATGGCAAAGACCCAAGAAACACAAGAAGAATCACTGGAAAAGCAGCTGTGGAAATCGGCAGACAAACTCAGAAAAAACATCGATGCCGCCGAATACAAGCATGTTGTTTTAGGACTAATTTTTCTTAAATATATCTCCGATGCCTTTGAAGAGCTATACACCAAATTAAAAGCGGGT
>CAZGYJ010000093.1:0-12068 GCA_964530345.1 uncultured Methylomonas sp.
GCCCCAAAGTGCTGCTAAATTGGCACAAGGGTGTTGAAGGGTGGAATGTTTAGACTTTTTATGGCTTTTGGGCATAGAAAATATAACCTCAATAATTAATTTAAAAAGGGTTTTATTTCAAATTGTAAGGTAGCAATGCGACAAATTATGTCGTTTACAGTAAACAATGCCTTGGGTAATGAAGGTCATCGAACTGGATTTTTTGAGCGACTAAGAATCAAAAAAACATTCTTAACCGAAATGGCTGAAACTAAGATTTATTCAGAAATAGAGTATTGAAAATAAAAAGGCCTGTAACGGAATGCTACAGGCCTTTAAATATATGGAGCTGGTGATGGGACTCGAACCCGCGACCGGCTGATTACAAATCAGCTGCTCTACCAACTGAGCTACACCAGCAAAGTCCTATAATTATACTGTGATTTATGAAATTTACAAGAGCAGATTTTTGTGTGAAGAGGATGTTCTTATTTCTACCTGAACCCTTGATGAATCAATAGCTTGCCATTTGTGCTGTAGTGAAGTCACGGACTCAGGTTCTATTTATTGGAAAAAAACCAATGTCCTTAAAAAAGATGGGCTTGGTGATTTTTTATCATTGTATATCTGTTTTTATCCTTGCAAAAAAGCAGCGCTTAAGCCACTGTCTAGTTTCTTAGGGTCATTTCTGCTATTTCTATTATTTGGTAGCTAATATTACAGCACTTTAAGGTTTGACTGTTGTTCAATGATTGATAAGCGAATTGTTCGCAAGGCGGATTCATCGAGTGATTGGGTGCGGTTTTTTTGCTGGCAAATTGCACCACGAAATCCCAGATAATCTGGCTTCAAGTCAAGCAAACAGGGGATATCAGACAGTTGCAGGGAACCTGCCAAACCACAAAGCAATTTCTGGTTGTTTGTGATGTTGACAAATTCAGAGATGGCATTTAACGGCATGGCCTGAGTTAATGAGCCATTTTGCTTATTCATGGTATCCAGCATAACACCGTTAAAACCGGCCTTTTTCAACATTGGGATAATGCTGAAATCAGGTTGTTGGTCTGCGAAAAAAACGGCTATCAATCTTGATTTTTGATTATAAAAATCAGATAGCTCATTGATCGTTTCTAGCCATTTTTCACCAGGAAAAAAACCGATTTTGACAAAATCAACACCAGTTTGAGCGGTGTTGTTTACTGCGCGCAATATTTTTTCAGGTTGCATGGGCAAATCGCCAATTGTTGCGCTGACAGGGCGTTGCCCATTTACATAGGCAACAATTTCAGATATTGTTTTGCGATCCAAAGCGCCCAGTGCGCCTTTTTCGGGTTGTTTTAAATCAATAATATCGACTTGATTTGTCAGCGCTATTTTTGCTTCGTCCAGACTGTTGACGCTAGCCAGTAATCGAGTCATGGGTGATTATTCTCCTGTTTGAAAGTTTCTATTTTTTCCATTAGCCATTGCCAGGCTTTCAGTTCTCTTTCACCTGCTGTTTTTTCCAAACCAATTTTCAAGTATGCAATTTCAGTAGAAATTTTCTCCCAAGGCAGCATCTTTAATCGGCTGACCAGAATGGCAAGTTCCAGGACGGAATATTGGGCGCGGTTAAAACCGGAGAAAGGGGCATGATTGACGCTATGGATTGTTTTACAGTAAAGTTTAGGGCGGGTTGGATCATCTTCAGTTCTAATTAGTTCAAGTTCTTGATGCGCCAATGCATTTTTTAGAAAACATCCGGTTATTTTTTCTGCTTTCTTTACCGGCCAATCTCGTCTGTCTGTTAAACAGCCGGCAAAAATCCGTACATCATCACAAAAATTTATCACGACTGTGTTGCTGGCTAAAATGTTTTCCAGCGTTGTTGAGGGACGAAAAGGCATTATTAAATAGCCATCAGCCATCAGATGGACGCCCATGGGCGCAATATGTACCTGACCTTTGGTGTTTTGTGTTGTGACGATGGTTTCTTGGATCATTAGCTTATTTTTTTTGTAATGTTGTTCCTGCCGGTTTAAAGGCGTGAACATCGATCGTTTCGTTAGTTGGTTTTGCTGCGCAACCCCAGGTCAAAGCCTGGTCCTGATTAAATCGTTTGCCTAATTGCCAGGCAATTTCTGCCCTTGCAAGTTCTACACCGAGATAAAAAGCATGTCCAGCATCGTTTTCAACGGCCAGGTTTGGAAACAAATCAAAGGGATCGGTAGCGCTATGCAGGCCATCCCGATTGAAAATATGAATCCCTTCCTCGCTGATTTGAATACGATAGCTGGGATCAGTAATTTGTCCGGCCAACTCTTTTATCTCATTTAACGAGTAGGGAAATGGTGCAGTTTCATGCAACGCCATCATTCCAGAATCAATATGTTTAGGCAGGGTATTGAGGTTTTCTGCCGCCAGCATAATTCTACGCGCAAGATCAGCTTCTTTGATTGCCGTGCAAGCATGTTGACTGACTTCGGTTGCCAGAATATGATTGATATTTAATTCAGAACAAACACCCAGCATTAAAGCATTCATACCCATGGTATCAGCATGGGTTAGTTCAGTGATATTACCTATACCGAGCATCATTTCAATATCAGGGTATTTTTCTCTGACTTGATGGTAACGGACAATAGATTCAGTGAAGCCAAAATGCAAGGGATCAAGAATCGGATCAACAATAAAACTATGATTGTTTTTTTGTAATATTTCAATGGCTCGATCCAGTGATGCGAGATTGGCATGTTTTTCAGGAATGACAATGGGTGTAGCCTGAACCTGGTCGGCAATCCACAAAGTTGATTCATGGAGGCTGAGCATGAAATCAGCGCCTGCCTTGCCGCCGCGTAGTAAATCATCGGCTTCAAGTGAATCGATACTGACCGTAAAGTGTTCTTGTTTTAAAGCTTGGATAGTTTCTTCAAGATGAGGGAAGTCAGTGTCAGGCAAGCAGCCAATATCAATCACATCGGCGCCATTGGATTGGTAATAATAAGCGCGTTCAATTATTTTTTCGATGCTGCTTTTGGGAGCGTCAACAATTTCAGCAAAAATTTTGACTTTATATCTTGAAAGATCTGGTTTATGGGCCTCTTTACCAAAAAACAGCGGTAAATCCTTTAGTTCTTCCGGGCCGCGCTCTACAGGTAAACCAAGCTTCTCAGATAATGCTTCCAGATCACCTCGGCATCGTCCCGGTACCAGGATTTTATCAGCTGAATAAGTATCTTTTAATCTTCTGCCGATCATTTCAGCAGTCATCAACGCAGCAACTTTGACACCTAGTTGATGAATGGTCCAGGAAAATTCAGGCTGCATTTTCTCAAGAATTTGGCGCAACTGTTTTTCAGCCAGTTTGCCAGTTAGAAACAGGATGTGTTCAGTCATGCAGGTTTTTCACTTTCTTTGCCTTGAGGGAGCGCCAGTAATTGTAATCTTTGATCAACCGCTTTGATGAGTTCCTCAACGCTTTCAACAACTTGGGTATATTCAAAGCTGCGTAATTTATTAGTGGCCTCCAAATCTACTTTGCGGGGATAAACCATCACTTTGCCACCGGGTGCCGTGGTTTCCATTTCAGGCGCAATATCACAAGGATAAACAATACTGGGAATTCGACATTTGCCAGCCTGTGAGTAGAGATTGGTTGCCAAAGAATCGGCAATACCTAAAACACATTTCGCAACAGTGTTGGAAGTAGTTGGCGCCATTACAAAGGTGTGATAATAGCCTTTGTAAAACAGACCAACAGGTGGAGCGGAAGCAGCCTTATCACGATAAATCGGCATTTTTTCACGGATTTTTTTAATGTCAATGTGATACATTTTCAATACTTCCTCGCCAGCCTGACTGATATATAAGTCAACATCGTCCAGCGTAAGTATATAATCCAGGCATTCTTCAATATAATGGCCTGAGCCGGTAATGGCCCAGGCAAGACGAGATTTTTGCATGCGTGTCATCAATAATAACCGGTGGAATATTATATACTAATGAACCAGTTTCAAAATCAAAGCTTTGCCGTGAGACGTGCGTATGTTTAAAAAAATCGATAAACCGATGATTATGGGTATTTTAAATGCAACGCCGGACAGTTTTTCTGATGGAGGACAATTTTCTGGCGTTGGTGCTGCAATTAGGCAAGCTATTACCATGATTGATGAAGGTGCAGATATTATTGATATTGGTGGGGAGTCGACACAACCAGGCTCTGAGCCGGTTTCTGCTGACGAACAAATCAGAAGGGTAGTGCCTGTGATTGAGGCGATGCGGGAAAAAATTTCGGTTGACATACCAATCAGCATCGATACGACTCAAAGTAAAGTTGCCAGGGCTGCTTTGGATGCAGGTGCAAATATAATTAACGATATTTCAGCAGGACGCGATGATGAAACTATTTTAAAGCTCGCAGCGGAACGCAATACGCCAATTATTTTGATGCATATGCAGGGAAAACCGAAAAATATGCAAGTCCAGCCTAATTACCAAGAAGTGATAGATGAAGTGCTGGTGTTTCTTGAGCGGCGTATTCAAGTAGCGATAAAAGCGGGGATTCAAAAATCCAACATTGCTATTGATCCGGGAATTGGCTTTGGTAAACGCAAACAGGACAATTTTGATTTACTCGCTGGTCTGCAACGATTCGTCGATACTGATTTTCCAGTTTTGCTAGGAACCAGTCGAAAGGGATTTTTGGGTAAGGTTTGCAAAGTTTCGGAGCCAATGGAACTGGCAACTGCAACAGCTGTAACTACAGCTTTGGCAGTTATGAATGGTGTGCAAATGTTTCGGGTTCATGATGTAATGGAAAATCGCCAGGCTGCCGATATTGCCTGGACGATCAGGCAATCGCAACAGTCAATTGAATAACATCAAAACACTGGTTGCACTCGAAAGATTCGAGCAGCAACTACAGCCTTCTGTGTTGACTCATGTTGGTGACCCTTTTCTGCAACAGCATAAAATTGAACTGTGGATTAAGCGCGATGATTTGTTACATCCGATTGTTTCAGGCAACAAATGGCGCAAATTGAAGTATGTTCTGCAACATGCTTTTTCAAATAACAAAGACTCGATTATCAGCATGGGAGGTCAATATTCGAATCATCTTCATGCATTGGCTTATATTGGTAAGGTTTTGAATATTTCATCAAAAGCTTTTATTCGAGGTGAAAGACCTGAGTTTTTAAATCCGACACTCAAAGACTGTTGTGAATGGGGTATGCAACTGAAGTTTATTACCAGATCGCGGTATCGGGAATTAAGAGATATTCGTGAATTGCACATGCAACAAGCCAACGAATATTGGCTGCCTGAAGGTGGAGCAGTAAAATATGCTTTGCGTGGAGTAGCGAAAATAATTGAAGAAATCGATATACCTTATGATGTGGTGTGTGTTCCCTGTGGAACCGCTACAACTTTGGCTGGTTTGGTTACATCTGTCCCGAATCAGAAAAGTGTTTTTGGTTTTGCGGCATTAAAAGGACGGGGTTTTTTAGAACAAAATGTGGAGCAATTACTGGATCATAATCACAAGATTAAATGTCAATGGACGATTAACCATGATTACCATTTTGGTGGATTTGCCAGAATTCGACCTGAGTTAGCCGATTTCATCAAGCATTTTCAACAAAATACTGGAGTTGAACTGGAACCGATTTATACTGGAAAAATGATGTTTGGAATATATGACTTAATCAAACAAGGGGTTTTTAGAGCTGGTCAACGAATTATTGCCATCCATACTGGAGGATTGCAAGGGAACAGAGGGTTTGTCGATGGATAGAAAACCGGAACCTGAATTAATGGAGAGCCATGAACAAGTAAAGGCTTATGCCGAGGCAGATTTTTCTGAACCCCATAATGATTTTGTAACACAAATATGTGATCATATCGGGATTGATTTTTCCGGCAAAGCTTTGGATTTAGGATGTGGGCCGGGGGATATTAGTTTTAGATTTGCAAACAAATTTCCAAACTGTCGAATTGATGCGTTAGATGGCTCCAGGACAATGCTGGAATACGGGGAAAACTCTATTCCCAATGCATTGATAAAGCAAATTAATTTTGTTCATGCCAAATTGCCATTAGCTAAAACTATTGATTTTTATGATGCAATCTTTAGTAATAGCTTGCTGCATCATTTGCCTGAACCGCAGGTTCTTTGGCAAACCGTAAAACAGTGTGCAGGTAAGGGCGCGTACGTTATTGTCATGGATTTATTAAGACCGGCGAATGAAAAAACAGCGCAAAAAATGGTTGAAAAATATGCTGCTGATGAGCCAGAAATTCTCAAACATGATTTTTATCATTCTTTGCTGGCCTCCTTTACACTGGATGAAATTCATTTGCAATTAACTACGGCGGAGTTAAATTTTGAAGTGCAGCAAGTGAGCGATCGGCACGTTTTAATTAAAGGAAGGATGCTTGAAAAACAACATGAATGATGACAATGAATTGTTAAATCCGGAATATTATCTTAATCGTGAAGCTAGTTTATTGGAGTTCAATTTACGGGTGTTAGCGCAAGCGGAAATTGAAACCATTCCGCTGTTGGAAAGGCTTAATTATCTTTGCATTTCCAGTTCCAATCTCGATGAGTTTTATGAAGTTCGAGTGGCAAGTGTCTTGCAAATGGCCAAAATGGACCCTGAATCAGTCAGTATTGATGGGCTAAAGCCGGGTGAACAGCTGTCTCTGATTTCCAGAAAAGCCAATGATCTGGTGGCAAATCAATACCGTATTCTTAATGAAGTATTGCTTCCGGCATTAGAAACTGAAAATATCCGTTTTATCAGACGTAGGGATTGGACAGACTCTCAACGAGTCTGGCTGCAGCAGTATTTTTATGAGGCTTTAATGCCTATTTTGACGCCGGTTGGCCTTGATTCAGCCCATCCTTTTCCACGAATTTTAAACAAAAGTTTAACATTTATTATTTCTTTAACAGGCAAGGATGCTTTTGGCCGAAATAGTGGTAGAGCTATTTTGCAGGCACCACGAGCATTACCCAGAATTATTCAGCTGCCGGAGGATTTGACTGACTGTGGACCCTATGATTTTGTCTTCTTATCATCAATTATTCATGAGTTTGTCGAAGAATTATTCACGGGGATGAATGTAAAAGGCTGTTACCAGTTTCGGGTTACCCGTAATAGCGATTTATTTGTTGATGATGAAGCTATTGATGATCTGCTGGATGCTCTTGAAGGCAAGCTCGCAATGCGTAACTACGGCGATGAAGTCAGGTTGGAAATTGACGCCAATTGTCCTGAGGATACTATCGAATTTTTGCGTTCCCTGTTTGCTATGAATAAAGAACGTGTTTTTAAGGTCAATGGCCCGGTCAACTTAAATAGACTGCAAGCTATCTATAGTTTGATTGATCGACCTGATTTGAAATTTCAAGCTTTTAAACCAGCTGTCCCTGCCATTTTTGCAAAAAATCAGAACATTTTTGATGCGATCAAAAAACAAGAAATTTTGTTGCACCATCCTTTCGAATCTTTTAGTCCGGTTATTGATTTTGTTCGACAAGCTGCAATGGATCCGAATGTTCTGGCGATTAAGCAAACTCTGTATCGGACTGGAACCGACTCAGCTATTGTTGCTGCCTTGGTAAAAGCAGCCCGTGAAGGTAAAGAGGTGACTGTGGTTATTGAGCTGCGTGCCCGCTTTGATGAGCAGGCCAATATCGATTTGGCCGAACGTTTGCAGGATGCTGCCGTGCATGTGGTTTATGGGGTAGTGGGGTATAAAACTCATGCCAAAATGTGTTTGGTGCTTCGCAAAGAAGGAAAAAAATTACGCAATTATATTCATTTGGGAACTGGTAATTATCATTCCAAAACTGCAAGGCTGTACACCGATTATGGCTTGTTCTCATGTAATAAGGATTTAGGTGAAGATGTTCGAAAAATATTTGTTCAGTTGACCAGTTTAGGGAAGGTAACCCGCTTGAATAAGCTTCTGCAATCACCTTTTACTTTGCATAAAGGGTTGATAGGAAAAATTGAAAGAGAAGCAAAAAATGCCCGGCTTGGAAAGCCTGCCCGAATTATTATCAAGGTCAACGCGATAGTTGAAGATCAAGCTATTCGAGCACTTTATCGGGCATCACAGGCCGGAGTGGAAATAAAATTGATAGTTCGAGGTATTTGTTGTTTAAAACCCGAAATACCCGGAGTCTCGGAGAAAATTGAAGTTCGCTCTATTATCGGCCGATTTCTGGAACACAGTCGAGTTTATTACTTTGAAAATGAAGGCAAGCCTGAGATTTTTGCAGCCAGTGCTGATCTGATGAATCGAAATATGTTCAGTCGTGTAGAAACATGTTTTCCTATTGAGAACCCTAAGCTTCGTGAGCGAATCATGCATGACCTGGATTGTTATCTTAAAGATGATTCCCAATCCTGGATTTTGCAAAATGACGGTAGTTATCTGCAAATGCAACCCAAAGGGGAAAAGCCTTTTCAGGCGCAAATGGTGCTGTTGGAAGAAATGACCAAATAAATAAATTGACAGTTTTCTTTTGGCCCGCAAATGCTGACAAAAAAACTTTCATTTTTTGAGGTGGATACAGGTATTTTGTTATTAAATACCTGAAGAAAAATCTGGTAATTATCAATTTCATGTTTTTTTCAGGGAAATTAGAGCTGATTTTTTTTGCTATCTGTAAGATAATACGGAGTTTGTTTGGTTATTTTTTCAGGAACACAGTCAATGCAGAAGCAGCATAGTTTTACGCGCGAAGAATTATTAAAATCGGGCAGAGGCGAATTATATGGCCCAGAAAATGCGCAACTTCCTCTTCCCAATATGTTGATGATGGATCGGATTACGCATATTTCAGATGAGGGTGGAAAGTACGGCAAGGGTGAAATTATTGCTGAATTGGATATTAATCCTGATTTGTGGTTTTTTGAGTGCCATTTTCAAGGAGACCCGGTTATGCCCGGTTGTTTGGGGTTGGATGCCATGTGGCAATTGGTCGGTTTTTTTCTGTGCTGGATGGGTGGTCCCGGAAAAGGTCGGGCGTTGGGTGCCGGTGAAGTAAAATTTCGTGGTCAGGTTTTGCCTACTGCCAAAAAAGTAGTCTATCATCTTGATATGAAGCGGGTGATATTAAGGAAATTAGTCATGGGTATTGCCGATGCCACAATGTCTGTTGATGGCAAAGTAATTTATGAAGCAACTGATTTGCGGGTCGGATTATTTACTTCAACATCTGATTTTTAGAGAAGAAATATTATGAAACGAATTGTAGTCACTGGGTTGGGAATCGTTTCCAGCATTGGTAATAATCGTACTGAAGTTGTCAACTCCCTCAAAGATGGAAAATCCGGAATCAGTTTTGCTGAAGATTATGCAGAATTAGGATTCCGTAGTCATATCCATGGTGCCATCAAAATTGATACTGCTGAATTTATTGACCGTAAAGTTAAACGATTTATGGGCGATGGCGCTGCTTTTAACTATATTGCGATGCAGCAAGCTATTGAAGATGCCAATTTGGAGGAGACGGAAGTTTCCAATATCAGAACTGGGCTGGTGATGGGTTCTGGAGGCCCTTCAACTTCAAATATTGTTACTGCAGCTGATATTTTGCGCGAAAAAGGAGTGAAAAAAGTTGGACCTTATATGGTTCCGCGTTCCATGTCGAGCACCAATACTGCGTGTTTGGCTACGCCTTTTAAGATTAAAGGTGTTAATTATTCAATTACATCAGCGTGCGCAACCAGTGCGCACTGTATTGGTCATGCGATGGAGCTGATTCAATTGGGAAAACAGGATATTGTTTTTGCCGGCGGTGGTGAAGAAGTTCATTGGACCATGTCGGTATTATTTGATGCGATGGGCGCATTGTCTTCAAAATACAACGACAGCCCAGAGACTGCTTCCAGGCCCTATGATGAAACGCGGGATGGTTTTGTTATTTCCGGCGGTGGTGGGGTTTTGGTTATTGAAGAGCTTGAACATGCCAAAGCCCGTGGCGCTAAAATTTATGCAGAACTGGTTGGCTATGGGGCAACTTCTGACGGATACGACATGGTACAACCTTCCGGCGAAGGTGCCGTTCGGTGTATGCAGCAAGCGATGGCAACCGTTGATGGATCAATCGATTATATTAATGCTCATGGTACCAGTACCCCAGTGGGAGATGGTCGGGAGCTTGAGGCTTTAAGAGAAGTTTTTGGCGCTGATCAAGTGCCAAAAGTAAGTTCAACGAAGTCATTAACAGGACATGCACTGGGTGCAGCAGGTGTTAATGAAGCGATTTATTCGCTATTAATGATGGAAGAAAACTTTATTAGTGCTTCCGCCAATATTACTCAACTTGACCCAGCCGCTGAAGGAATTTCAATTGTTCGGGAATGTTTAGACAATGTAGAACTAAACACCATTATGTCGAATAGTTTTGGTTTTGGTGGAACCAACGCTACGCTGATTTTTCAAAAGTTTACTGATTAATTTTTAGCTTTAGTCAAATCAGTAGCCCCGCACCTCACTAAGTTTGAGGGCTTATTGCTTAATAATGTTTGTAAAAAAATACTGTTCATATCAAAATTAACGTTCAGCATTTCCACTGAGTTCTTTAACCTGATCCAAAAATTTACCTTAATGACCGATAACATCAGGAAGTCCAGAACTGAATTTAACAAGCAGCAAAAACGGCTTCGGCGAGAGGTAGGCAGGGCGATTGATGATTATAATATGATCGAAGATGGCGACAAAGTGATGGTTTGCCTGTCGGGTGGCAAAGATTCCTTTGCCATGCTGGATATATTGTTGAATTTACAAAAAACGGCCCCTGTTCAGTTCGAATTAGTCGCTGTCAATCTTGACCAGAAACAACCCGGTTTTCCTGAGCATGTTCTGCCTGATTACTTGGAGACCATTGGCGTACCATATCATATTATTGAAAAAGACACTTACAGTGTTGTTAAGCGGGTTATTCCCGAAGGCCAGACAACCTGCGGTTTATGTTCCAGGCTAAGACGGGGGACTTTGTATGGCTATGCAGAAGAACACGGAATTAATAAAATTGCTTTAGGTCACCATCGAGATGATATTCTGGAAACCTTTTTCCTAAATATTTTTTATACGGGGAAATTAAAAGCCATGCCGCCCAAGCTTTTGAGTGATGATAAAAAAAATATTGTCATTCGGCCAATGGCCTATTGTCGTGAAAAAGATATTACCCGCTTCGCTGAATATAAAAAATTCCCGATAATTCCCTGTAATTTGTGTGGCTCACAGGAAAATCTGCAAAGGCAGGCCATGAAAGCAATGCTTAATCAGTGGGATAAGCAATTTCCAGGGAGGCTGGAATCCATTTTTACCAGTCTAAAAAATGTCGCCCCTTCACAATTAGCGGATAGTGAGTTATTTGATTTTGTTAATCTGGTTCGTGAAAGTTCTAGTAACGAATCAACCCTGACAAGTGATGCCGGTCTTGAAATCTTGTCCGTATAGACTAGATTTCTGCATAATTTTTGATAGTCATAAATGATTGTTTTATTTACTGACTTTGGTTCTTCTGGACCTTATATCGGGCAAATGGAAGCTATTATTTATCAATATGCCCCGGCTATAAAAATAATACGACTTGTTGATAATGCACCAACAGGTAATCCTGTTTTAAGTAGCTATTTGCTAGCCGCTTTCAGTCATAGTTTTCCAAAAGGAACAGTCTTTTTATCAGTTGTTGATCCAGGAGTTGGAGGTGACAGAATGCCGGTGGTTTTAAAAGCCAATGAGCAATACTTTGTTGGTCCGGAAAATGGTCTGTTTAATTCCATCGCTGTGCAATCAGTGCGGCCACATTGGTATAAAATTGTCTGGCAACCGGAAAATTGCTCTTCCAGTTTTCATGGGCGGGATATTTTTGCACCGGTTGCTGCAATGCTGACGCAAGGTCAAGTCAATAAAATTATTGAACCGTATCCAGAAGTTGTGTCAGATCAGTGGCAACCTGATTTGAATAAGGTCATTTATTTCGATTATTATGGAAATGCCATGACCGGGCTTCGTTATCAAGATGATATGAAAAACAAACGACTTAAAGTTGCCAATTTTATTTTGGAACGAGCGGAAACCTT
>CAZGYJ010000094.1:0-11680 GCA_964530345.1 uncultured Methylomonas sp.
TAAGACTTGAAAATAGTGACTTGATATCAGGGGGCAAAGAATGAAAAACGGAAAAAAAATGACTAATTCAGATCATCAGAAAGTTTCATTGTTATTACCTTGGTATGTTAATAAAACACTGGATGATAACGATAAAGATTTTGTAGAAAACCATATTAGTGCTTGCCTTGTATGCCGAATTGAATTAACTAATTTGCAAAAGCTTTCAGCTTTCGTTCGTCAGGAAGATGTTGCTGATAGTGCTGCTCATGCGGCTTTTTCTCAATTGAAAAACCGAATACATCAAGATGAAACCTTGACTAAACAAAGAACAGGTATGGTTGATAGTTTTTTTGATTTCTGGAGAGAGAAAATTGGTTTCAATCGTAAAAAACTGTTAGTCAATCATCCCGGTTTAGTTTTGGCAAGTGTCATGACATTTGTTTTTTTATTGCTTATTCCTGGTTTTTTTGGTAAGAATCTTTTAATTGGGAACCAATTTCAAACGCTTTCCAACACGAAACATGAAGATGTCGGGAAAAATGAAATACGGGTTGTTTTTGCCAGTGGTATGTCTTCGGAGCAAATTTCCGGAATATTAGATGCATTTCAGGGTCGAATAGTTTCTGGGCCAACCTCACAAGGTGTATTGAATGTTCGTATTGGCAATGCTGAGAAACAAATGACAAAACAACAAATAACTGAGATTATTTCCAAATTGCGTAACAATCCTCAAGTTATTTTTGCTGAACCAAGCTATGCCATGTTTTCACAAAACAACCTAAATCCGGGGTGATCAAGATGAAGTCTTATTCATTGCTGTTTGTTTTTGTTTTTATGGCTAGTTCGATGACTGTAAAAAGCGCTGAACTGGCTTCTTTTGGTAAGATTTCTGCTTTAAATAACCCTGAAACAGCAAATCGAATTATACTCATTGGTTTTCCTGATCAGTCTATAAACAGAATTTCGGGTACATTTATCTCTTCCCCTTATCGGCGAAGAGGTGGATATCAAAGCTCTACATGGAGTCAACGGATGACTTCCGATATTGAAAATGAATATAGTTTGCACAAATTGACAGAGTGGCCCATGACTGAAGTTGGAATTCATTGTGCTGTTTATCAGATCCCGGAAGGATTGTCGATGGAGGAAGTCATGGATAGATTAAAGCATGACCAGCGCATAAAAATTGTGCAACGAATGCATCAATATAGAACCCATGCCCACCAATATAATGATCCTTATTTTAAACTACAGTCAAATTTACATGAATTCGAAATTGAACGAGTTCATGGTATTGCAACGGGCCGAAATGTTACTATCGCAATTATTGATACAGGGGCAGATACCAGACATCCGGATCTGACTGGTCAAATAAAAATAACCAAAAATTTAGCGTCCGGTATTTCTGCAAGTTTTAATAGTGATGTACATGGCACTGCAATTGCCGGAACCATTGTTGCCCAAAAAGACAATAAAACCGGCATTGTTGGAGTTGCACCAAATGCCAGGCTGATTGTTCTGAAAGCATGTTGGCCGGATAAAGTAGATTCTTTTTCAGCGGCTTGTAATAGTTTTACCCTTGCGTTGGCTATCAATACAGCGATTAAATTACGGGCTGATGTTCTGAATATGAGTTTATCGGGGCCTCAAGACCCTTTAGTTCAAATTTTACTTGAAAAAGCTGTTGAGAAAGGAATGATTGTCGTAGCTGCTGATCCTATTGAAGACAGATTACGTTTCCCAGCGTCATTGGCTGATATTATTCCAGTGTCAGAGCAACCCTCTCGGGTAACTCAAAGGCGTCCTTTTAGCGCTCCAGGAGAGCAAATCCTGACAACTTTACCGCATGGCACTTATGATTTTGTTTCTGGAAGTTCCATGTCTGCAGCACAGGTTTCAGGTGTGATCGCTTTGTTGCTAGAACTTAAGCCAGATTTGACCAGGAGTGAAATTTATAAAATTTTACAAAAGTCGACCTTGCCGGTATGTAAAACAAGTAAAAATTCCCACACCAATAGAATAAATGCCATTTCAGCAGTTTTGGAAGTTTGTGATGAAGTGGCTTGTCCCGAGATGTGATAATAGCCATTCTGCGCATTATCATTAAAGCCCTTGTTTTTTATGCCTAAAGCTTTATTTGATGAAAAGTATTTTCATCATTATTACTTGTCAGTTGCTTAATAATAGCAAAGTCAGGAACTTATGATAAAATTGGGGTTATAATTAATCCAGAAAAATATTTATCAAGACTTGACAAGGAAATAATGGCGCAAAAACTTTTTATTCAAACAAATGGCTGTCAAATGAATGAGTATGATTCCGACAAAATGCGGGATGTACTGATGGCCTCGCATGGATTGGAGTTGACGGACAAGCCTGAAGAAGCCAATATATTATTATTAAACACCTGTTCAATCAGGGAAAAAGCTCAGGAAAAAGTATTTTCCGCCATAGGGCGCTGGCATAAACTCAAGCAAAAACGCGATGACGTGATTATTGGCGTAGGCGGTTGCGTTGCCAGCCAGGAAGGTGAAGCCATTCAGAAACGTGCTCCTTATGTGGATATTGTTTTTGGGCCCCAGACCTTGCACCGTCTACCAGAGTTGCTGGAGCAAGCCAAAAATAAACAAAAACATGTGATCGACATTTCGTTTCCGGAAATTGAAAAGTTTGATTCACTCCCAGAGCCAAGAGCAGAAGGACCAAAAGCCTTTGTTTCTGTCATGGAAGGTTGTAGTAAGTATTGTACTTTTTGCGTGGTTCCATATACACGCGGTGAAGAAGTGAGTCGTCCCTTGGATGATATAATTGCTGAGATCACTCATTTAGCGAAACAAGGAGTTAGGGAAATTAATTTGCTGGGGCAAAATGTCAATGCCTATCAAGGAAGCATGGATGATGGAGAAACGGCTGATTTTGCTTTGTTATTGCACTATGTAGCTGCAATCGAAGGAATTGACCGTATCCGTTTTACGACATCCCACCCTGTTGAATTTACTGATGACCTGATTGAAGCCTTTGCAGAAATACCGCAATTGGTTAATCATTTACATTTGCCGGTACAAAGCGGGAGTAATGTGGTTTTGGGAAAAATGAAACGGGGCCATAAGCGCGAAGATTATCTTGAGATTATAAGAAAAATAAAGCAAGTCAGGCCTGAAATCAGTTTATCTTCAGATTTTATTATTGGATTTCCAGGAGAAACTGATGAGCAGTTTCAAGAAACAATGGATTTGATTGATGAAGTTGGTTATGATCAGTCTTTCAGTTTTATTTATAGTCCACGCCCTGGAACCCCTGCGGCTGATATGACAGATAATGTGGCTGTTGAGGTAAAAAAACAACGATTGCAACGTTTGCAGGAGCGTATTAATAGTTTTACGATGGATATTTCAAAAAATATGGTGGGAACGGTTCAATCTGTGTTGATTGAAGGAAAGTCGAAAAAAAATCCTTTACAGCTTACGGGTCGCACCGAAAATAATCGCGTAGTAAATTTCACTGCCCATCCCCGCCTGATTGGTCAGTTTGTCGATGTTCATATCACTGAGGCTTTACCCAATTCCTTGCGAGGGAGATTGGTGGAGTTGTCATCAATTGCTTAGTTTTCAAATTTGTCTTCAATAACATCTACTACAATAGAGTTTTCTCTACTTCCTGCTGATAGCGAAAGATTGGCCACATTATGCGGTCAGTTTAATGATCATTTAAAGCTTATTGAAAAGCGATTAAAAGTAGAAATAGCAAATCGTGGCAATCATTTCAAATTGACTGGAAATTTGCAAGCAATGGAGGCTGCCAAAATTGTTTTACATCGCTTATTCGAGGCCACTGAAAATGAAGTGATTACTACTGAACAGGTTCATTTGTCTATGCAAGACGCTTCTATCGAGCATCATAAATCCGTGTCGAATTCTGAAGTTGATGCGGTCTTGATTAAAACCAGGCGAGGCTTAATCAAAGGCCGAGGTGTTAATCAGCAAGATTATTTAAAAAGGATAATGGGTCACGATATTAATTTTGGCGTTGGACCGGCGGGTACCGGAAAGACCTATCTGGCCGTAGCATGCGCGGTCGAGGCTTTACAATCAGATAAAGTAGGCAGAATTGTGCTGGTTCGACCAGCGGTCGAGGCAGGAGAAAAATTGGGTTTTTTACCAGGTGATCTGGCACAAAAAGTTGATCCCTATCTGCGTCCGCTTTACGATGCTTTGTACGAAATGTTGGGTTTTGAACAGGTCGAAAAGCTGATTGAAAGAAATATCATTGAAGTGGCGCCTCTGGCTTTTATGCGGGGCAGGACTTTAAATGATGCGTTTATTATTCTTGATGAAGCCCAAAATACTACAACAGAACAGATTAAAATGTTTTTAACTCGCGTAGGATTTGGTTCAACTGTGGTAGTCACAGGCGATGTGACTCAAATTGATTTGCCGCGGGAGAAAATGTCTGGATTGTTGCATGCAATGCAGGTTCTGAAAGATGTTGAGGGGATCAGTTTTACCCATTTTGGCGTTCGGGATGTGGTGCGTCATCCTCTTGTGCAGAGAATAGTTTCAGCTTATGAAAGCTTTGAAAAAAATCAATCATGAATTTGGACATACAACGTATTTTTCAAAATTCGAATATACCTGATGATAGTCAAATCAAGGCATGGGCCGCTCTTGCATTACTGGAAGATAATTGTAATAGTGAAATCCTGATTCGTATTATTGATGAGAATGAAAGTGCTGCACTAAATCAGCAATATAGACAAAAGTCCGGCCCTACCAATGTTTTAAGCTTTCCTTTTGATGCTCCTGAAAACCTGGAATTAAACTTGTTAGGGGATTTGGTGGTATGTGCCCCTGTTGTTGAAAAGGAAGCCGAACAGCAAGGAAAATCCATTAATGATCATTGGGCGCACATTATTATTCATGGCCTTTTGCATTTGCAGGGTTTCGACCACATTGAGGAAAAAGATGCCAACGCTATGGAAGCATTGGAAATTAACCTATTGAAAAAAATAAATATAAATAATCCTTATTTTCAGGAGAATTAATGATGAGTGACGACCAACCCCCGAGTACCAAGCCCCAGCAGAAAAGCTGGATTGACAAGATTAATCAGCTGATAACTGGGGAGCCTCAAGATCGCGAAGATCTGTTAGAAATTTTAAAAGAGGCAAAGAAAAAAAGATTACTGGATAACGATGCATTTTCAATGATTCAAGGTGTGCTTCGTGTTTCTGAGGCAAGAGCCAGGGATGTGATGGTGCCTCGAGCGCAAATGACTGTGGTTTCTAGAGATGCCGAACTAAAAGATATTTTTCCTGTAGTGATAGAGACGGCCCACTCACGATTTCCAGTCATAGAGGATGATCGTAGCGAAGTGGTTGGTGTGCTGCTGGCAAAAGATCTTCTTCCGTATGTTCTAAAAAATCAATCTGTTAAGGTTGAAAAAATTATGCGGCCAACTGTAATAGTCCCTGAAAGTAAGCGTCTGAATGTTTTGTTAAAGGAATTTCGTGCGACCAAAAATCATATGGCCATCGTTGTTGATGAATATGGAACAACTGCCGGTTTGATCACCATTGAAGATGTTTTGGAACAAATTGTTGGTGAAATTGAAGATGAACATGATGCCGAAGAAGAGGAATTTGTCACTCAGCGTAAAGAAAATGAATATTCAATTAAAGCGCTGATGCCGATTGATGATTTCAATGCCCGTTTTTCAGCCAATCTTGAAGAAAATGAGTTTGATACTTTAGCGGGGTGGATTGTCCATCAGTTAGAGCATATGCCAAAGAAAGGCGAAAAACTGGAATATGGGAAATTCAGATTCGAGGTTATCAAAGCGGATACTCGAAGAGTACATTTGTTGAAATTAAAAATAAACAAAGAAAAAAAGTTAGATAGTTAATATTATATTAAAATTAATGTTTTATACTATGTTTTTATACTTCGCGCAGTCACAGATGCGGAATTAATAGCGCACTGAGTTTTTGTCGAGAGCAAGGCACTAAAACAGGCGCATAGCGAGCTGCGCAACTGTTTTAGTGCCTTGCTCTCGACAAAAACTCAGTCGTTAGAAATCCGTAGTCGTGACCGCGCGAAGTATAAGCTTAAAGCTAAGGAAAAGAGGAATATAAATGACCGAATTAAAACATATTGTTAAGCCTTCAATGGCGATTTTGCTGGTTATGCTGGCTTGTTTGAGTAATGCTTATGCTGATGAAAAAGTTGTTGCTACTGATGCGTATTTGGTTCAGCCTGGTGATGTTCTTGAAGTGAATGTCTGGAAAGAAGAAGGCTTGCTACAAGAGGTTTTGGTTAGACCCGATGGCGGTATTTCATTTCCCTTGGTTGGAGATTTTAAGGCCCAAGGATTAAGTCTGGAACAAATTCAAAAGAAAATTTCCGATGCTCTTTCAACATATATCTCTGATCCGGTGGTGACCGTTTCCGCGAAGCAATTGTTAGGCAACAAGATTTACGTTATAGGAAAGGTAAATAAGCCGGATCAATATTTAATGACCAGCAAAATTGACGTTATGCAGGCTTTAAGTATGGCGGGTGGCATGACGCCGTTTGCCTCTGTTAACAATATTGTTATTTTGAGAAGGGATAATACAGGTAAGCAAAAAGCCATTAAATTTGAATATGGTGATGTTGAAGACGGCGATGATCTAGAGCAAAATATAATTTTACAAAGTGGTGATGTGATTGTAGTTCCATAGTGGTTGGGTAGGGAAATGAAACCCTATAATTTTTATTAATGTAATGGAAACATGATCACTATGGCTTCTGAAAAGTTTTATCAATATAATCATAAAAATTGGTTAATTAAGTTTTTGCTGGTTTTTTCAGCCGGTTTTTCTGTTGGTGCTGTTGCCGACGAATGGTATATTCAGCCATCATTTAGTTTGCGAACTGAATATGATGATAATAAACGTTTGTTTACAGATACTTTTCTGCGTAGTTTAAGGGGGAAAAAGGGCGATGTTGGTATAGACTCCTATGGCATAATTACAACTGCTGATGTTAAGACAGGGGTAAGATCCGATAATTACGATGTTTTTTTTAAAGGCAAAGTCGACGTTAAAAAGTTTTTCTCGGATCTGGATTTAGATCACGAGAATTTTTTTCTGGATTTTAAATCCAGCTATAACTTTGATGCAAGAAATACTTTTAGTCTTTCCGCAGCTTATAATCAGGAAAGCACCTTGACAGCCGGCTTGGATGTGACAGGAGTTTTAGAAAATATTCCAAGATGGACCTGGACGGTTTCTCCGGACTGGATGTTTTTATTGTCTGAGGATAAATATATCCAGGCCAATTATTCACATACTGATGTCAGTTATGGTGAATCTCTAACATCACGTTACACTGATTATACCTATGACTCAGTCTCGCTTACCTTTTTTCATCAATGGAATGCCAAGTTACAAAATTATGCGAGCGTTGGGTGGTCAAGATTTGAGCAGTCGGCAATTGAATTTCGGGCAGATGAAGTTACAATTAATACCGGATTGAATTACAATTTTTCGGAAACTTGGTCAGTTTCGTTAATGGGAGGGCTTCGTTTTACCCAAACTGATGGTCTTCAAATTGTTGACAACGCAACTCAGCAACCAGTAGCAATACTTGGGGCGGATGGTTCATTATTGGGTATTACCAGCAGAACAGTTATTAACAGATCTCTCCAGCCTTTTTCTGACAGCCAGACAGGGTTGGTTTTCACAGTAAGTTCAGAAAAGCAGTTTGAAAAAGGCAATGCCAGCATCAGTTATTCCAGAAGTACTAGTCCAACTGGCTCAGATGGACTTCGTACGGTTGACAGGTTTTCGTTTGATTCCTTGTATAAAATCACTCAACATCTGCACTTTTTGTTGAATGGCGCTGTTCATATGACCAAATCTACTGCAAATACTCAAATAACAAGAGACAGAACCTATTATACTGTTACGCCGCAACTACGCTGGCAATTCAACAGGCAGTTGAGTTTATCCGGTGGTTATCGTTACCGAAGACAGGAATATGAACCTGGTGAAAACTCTACATCAAATATAACCAGTACAGCAGAATCAAATACAGTCTTCATTACTTTAAAATATCAATGGGATAAGTTTTCAACTCAAGAATTTTAGTGCTATCTTTAAGATTATAGTCAAAAGCATTTTGCGTATTTAATTGTAGAAATTTTTATGAACAGTGAATTAATGATGGAAGAAGAAGTTAAGGGATTGCAGGATTATGTTGCGATGTTTAAGCGCAATAAAAATAAAATGATATTGATTGCTGCGGTATTATTTTTGTTAACTGTCATAATCGCAGTAAAGTGGCCGGCGACTTATAAATCAAGCGCTATCATATTAATTGAGCAGCAGGAAATACCACAGGATCTGGTTAGATCGACCGTTACCAGTTACGCAGATCAACGGATTCAAGTAATCAGCCAAAGGGTCATGAGTTCTGCAAATCTTAAAAAAATAATAAAAAAATATGGGCTTTATCAGGATGAAATAAAAAAAGAACCGATATCTGTTGTTGTTGAAGATATGCGCGAAGATATTCATCTGGATATGGTCAGTGCGGATGTGGTTGATCCAGTCAGTGGCAGACCCACCCAGGCTACCATTGCATTTACTCTTTCCTTTGAACATGAATCACCACAAAAAGCCCAGCAGGTAGCAAATGAACTGGTCAATTTATATTTGGATGAGAATTTGAAGCGCCGAAATGAGGTTGCTACTCAAGCTACCAGCTTTTTGGCAATGGAAGCAGAAAAGCTTTCTGAACAAATTGATGAGCTGGAAAAAGAAATGGCTGATTTTAAAGAGAAAAATGCAACAAGTCTACCTGAATTGCAACAACTAAACATGAATTTGATGGATCGAACTGATCAGCAGATTTTAGATACTGACAGACAGATTTCTTCTCTCAATGAAAGAATTCTGTATTTGCAAGCTGAGTTGGCACAAATTGAACCTAATATGTCAATTTTTTCTGCAACTGGCGAACGGATTTACGGTTCCGCAGATCGACTTAAGTCTTTGCAGGCTGAGTATCTGGGGTTGAAAGCTCGATATTCCAGTAATCACCCTGATGTTATCAAAATGAAAAAGGAGATTGAGGCCTTAGAAAAGGAAGTGGGTGGAATTGATAAAACTGAAATAGTTGCTCAACTTAAGGACAAACGTGCTGAGTTGGCGGCTTTAACCAAACGCTATTCACCCCAGCATCCAGATGTAAAAAAGTTAAGACAAGTAGTAGCAAATTTGGAAAAAGAATTAAAAAAACCTTTATCAAAACGCGTAGTCAAAAACAAACCGGATAATCCGGCCTATATTCAGTTACTTGCTCAATTAAATGCAGCAAAGAGTGATTTAAGGGCAATGAAGGCAACCAAAGATAAATTAATGGATAAATTAGATTCTTTTCAGGAAGGGTTGTTGAAAGCGCCTCGGGTAGAGCGAGAATATCAAGATTTACTTAGAGATTACGAAAATGCGACACTTAAATATCGAGAAGTAAAAGCCAAGCAAATGGAAGCAGGTATGGCCCAAGCTATGGAGCAAGGGAGAAAAGCTGAGCGTTTTTCTTTAATTGAACCGCCCTTGCTTCCGGATGAACCTGACAAGCCAAATCGAAAGGTTATTGTTTTATTAGGATTTATTTTGTCTATTGGCGCAGCTTTGGCTTACGCTCTTCTCAAGGAAAGTATGAATCCAAGCATTTATGGCTCAAAAGGGATGTTGGCTGCAACAGGTGCGTATCCGTTGGTAGTCATTCCTTATATTGAAAATGAGGAAGACTTGGAAGAAGCAAAAAAGTTGAAGCTTAAAATTACTTTGGCTACGATTGCCGCTATAATCATAGTAATAGTTATATTTCATTTTTTTGTGATGCCTTTGGATGTTTTATGGTATGTGCTTAACAGAAAAATTAGTTGAAGCAGTTGATAATTGCAAAATTTAGCGACATTGTTTTAATAATATTTTGGAGCAATGCAATTTAAGTATGAATATTTTTAGGAAAACAAATGGAACTGATACAACAAGCTTTAGATAAAGCAAAAAAACAGCGGGATGCAACTGCGCAACAGCTTCCTGCTGCTACTCAAACCGATAATGATCATGTTGCTACCAAAGAGATAAGCTATTCTCAAACTCGGCAAGTTGATACGCCACCATCAGTTTTACTAAAAAACAAACTGGTAGCAGGAATTGAAGATGATCCAAGAGGCGATGTTTTTAAAATTCTAAGAACCAAGGTTATTCAACGTATGCGCGCCAGTGCTGCCAATGTGTTAGCTATCACCAGCCCGGTTTCTGGAGCTGGAAAATCGATGACGGCAGCAAATCTGGCGATCAGTATTGCAATGGATGCTAATTATAGTGTTTTGCTTGCTGATCTGGATTTCAGAAACCCTAGCGTTCACCAATATTTTGGATTGACACCTGAATTTGGATTGATTGATTATTTTGAAGGTAGTCAGACTATCCCTGACATTTTAATTCATCCAGGTTTGGAATCTCTGGTAATTTTACCTGCAGGTCACCCTTTAAATCGCTCTTCTGACTTATTAACAACGCCAAGAATGTTAGAATTAGCAAAGGAACTCAAACATCGCTATTCTGACCGTATTGTAGTCGTTGATTTACCGCCATTACTGCAAACCGATGATGCTTTAGTTTTTATGCCAAATGTTGATGCTTGCTTATTGATCGTCGCGGAAGGTGAAAATACCGAAGATGAGGTGCAGCGCAGTATTGAATTGATTGATGAAAGCAAATTTATGGGAACAGTATTAAATAAATCGGTAGAAGAAGATTTCTCTGCTCGATATTATTAAGGTTGGTTTTTTCTTTTTGACCTTGAATTACATTTTTCCAACTCCAAACAAGGAGTTTGTAATTTCAATCCATCGCTTCATTTTTTCAGGCTAACTGAAAAGACACTGGTTTATCTTTTGTAATGTATACACAATTTTATGGGTTTACTGAAAAACCTTTTTCACTGACTCCTGACCCTGCGTTTTTATATCTAAGTAAACAGCATAAAATGGCATTGACCATGCTGAGTTACGGATTGCAAAGTCAGGCGGGAATCACAGTAATTAGTGGTGAAGTGGGTTCAGGTAAAACTACTTTAATTCGAGAAATACTCCGTCATTTGGATAAAGATATCAATGTTGGATTGATATCAAATGCACATAATTCCTTTGGAAATTTACTGGAATGGGTATTAATGGCCTATAACATAAAAACTGAGGCCAAAGATAAAGCTACTTTATATAAAATTTTTGTTGAATTCTTGATTAATGAATATGCAAATAATAAACGGACTGTATTAATCATTGATGAAGCACAAAATATGGATATACAAACATTGGAAGAGCTACGTTTACTTTCAAATATCAATGCCGATAAACATTTGGTTTTGCAATTAGTGCTGATAGGTCAGCCTGAGTTGTTAGAAATATTGCAACGTCATGAATTAAGGCAATTGGCACAACGGGTATCAGTAGATTACAAACTGAAGCAGCTTGGGTATAAAGAAACAAAGGCTTATATTCAACATCGTTTGACAGTCGCTCAAGGTGAAAAAGATATTTTTGATAAATATGCGATAGCAGCAATTTATTATCATACTGGAGGTATTCCTCGTTTAATCAATACGTTATGTGATTTTGCTTTGGTTTATGGATTTGCTGA
>CAZGYJ010000095.1:0-11655 GCA_964530345.1 uncultured Methylomonas sp.
TCCATGTAGGCTTGATTGTGTCATCCATGACACATACACTTCTTCCATAAACTACTGATATTTGAAAATTTAGTTAAATTAAATACGCTGAATAGTTACTAATTTCCTAAAATATTCGTTATAAAATGTTAGTAGCAAGAAAATAAGGTGATAAACGCAAAAAAACAAGCTCAGCCATTTCGTATTGAAATTTCTTATTCCAAGATACATGCCGCTTGTATTTTTGGAAGCCATATATTAGCGGCACTAGCAGTAATATTGGCGGCAATTCCTTTAATAATCAAATTTTCAATAATAATTTGCATATTGTTTTCACTAGGAGTGAGTTGGCGCCAAATTCAGTCTTTAAGTATTCGTCATCTACAATATACACTTTCTGGGGCGTGGGAAATAGAATGCAATGCCTTGATGATTCCCATACATATTTTGCCGGAATCAGTGATAACGCCTCTGGTCATTTTTCTGTATTTTGAAAAGCAATCGATGGAAAAACAGTCTATGCTTATATTTAAAGATGCTGTATCTCATGAAGCATATAGAGTCTTGACGGTTAGCCTCAAAATACACTGTTTTAATGATTAAATGGAAACAAAACAACATTACCATTTGAAATTAGCAAAGATTAAGAATTTACCTACTTTGCCGGAGTCGAGTTGTAAAATCATCACCGCAGTTAATAATCCTGATGTCTCAATAGAGGAGTTGACGCAAGTTATTTCAACTTCGGCGTCATTAACTGGAAGGCTTTTGGGGTTGGCAAATTCTGCTTATTTTGGATGTCCAGGAAAAATTGTTGATTTGAGGGTTGCGATCATCCAGGTTTTGGGATTGAACTTGGTCAAAAGTTTAGCGCTGAGTATTTTGCTTTCGAATGAACTGGACGTAAGCAAGTGTCGAAATTTTAATACGCTGCAATTTTGGATGCATAATTTATTAACGGCAATTCTTGCTCAAAAAATTGCCATGCTTGCAGGTGAAAAACACATAAATCCATCGGTTGCCTATACTAGTGGACTGCTTTTGAATATAGGCTTGCTAGCTATTGTTTATGTGTTTCCTGAAGAATTAAACCAAATTTTTATAGATGTAGAAGAACGAAGTTCATCATTAAATAGTGAAATTATTGATGAAATAGGGGTGGGGCATTATCAAATTGGTTTTTTTTTACTGAAACGTTGGCGTTTACCAAACGTCTATCCAGAGATATTAAAGCAATATGCTGAATTAGAAGGCGTGGAAAACAATACCGAGCTGTTAAAAATGATTACAGTTTTAAAAGTCAGTTCAAGTTTAGCTAAACACATTTATGTATCTGAAGGCCAAGACTTGTCAATATCAATCCCAAACATTAGTACAATAGGGGTGGAGCAGCGTGAAATACACAAGCTTGTCAAGCAACTGATTGAAAAAAGAAAAACTATTGAAGATCTAGCAATTTCAATGGGCGGAAAATGATTTTTGAAAAGGAGGAGTTGAATCATCTATTAGATAAATTTGGTGTTCAGGACATCATTTTTGATTTAATTAGCTCACTTTCTGCAGTGAAGAGCTTATCTGAAATAGATGGCTATTTTGCTGGAGATGAAAAAGAATTAGTATTAAACGCTCTGAATGTCTTGATTGACAATCAAGATATGGAGCGGTGTTCATTTTATTTGTTGGATGAAGCGCAATATCTTGTCAATTTGACTGGCTTAAGTAGTGATGAGCATGCTTCAGGAAAAATATTGAAGCATTACAAGCCAGCGAAGTTTAAAGTTGGCGAGGGCATCATTGGGATGGCTGCCAAAACGTGTGAGTTGCAAGTCTGCAATGATTGTAAAAAAGATCCGCATTTTCAGGATATCCAAAAACCCCGTGACTGTTTTCCGGGATCTATAATTAGTGTTCCGGTATTCGCAGAAAATCAATTGCTGGGTGTACTCAATATTTCTCATCCCGAGCCTAATTATTTTACTGATTGGCATATTCGGTTGCTACAAATCTATAAAAATATGCTTGGGCAGTTGATTACCAATTGCCGGCTTTTTCAAAAGATGGAAAAGCAGATTGCCAAAAGAACTGAGGAGTTAGAAAAAACTTTAAAAAGTGTAGAGCAGCTTAAAGATCATTATGAAAATCAGGCGATGATTGATGATATGACGGGGCTATTTAATCGCCGTTATTTTTATATTCAGGCAGAACGGGCAATTGCTAATACAATTCGCTATGGACAAATGCTATGTTTGTTGATAATCGATATTGATTTTTTTAAAAAGCTGAATGACAGTTTCGGCCATCAGGGTGGTGACGAAGTTCTGAATCATGTGGCGGCAATTTTAAAATCCCAGGTCCGTGATTCTGATATTTTAGTTCGTTTTGGCGGCGAAGAATTTGTTATTATTTTTACAGATACCACATGCAGAAATGGAGAGGTATTTGCGGAACGGATCAGGGAGACCATTGAGCAAAGCGAATGCAATTATAAAGGGGATTGCTTGAAAACCACTGTCAGTATTGGCGTTTATTGTTTAAATCAATCACGCGCAAAAAAAGATCGAGATGATATTGACGCTATTATTAATCGTGCAGATTTGGCTTTATATAGAGCTAAGGAAACCGGAAGAAATAAAGTGGTTGTTTTTACGCCATCATTGTTACAAAAAAATAAACAGTTAAACTAATCAGCTGTATAATCATCCCTTTTTTATCCTTGGCGGGTTAAAAAACCAATAACAATTAAAGTTCACTCTAATTTTTTAATGTTGAGTGAAAAATTTAATTGTTATTGAGGCGAGTTTTAATCACGCTATTCATCAATTTTATCCTGATTTTAGAGAAACATGGCGCTTTATTGTGGAATCGTAGGTTTGCCTAACGTAGGTAAATCGACACTGTTTAATGCATTAACCCAGGCAACCATAGCTGCCGAAAACTATCCTTTCTGCACCATCGATCCCAATATTGGCGTTGTCCCTGTTCCAGATCTTCGAATTGATAAATTGGCAGAAATTGTTCATCCAGAAAGAACGCTTCCTACAACAATAGAATTCGTCGATATTGCGGGGTTAGTTGCTGGCGCATCAAAAGGTGAAGGATTAGGGAATCAGTTTTTGGGGAATATCCGGGAAACAGATGCTATTGCTCATGTGGTTCGTTGTTTTGAAGATGACAATGTTGTTCATGTCGCTGGGAAAATTGATCCTGTTGCTGATATTGAAGTTATCAACACTGAATTGGCGCTTGCTGACATGGCAACAGTAGAAAAGGCATTACAGCGAGTGAGTAAACTTGCTAAATCGGGGAACAAGGAAGAAAAAGCAAAGAAACAGCTTTTTGAAAAAGTCGCTGCACATTTAGATGTAGGTCATCCTGTTAGAACCATGGAATTGACTGAAGATGAGCTTCCTCAGGTCAAAGAACTATGCTTATTGACCCAGAAATCCACTATGTATATTGCTAATGTTCAGGATGACGGTTTTGAAAATAATCCTATGCTGGAGCAAGTCAAGGAATTTGCCACGCAGGAAGATGCAGTGGTAGTACCTGTTTGCGCTGCAATTGAAGCAGAAATTGTTCAATTGGACGATGAAGAAAGAAAAGAGTTTCTGGATGATATGGGATTAGAAGAACCCGGCTTGAATCGGGTGGTAAGAGCAGGTTATGAGTTATTAAATTTATCCACTTATTTTACGGCTGGTGTCAAGGAAGTTAGAGCATGGACCATACCTGTTGGTGCGTTAGCTCCGGAAGCTGCAGGCGTTATTCATACAGATTTTGAAAAAGGCTTTATTCGTGCAGAAGTAGTTTCTTACGATGATTTTATTGCTTACAAAGGTGAGCAAGGCGCTAAAGATGCGGGCAAGTGGCGTTTAGAAGGAAAGGATTATGTTGTGCAAGATGGTGACGTTATCCATTTTAGATTCAATGTTTGACATTCTCAAAAGAGATTAATAAAATACACAGTTCTTTTGATCCCTCCCAAAAGGCGATGTAGCTCAGTCCGGTTAGAGCGCAGGATTCATAACCCTGAGGTCGGTGGTTCGATCCCACCCATCGCCACCAATATTTTTGTTGATTTTCAGGTGGCTTTGTATCTATGTCGTCTAAAGTACGTCGTGAGGTTTTAATGGAAAAGCTTCTTGTTTAGTCTTGGCTTACAGATGGTACAATTTCCGTGCTTCTATACTTTATCAATAAATGTTGTTAGCAACAATTCAAAAATGCCCCTTTAGCACCATAGTAAAATTGCCCCCGCTTTTTTATTATTAACGTATTATTTAATTTGCTGAGCTCCAAGATTTTATTGTCTGGATCAACTACAATCCAGCCAATTTCATTGGAATTCACATCATCCCAAGTCACTAATTGGGTTACAGGATTCATAGTGTTGAAAGAAGCGAAGTTGATAGCGATGTCTTCAGCCATTTGCTGGCCGGACTTATTGTAAATACGTATCTTTACATTTTCGGTCTCATTGCCTAAATTATGGACGCGAACAGTTACACTTTTATCAGAATAGAAAAAATCCTTACGCCCTATTGCAAGATCTGGTAATCTTGCATTTACAGTAGGTAGCGGCTTGGTAACTTCAATACGAGCAAGAAATTGAGTGGATCCTGGAATGTTGAATCTAATCTCTGTGCCTTTTCGAATTTGATCGATTTTTATTACTTGGGTGATTTTATCCATCGTTCCGTCTTGATTAACATCTGGCCCGAGGGTGAGTTGGCCTGATCCCTCGATAAATCTCCATAATTTGAGGCCAATCTCACGTTGTTTCCCAAAATTATAAAGCCAAAAAGAGGTATCACGAGGATGGCGGGTCTTTATCAAGCTAACCACTTTAGCCTTTGTATCCTCAAATGAATAATAGATTGTCGGAAAGGCGCCATCATAAATGCCACTACCGCCTAATGATGCCATCAGAAATGAATCTGAAAGACCAAATTTCACCTGATCCGTTAAACCTGTAACACTTTGACTGAGATCAGTGGTCCATTTTTCTCGTCTATTTAACAGATAGCGACTTAATTGACGAAATGCCTCAATTGCATGAGGAAGCGCCTTTGCTAATTTGTGGCGTTCCATATTTATTAAATACGCCATGACATGCGTGTTGGGGCTTTTAGCGGTGCGCTGAGATAGAAACTGATCGTCTCCGGGGGTTGGTCCAGTTTCCGCTCGCCATTGAAGAAATTGACGATCCAGAGATAAAGGTTCATTAACAACAGGAACTAAGTTTCTGCGTTGTCTTTGTAAATAGGCATAACGCACAATCTGGTTTGCGTTACTTGCCATTTCACGCATTTTCTTATCAGGGTGGTTAGTGAAAAGTATGGTATCGGCAATCATCGCATTATAAAAGTGACGAAATACCCATGCTCCCGAAACCCAGCCATGAATTGCGCCTGTTGGGTCTGCATTATTAATAGTCCAATCACCAAATTCAAGGGAAGGGATCAATATTTTGGATGGTGGAATAAACGCTGGTTTGGTTCCATTTTCTTGAAGACTTGCATTAATCCATGCTGCATGATGGCCTCGAATAAAACCATGAACATTGTTCTGCCAGAAATAATGGTTAGCTCCAAAATACCATGCAATAGAGAGTCCCGGAGCGGTGGTCCTAAAATTATTAATGGTATCCTGTGGTTCGAAACAAATATGGCCGGAGGTTGTATGCCAGCACCAATCCAGATTTCGGGCATTAAAACGGGGGCTTCGCATTAAGATACCAGTTTTAACCCATTGCCCCCAGTTTTTCTCACCAATATTTATGTTATCCATATTGTCCTGGAAATTCCAGATGAGTCGAGTCATCAACTCAATTGTTGTTGGCTCGCCAAAATCTATCAGGAATAATCTGGGAAAAACTAAGGTGGTTTCTTCAGAAGAATGGTCGGCATCTAACATTACAGTTCCGTACCCTTGTTCAATTCTTTTGTCATCAAGTTGTACCCAAGGCGATTTTTTTTGGCCTAGGTAGGGCGCCTGCTGAATTCTATCTGCCATACTACGAAACATGTCAGCTAGGCTGTCATCTCCTGTTAAAAGCCAATAACCCATTAATGATTGGCTGAGTTCAACATCATCATTCCATCCGCCGGCAATATTAAAAAAACTTTGTGATGTATCAGCTGCTACACTTTTCACCCAAAAATCAACGATGTACTTGTAGTTTTGTAGTGCTTCATAAGCTTGCTTAGCCCACTTTGGGTGGCTTATGTTTGTTTTGACTTTGCGTACTCCTTTGTTGTCACTTGCATTGACCTTAAAAAGAACTTGAGACCCGTTGAATATGGCTCCTTGAGTTGAGGATATAATTTTTACTGACGGTGGAATGATCCCCTTTGACAAGGAAACGCAGGAGTAACCAAAAAAAGCAATTAGGTTAATGGTTAGTAATGTTTTTTTACAGTTGTAATGCATTATGGTCATTGAATCCTAGTTTCCGATTTTTTGATTTGAGTAATAAGACTCAAGGAGAACAGTAATATGTCTGGTTTTTTAGTCAATATTGGTTAAGCCTGGTAGTGTAATTATATGCTGATAAGGATAAGGTGTTTTTTTCAAGGTAAAGTTTTAAACAAAACAAATATCCAGCACCAATAATTAGTAGTGAAAATAACAATTCTGGTTGGTTTATTTAATATCATTTATTAGCATGAGTAATTATATAGTTATTTAAATTAATTCCAATTATAGGTATCGACTTACATAGAAATTGTGGCTATACTGAACTTAAGGCCTCTTTTAAATATTAAAACTTTAGTGATTTCTTTCTATTGGGAGAATAAAAACTTTGGCTATGACTCTTATCTATTTTAAGGAGCTAATCATACGAATGTGCTTAAGTTATATCTCTGATGTGAATGATCTTTGTGCATGTTCAGGAAAAGAGTAAGTCATGAATAACTATATTAAAGTCTTATTGCTTTCTGTTCTTATACAAGGAGTTATCGTTTTAGCTGGATGCTCAACCCAAACGGTAACGCCTTCCTCAGAAATGCTAATGGCTGACGTTAGTTTTAAGCAGTCGATGAAATCATCATTTGCAGAGTATGTGCTTCAGCCCGGCGATATTCTTGATATTCTTTATCAGCTACGAACCGAACAGATGCCATCTTATCGGCTCAATATTCATGACCAAATTGAACTTAGATTTCCTTCCCTGCCGAAACATAATCAGCAGCAAGTTATTCGTTCTGACGGCATGATAACTTTGCCTTGGGTAGGTGATGTGCGTGTGCTAGGGCTTACCCCTGGAGAAGCAACAAAAAAAGTTCGAACAGCCTATAACAATATTCTAAAGGATCCAGATGTGTATTTGATTGTTATGCAAGCACATGGTTCTTTTAATGACTTAATTAGTGCTATTACCAGCTCTGACAAAGGTCAAAGTAAATTTTTCACTATTCGGCCGGATGGTTTTATTACATTGCCGGTAATTGGAGATGTTCGTGCGGGCGGGCGCTCTATGCAGGAATTATCAAGAATAGTTAATGAAAAATATCACTCTTATTATTCAAACCTGGTTGTTTCTGTATTGCTGGATAAAATTGCGGATCAACGGATCTTTATTCTCGGTGAGGTAAATCAACCTGGTGCGTTTGAAATAACCCGGCCAATGGATGTCGGTCAAGTCCTGGCTCTGGCTGGAGGGCCAAATCAGGAAGCAAATTTAAACGACGTAATTATCGTGCGCAGGAATGGAGAGCAAACGTTGACCAGAAAGGTGGACTATAAATCTCTGATTGAGGGTTATCAACAGCATCAAAAGAATCAGCTCTTGTTACCCGATGATGTTGTTTACGTTCCACGACTAGGGCTTTTTACTGCAGCTCAGATCAGTGACAATATACGCCGCATAATGATGTTTAGAGGCTGGCAAATCGGTGAAACAACAGGAAAATTTTAGCTTATGCAAACTCTGGAAGAAGCTAATAAGGCAGAGACTTGGGCCCGAACAATGCTTACGCATATTTTTGCTCGTTCACGTATTGTATTAATGGTTGCAATGTTTAGCGCTATTGGCGCAAGCTTAGCTGCGAATATTCTGCCATCCATATACTCTGGTGACTTTTCAGTTTTGATAAAAGCACCTGAAATTGATCTAAGTCTGGTTGGCCAGAATACAGATATTTCTTTTAAGCCCGGACTGGTAGGTTCGTATCTTGTTGCAGATGAATACCAAATTTTAACAAGTCATGGTTTGTCTGAGGCTGTGGCGGAAGTTTATCTTGCCAGAGGCTATCCATTTCCAATTGATGGTTACTTTCGATCGATCATTTCTTGGTTGCCATTTCGTTTTATATCTTCTGCTAAAGTGGATGTTCCATATCAGAAGAAAGTACAGCAGCTAGCGGATTATTTGAATGCCAAATTAAAAGTGACGCCGATTGTGAAATCTGATGTGATTAAGGTAGAAATGCGTCATCACAATCGACAATTTTTATCCCGGGTTTTGAATATTTTGTCGGAAGAACTTTTTCGGTACCGGAAAAAAATATGGTTCAATGAAAAAGCACATAGTTTTTTTACGGATCAGTCAAACGAACTTCTTACCGAATGGACTGAAACCCAACAAGAAATTCAAACCCTTAAATCCAAGAGCTACCAGATTAGTCCTGTTATAGAAAAGCAAGAACTTGAAAAAAAAGTTGTAGCTAATATTGCAAGGCTCCAGGTATTAAATACTCAAATTCAAGAATCTCAAAAGCGGCTTGAAATTTTAAAAGAGTTGCCACTTAAAAAAGCAATTACCTTTCAGGTTAGGGAAGCCCAAGCAAGTCGTTTATTTTGGCAAATTGAAACCGATATTGGCGAAGCAAAATCAAAGCTGCAAGAACTCCGTACAATTCATCTGAATAGTTCTCCGGTTATGAAAAAAATGATTAAGCACATTTACAGTCTTTACCGGGAATACAAGAGCCTCAAAGTGGGACTTATAAAAAATACAATAAAAACACTGCAAACTGAACGGGACGCTATTTTCAAAAATAACGATGAGTTAGAAAGTAAGTTGGTGGAATTGGGCCATTCAGCGCAGAAAATGTTATTGCTAGATCAGCAAATTAATTTACTCCGAAACCAGCATGAACTCTATCAAATCAAAACTTCAGAGATTGATGTTCAAAATCGCCTGCGTAGCGCAACAGGAGGTGCTATTCGAGTTATTTCTCCGCCTAGAGTCAAATTAAATCCTGTTTGGCCTAATAAAGCGATCATCATTTTTGGGGCAATACTTTTAGGAAGCGTTTTAAGTATATTGGTATTAACTGTTTACTGGTCTATGAAGGATGCAGTCATGTTACCTGAAGAAATCATTAAAGATCTTGGTTTGCCCGTGTTGACCTCTTTTCCATTAGTCACAACTAATGGAAAAAAGCAGGCCGAAGTAATGCAGGAAGAATAATCATGCATTCTAAAACATGTTGATTAACAAAATAGTTATCAAAGCATATCAGAGACCTGATATCTGGAGTCAAAGTGCTGAGCCAATTTAGTAACAGACTCATCATGCCTGACAAATTTTTCAGAATGATAATATCAATTGGATTTGCTAGTGTCGTTGTGGTTATTGTTATTGTTGCAAGTATGATCATGCAAGATAAACAGCACTATTTGCTGATTTTACCCATTGCAATTATTGTGGGTTATTTGGGATTTATTTTTCCGCAAGCCACTTTATTGGTTATTGTTGCATTAATTCCTATGAACAGTTTTGCCGGATTTCTCGGCATTTCCAAACTGGTCACTCTGTATAAGGTTTTGTTTCCAATTGCACTTTTGTCACTTTTGTTAGGTCGAGTCACTGGTCGGTTTCGATCCCTTCCATTTTATGCTTTGGACTATTGGATTATTGCCTGGATTTTATTAGATTGCGTTCTCAGCATTTTCGCGCATGATCCGCTTGAAGCTTTTAACTTTACTCGACGGCTGATCAGTATGGGACTTTTGTATTTTGCAATCAGTCGAGTCTTTATTAATATCAATTGGCATGTGCGTTTGCAGAAGACTATTGTATTTGCTGCTTTGGTGTCTTCTTTATTCAGCATTTTTATGTCAGGAGATATGCCTAGCCCCATGGATCTTGAACGTATGACAGGTGCCACAGATACTTCGCCAAATATTTTTGCGGTCAGCTTAATTCCTCCAATTTTATTAGCGATAGCCTTTATCATGCAAAAAACATCTTTAGTACGTATTTTTTTTTATATGACTATTGTGTTGGTATTGTTGTTGGCCTTTACGCTTACGTATTCTCGTTCGGCTTTCCTTGTATTTATGATTGCAGGGTTGGCGGGTCTTTGGATTTGGAGATTTAAGCTCACACCAAAACACTGGCTGGGGTTCGGGGCGGGGATTGTTATTGTAATGTTTTTAATTCCATCAAATTTCTGGGATCGTATTGCTACTTTGACTCAGGTTGGATCTGAAGGATTTGTGGATTATTCTCTATGGCGACGAGAAAACTATATTAAAGTTGCAGCTAAAATGTTTGTGTCCGCCCCTTTTTTTGGGGTTGGCCCGGGAAATTTTTTGCTATTACATGGGGCAGCAGAGTATCAGCCTGAACCTTCGCTTATTGGTATTGCAAGACAGCCTCACAATGCTTACCTTCAGGTGACAACCGAGACGGGGATAGCTGGGTTGGCAATTTTTATTAGCACATTAATTACTGCTTTAAAATCATCTTACAAATTTCTAAAAATACGAGATGAAAACTTTTGGTTAGCAAGCGCCTTGTTTCTTTCCATGACTGCTTATGTGGTGATGGGTTTTTTTTCTCATTTGCTGCTTGATAAAAATTTCTGGATTATTTTAGCAATGATTAGAACTCTTCCTGAATTGATGCCATATCAACGCTGATTACTATGAATAAACTAGAATTAAACAATAATGAATTACAGAATACACTGAGTAAAAATTCTGAAGGACAATTTTCTGAAAGTGCAGCAATTGTTTATCAGATGAATACTCAGCGCATAAAAAATAAGGCCAGTGCTTTTGGCTTTATCAGCACACGAAGTGGCGAAGGAACAACTTACGGGGCTATTTCCATTTTTGAAGCTTTACCGCAAATACTAGGCAAAGAGGTTTCTGCAGTGTTGGTGGATGCAAATATAAACCATGCAGATCTTTCTTGTCAGGTAGGATTTCCTAAGAGAGGATGGGCGCATTGGTTAGCGGTAAAAAAAAGCTATGATATTAAAGATGCTGTTATACCATGGAAAGATACAGCTGGCTCTGGTGTGTTGCCAGTAGGTGCAAATTCTGGTTTTATTGACAAGCTACCTATTCTTCAATTTGTTGAAGTAATATCAGCCCTTAAAACCCGTTTTGAATTTGTTCTGATAGATCATCAGCCTTTTTTCTGTAACAATTTGTCGGACCAGTTTTGTGTTGGTTCTGATAGCGTGATAATTGTTTTAGAAGCAGAAAAAACACGAAAATTTCTAGTAAAAAAGATGCTGGAGGAATTGCAAAAAATGAAAATTGAAACCCTGGGATCGATTTTAAATAAACGTAGATATTATATTCCTCAGTGGCTCTATGAGCGATTGTTTTAGTTGTTTAGCAATACTATCTGTAACTATTCAGCATATTTAATTAAGCTAGAATCACTCAATATCAGTGACTTATGGAAGAAGTGTATGTGTCATGGATGAC
>CAZGYJ010000096.1:0-11644 GCA_964530345.1 uncultured Methylomonas sp.
GGTGCAGACCCTATTGAACCCTTATCCTTAATTAGTCAATTCTATTATAATCATGATGAATGAACACAAAAACACTGACCTAAACTGGTTAAATTTACCCAGCTTGAACAACACCCTTAAAAGTCTTTTCAGTGGCTACTTATTAGCAGTTGGACTGGGAGCCTTATTAGCCAGCGCTCAAATTCTTACCACTCATGGCATGGCTGATGGTAAATTTGGATTATCAGTTGATGACATCGTATACAGTTATCATGGTGATCCGGCAAATAGCAAAATAGAAACCAAACTCAATGGCTCAATGCGGGACAAAGCGTCAGAAGCTGATAAGCTGGAAATCATCAAATGGGTCCGGGCTGGTGCCCCCAAAAATCAATGGCAAACAAAAATAAAAGCTATTTTTTACAGCAATTGTATTTCATGCCACAGCGTCATTCCAGGTTTACCTGATTTCACTCGCTACGAAAATGTCAAAAAGGTGGCCAAGACGAATAAAGGCGCTTCGACCTCTACTTTGACACGAGTTTCGCATATCCATATTTTTGCCATCTCATTCATCTTTTTTTTCAATGGCTTGATTTTCAGTCTAGCAGTGAATATCAGATCCTGGCTAAAAATTACTATTATTACCTTTCCTTTTATCTTCCTGATCATAGATGTTTTTTCCTGGTGGCTGACCAAACTGTCTCCCGACTTCGCATGGTTGACTATTATTTCCGGAGTTGGATACAACTTTTGCTCAGCAATTACTTGGTTTGTTTCTCTATATCAAATGTGGATTTTGCCCAGAACCGGCAAAAGCTTTGCGATAAATGCGTGGTCAGAATAAACTACCCCTTACCGAACAAGGAGAAATACCATGTCAAAAATTCTTGCTTTTGCTGGCAGCAGCAGAAAACACTCATTCAATAAAAAACTTGTAAAAATTGCTGCTTCCGGCGCAAAAAACTCTGGCGCGGAAATTACTTTTGTAGATCTAGCAGATTATCCGATGCCAATCTTCAATCAAGATCTGGAATCGGAACAGGGAATGCCAGATAAAGCCCGAGAATTCAAAAATATGTTAATACAACACGATGCTTTTTTAATTGCATCTCCTGAATATAATAGTGCTTTTAGTCCTCTGTTAAAAAATGTCATTGATTGGGCAACCCGGGCAGAATCCAAAGATGAAACACCACTGGTTGCTTATAAAGGCAAAATTGCCGCCATCATGGCAACCTCCCCTGGAGCACTGGGCGGAATACGTGGCTTGGTTTTTTTGAGAATGCTGTTGTCTAATATTGGTGTCACCGTCATTCCCGACCAAATTGCTATTCCCCAAGCGACCAAGGCTTTTTCTGATGATGGATTACTAATTGATTCAAAACAACAACAATCAGTTATTGATTTGGGGAGAAAACTAACCCACATTGCTGATCAGTTGAACACCGGCAATCAATAGGCAAAATCCTCACAGATAGTTAAATAATGACAGACCTTGCACTTTAGTATAAGCCTGCTGCGCAGCTTGCAAAGCGACATTTTGTAAATTAAATTTACTGATTGCTTCTGCATAATCCAGATCTTCTGTTTCGGATAGCACGGTTTTCATATTTAAAATAGTATCTTCATTCAGATTTTGTTGCCGATCCATTGCATGTAATCTTGCGCCAATGGTCGCCTGAACTGACAAAACTTTCTCTAAAGAAGTATCTAATTTATCCAGCGCCGATAAAGGCGGATTATTACTTTTCATTCCGGCAGACAACTCATCAATAATTTCAAACAAACTATCCGTCCCTGAAGTACCAAAAACGTCCTCACCGGGATTACCATCAGCAATAGTTCGGTCAGGACCGATTTGTATCTGCCTTTGACTTCCATCGCCTGCATAATTGAAGGTTGCCGGAGTCGTTGCTGGCGTCTGTTCGACAAAAGGGATCTGGTCACTCAAAAATCCGGCAAACAAATACTCACCATTGGAATTTTTGGTATTCGCCATACTGAGTATTTGCTGGTTTAACTGATCCAGTTCGGAGGCAATCGCCTTCCTGTTATTCAAAGAATTGACATCATTCATTCCCTGCACGCCTAATTCCTTAACCCGATGAACACTTTCAATAATATTTTGGATAGTCGTTTCTTCCAAAGATAATCTCTGCCTGGCAGTATTTATATTTTCCTGAAATTGTTCTGTCTGTTTTATTTTCTCTTTAAAATCAACAATCTTGACTGCGGCCCGAGGATCTTCAGATGGACTCAGAATTTTTTTACCAGAACCTAATTTCAATTGAGTCTGATTCAGTGTTGCTTGCTGCTTTAATAATGCACTAGTACCCGAGTGCTGCACCCAAGAAGTAGAAACTCGCATATTATCTTACCGCCCCAATTAAGGTATCAAACAATGAACTAGCTACAGCAACAGCCTGTGCGGCAGCCTGATATGAATTTTGAAATTTGATCAGATTTGCCGCTTCTTCATCCAAATTTACTCCCGCAATATTCTCTCGGGCTGCCTGCGCCTGATTTAATAAAGTTTCTTGGGCTGACCTGCTGACATTGGCCGTATGCGTTAATGAACCGACATCCGAAATCAATTGACCATAAGTATCAGTAATGGTGTCTGTACCTGAATTTAGTACTGTCTGGTTTTCCAAACCAGCAAATTTCAAGGCAACTTTATTGTCACCCGGAATCGTTGTTGCAGTTTCAGAAGCGGCAATTTTTCTGGGATCACTGATGGCCACATCAATGTTTTTTGCTGCATTAAAAGCTGGACGGATAAAAAAACTTGAACCAGCAACCATACCATTGGTTGCAATATCAAACCCTGGACCCGTGATGGTTGTCGTACCTCCCGCTGTAAATGTAGTTGTTGAATTATCAGATAATCGAGTTAATGTATAGTCAGTACCATTGTAATCAAGTTGATAATCACTGGCATTTAAGGCTGCAACAGATGCTTGATAACTTGCCGTTATTGTTCCCGCAGCCGTACCCAGTTTTCTGGTTTCAATTGATGTTACCCCAAAATTGAACAAATCCGTCCCTGCGGTTCCATCCAGATCAAAACCGGTTTTATGAATTGTGTTAAATTCCACTCCTAGGCCGGTTGCCACCAAACCCAACTGCTGCTGAGCGGGGTCTAGAATCTCATCGCGAAATCTGAGCATCCCTTTCAATTCACCACCGGTAATTTCCCGACTGGCATTTTGCCCATCAATAAAAATATTTAAATAAGCCGGATCTTTTTCTGATCCAGCCAAGGATAAAGTAGTGGTCGTATCCGACAAAACCAAAGGCTGCCCTTTGCCAATAAAAACACTCAGTGAACCATCCGATTGGGGAACCATGGAAACATCTACCTTTTCCGCCACCTTGGCAATCAATACATCTCTTTCATCCATCAAGTCATTTGGCAATTGTTTTCCTGATGTGCGGCCAATATCAGCAACAATACGCTTATTCAAATCGGCAATTCCTGTTGCCAAGGTATTGATATCCTTAACCGTTAATGACAGACTTTTATTAACGCCCGCTCTGATTTCAGAAAATCTTGCATTGATGCTTTTGAATTGCTCACTAACCAGATTGGCTTCCGAAATTAATACCTGGCGAGCAGGAACAGAGGCGGGATCACTAGCAACATCATTAGCAGCATTAAAAAAAGATTTTATCGCCGGCGCCATTCCCGTGGTTTCATCGGCCAAAATATTATCGACTTGTGAAGCCAACTTGTGAAATTCATCCATTTCCCCAAATGTTGCCAGACTGGATCGCACTTGATTGGTTACAAACTGATCATAACTTCGGGTTATATTGGCTACATTAACTCCATTACCCACATAACCAGAACCAGTATACTGCGATGGCTTGGTTGCCAACTCCACCCGTTGACGACTATAGCCTTCAGTATTTACATTGGATATGTTATGGCTGGTCGTTTCCAGAGAACGCTGAAAAGCCTTTAACCCGGATACAGCTGTACCCAAAATTCCCATTGTCATGGCCTATTCTCCATCAGTATTGCTCGCAAGCATTTCTACAGGTTGATACTTTTCCAAAGCTTTATCATGATAAAGCTGCATAATTTTTTCTGCATATTTCGGATCAGTTGCATAACCGGCTTGCTGTAATGCTTGTACATAAGTTTCAGGATTCTCCGTCTGCTGCAAAGCATCTCGATAACGTGGATTGCTTTTAAGAAATTGCACATAGTCCTGAAAGCTTTGTTGAAAAGAATCATAAACCCTAAAACCTGCTTGTACCTTTTTACCTATTCCTTGCTCAAATTCCAGTGTTGTTTCAATGGTTTTATCACCTTGCCAGGATTTATCAGCCTTGATATTGAATAAGTTAAAACTGCTTTGCCCGTCTGTCTTGTTAATTACGAACTTGCCCCAACCTGTTTCTAAAGCTGCCTGAGCCAATAAAACTTTAGGCTCCACGCCAATTTCGCTGGCCGCTTGTTGGGCATAAGGCCAAAGTTGTTTGACAAATTGCTCTACTGATGTAATCGGCACACCCGTTTCAGACTTTAATTCAGTAATCGATTTTGCTGTTTCAGTTTTTCCGCTTTGCGTCTTAACATAATTACTACGATAAGAATTTAAATCCATCCCTTGTAATTCTGAATCCTGGTTACCCTTACTCAATTGCCTGACGATTAAATCGGCCAAACCAATTCCCGGATCACCAGAAAGATGAACGGCTAATTGTTGATCATACATTCCCTGAAAAAACTGGCTTTGATCGCTATCCAGAATACCATCGGACAATTTCGCATCTCGCATACTTTTTAAAGCCAGATTAATAAAAATAGATTCGAATTGCTTGGCGACTTCCTTTAACGACTTTTGTGAATCTTTCTGTGCTTCTATTTTTAATTTTGCCAGCCCGTTAAAATCTGTATAAACATCAGCATGATTAATATCCATTGCCATTTCCCGCTAAATAATAATCAGCTCAGCCCGAAGCGCCCCTGCTGCCTTTAAAGCTTCCAAAATAGCAACCAGATCACTAGGCGCAGCCCCGACACGATTTACTGCGTCAACAATTTCATTAAGATCCACGCCGGGATTAAAAACAAACATATGAGGTTTTTCTTCTTCGACCTTAATATCAGACTGAGGCGTCACAACGGTTGAACCATCTGCCAGCGCATTAGGTTGACTGACCTGCGGATTCTCGGAAATAGTCACCGTTAAACTACCATGAGAAACAGCGACCGGCTGAACTCTGACTTTGTTGTTAATCACCACAGTGCCAGTTCTGGAATTAACAATGATTCTTGCTGGCGCATCATCAGGTGAAACATTGATGTTTTCTATCATTGAGACGAACGTAACACGTTGGGAAACATCATGAGGCGCACCCACTCTAACCGAAGTCGCATCAATCGCATTAGCAGCATTTGCCCCCAATATTCGATTAATTGCCACAGCCATTCTGTTCGCCGTTGTAAAATCCGGGCTATGCAGATTGAAAATTAATTCATTATGCTGGGAAAATGGCGATGGCACACTTCTTTCGACTGTCGCGCCACCGGCAATTCGTCCCACTGATGGATTATTAACCGTCAAACTGGAACCATCTGCTCCTGAGGCGCTTAAACCACCAACAACCAAATTCCCTTGAGCGATCGCATAAATTTGCCCATCGGCTCCTTTCAAAGGTGTCATCAAAAGCGCACCACCTCGCAGACTTTTTGCATCGCCAATGGATGAGACGGTGACATCAATCGTTTGACCTGGTTTGGAAAATGGCGGCAAATCAGCATGAACTGCCACAGCAGCAATATTTTTTGATTTTGGGTCAATTCCAGGCGGCAAATTAATGCCTAACCTGGCCATCATTGACCGTAACGATTGTCCGGTAAACTTGGTTTTATCACCGCTCTTATTCAAGCCGACAACCAAACCATAACCAACCAGTTGATTGGAACGAACGCCATAAATACTGGCAATATCCTTGATTCTTTCAGCCTGAGTGGAAAAACTGATGGCCAAGAAAAAAACAACGAGACTGAAGCTTCTTAAATTTATCATCAGAAAGGAAACAGCCAATGATTCAAAATTCGATTAAACCAACCCAACTTACTGGCGTCCGCAACTGCACCATCACCGGTATACATAATCGTGGCATTGGCAACTTTATTGGATACCACAACATTATCCGCACCAATATCGATAGGCCTTACGATTCCGGAAATTCGGACATATTCACTGCCTTGATTCAAGGTCATTCTCTTCTCGCCTCGAACCATTAAATTACCATTAGCCAAAACCCGATACACAGTTACCGAAATATCACCCGTAAAGGTATTACTTTGATTTGCCTTCCCGGCCCCATCAGATTTTCTGTTCGCTTTGACCCGGGTTTCCATGCTGTTGCCGAGAATGGTTTGTGACGCCACTCCCCATAATGTCGGCGCTTCAACGGTAATATCAGTATTTTTGCTGACTTCAATATCAGCATCTTTTTTCGCCTGGGTTCTTTCATTCAATCGAATCGTTAAGACATCTCCAACCCTGCGGGCAATTTGATCTTCAAATAAACGAATATCATAACCTGACATATAAATAGAACCGGTATTATAAGTAGGCTTGGGTCGTTCTGGCGGCGGTACCGGCGCAAATGCCGGGTCTGATTTTGGCAAGGTTTCACACCCTTCCAAAAACAATGCCGTTAGAATCGAAAAAACTACTGTTAATTTTCGCATTAACTTAATTAAAGCTGTTGGGTCACAAAGGACAACATTTGATCTGTTGTGGAAATAGCCTTTGAATTCATCTCATAAGCTCTCTGGGTTTCAATCATATTGACCAGTTCTTCCACCACATTGACATTGGAAGTCTCTAATGAACCCTGTAAAACTGTGCCAAACTCGTTGGCTCCCGGAATACCCACATTTGGGGCACCACTGGCAACAGATTCTCTGAATAGATTTTCTCCTAACGGCTCCAACCCCGCCGGATTAATAAAATCTGCAAGTTCTATTTGCCCTAATTGAACTGGATTTGGATTACCGGGCTGTAAAGCTGATACCACTCCATCCCTGCCTATAGTAATACTGATGGCATCAGGGGGAACAACAATTGCTGGTTCCAAAGTTAAACCACCCGAAGTCACCAGCTGTCCTTCCGCACTTAACTTCAAGGAACCATCTCGAGTATAATTAACATCGCCATTAGGCATTAAGATTTGCAGGAAACCTTTACCGCTGATTGCCACATCCAGAGGATTCTCAGTCTGCAAAATATTTCCTTGCTTGTGCAATTTTTCGGTCGCGACAACACGCACCCCCGAACCTAATTGCAGTCCGGTCGGTAGCTCAGTATCCTGTGAAGACTGCGCCCCTACTTGACGTACATTCTGATAAAGCAAGTCTTCAAAAATAGGCCGACCTTTCTTAAACCCTGTAGTGTTTACGTTTGCTAAATTGTTTGAAATTACCGCCATTCTGGTTTGCTGGGCATCCAGACCGGTTTTTGCCACCCATAATGCTCTCTCTGTCATTTTGATCTCCTGATTTTTGACACTTTGATCTTCACTCAATAAGAATGCATCTACTATGCCAATTGCATTAATTTTGCTGAAACACCACTGTTTTCATCAGCCTCTTTCATCGCTTTAACTTGTAACTCAAAATTACGGGACAACTCAATCATTTCAACCATTGCAGAAATAGTATTGACATTACTGCTTTCCAAAGCTCCTTGAACTAACGCTACATTGGCATCAGCTTCTTGCACTGGCGCACCAGATTTAAGTGTCAGCAACCCGTCATTCAGCTTTTCAAGGTCATCCAATTTGGGATTGACCAACTTGATACGACCAACGCCAACTAAGGTTGAAGAATTATCTCCTAAAGGAATAATGCTAATGCTGCCATCACGGCCTATTTCAACTTTTGCAGCTTCCGGAATTGCCAACGGACCATCATCCCCCAAAACTTGTAAACCGGTTCCTGTCTGCAAAATGCCTTCCGGAGAAATACGCAAATCACCAGCCCGAGTGTATGCTTCCTGACCGTCTTTTCCTTGGACTGCAATCCAGCCATCACCATTCACGGCAACATCTAATTCGCGCCCGGTTGATTGAAGTACTCCGGGTGTTAAATCGACACCTGGCCTTTCAGACATCGCATAAACCCGGGATGGAAAACCTGGGCCAAACACGGGCATACTGCGAAATTGTTCAAAATCAGATTTAAACCCCGTGGTTTGGCTATTCGCCAGATTATTGGCATTACTCGATTGAGCCAACAAAGTTTGCTTGGCCCCGCTCATGGCAATATATAGACTACGATCCATTGTTCGACTCCTTAAGTTTAGATATTCAGAATGGTCTGAATAATGGAGTTTTCCGTAGTAATAGTTTTCGCATTTGCCTGATATGACTGCTGCGCAACAATCAAATTGACTAATTGTGCCGCTACATCAACATTTGACCCCTCCAAAGCGCCAGACTGAATTATTCCAAAATTATTTGCCCCCGCTTCTCCTGGTATCGGTTCACCTGAATTGGCACTTTGCCCCCAGGTTGTATCACCCATTTTCGCCAATCCATTTGGATTAGGAAAACGTGTTAAAGCAATTTTCCCCAAGGTTGTCGAACCGCCATTACTGAATCGGGCAAAAATTATCCCTTCGTCATCAATATCCATCCCGGTTAATCGTCCAGCAGGCAAACCATCCTGGGACAGCTCATTAACACTGAATTTTTCCTTTACCTGAGTGGAACCAAAATAGTTCATTTGATTGATTTTCAGGTCACTAGCGCCTGTCGCTGGAATAATGGTATAGTCAGACAAATCAAAAGTACCATCCGCGGGCGTTTGCAGTTTTCCATCAGCATCAAAAACCAGCTCTCCGTATGCATCGCCGCTTTGTAATGGCACAGCATCGCCATCAATGTAATGATACGCACGCCATGTTGGATTTCCACTGGACACACCTTGTTGAACAAAATATGTTGTTAAGGTATGTGATGTTCCAAATGAATCGTACAGCGTGGCAGAAGTCTGTGTGTTATAGGTATTCTGGTCATCTTTATTAAAAGGTAAAGTAATCACTGGTTCACTAGCATCAAGATTAACTTTCATTGCCACTTTTTCAGTCGCTGCCGGTAACCCCTGGATTGAACTGATCTGAATCGGCTGGGTTACACCGGTACTGAAACCATCCGAAATTTGGGTGCCATTTGGCTTGTAGACTAAAAGTGCCTTGCCCTGATTATTAACGACAAAACCCTCTTTATTCAATTTGAACTCACCTGAACGCGAATAACTAATATTGTTTTGGTCATTCGGTGCCGCCGCCAGAGTGAAAAAACCCTCGCCGCTAATAGCAATATCCAGACTATTTTCAGTAAACTGCAAATTTCCCTGATTAAATAATTGCGCAACATTCGTCACTCTGACACCCGCCCCTGGAGTAGTGCTACTGACACCTCCGATACTGGACGCATAGACATCTGCAAATTCTGAACGTGACCTTTTAAAACCGACGGTATTGGCATTAGCAATATTATTGCCGGTAACAGATAGGTTGTTTGATGCTGCATTAAGACCGCTAAGCGCTGTAGTAAATGCCATATTTTTGTCTCCAGTTTAAGAAATTTGTTTAATATCGTTAAATTTAACCTTACCGACTCCAGAAAGATTGATTTGCACCCCTTGCTGTCCACTACCCAGCGACACACTTTCAACCCGGGAATTTATTTCAGTGGGTAAAACCGTATTGTTTCCATCAATTTGTGCTTCAACCTGAATTTTATAAACACCGGGGTTGGCCATTTCACCATTTTCGTTTAAGCCATCCCAGGTAAATGGAATTCTGCCTTTCGCATGCCCCCCTAAATCCATATTTTTTATCACTTCACCTGTATAAGGATCCATAATTTTGACATTAACAGCGGGTGAACTACTTGGTAATTCAAACGCCCCTTTGATCTCGGCACCAGCGGCAAGCAAACCCTGATTAGTTAATGCTGATACATTTCTACCGACCAAACTCGCTGCTTGCAAAGCCTGATCCGAGCTTATCGAGGAGGAAAAATCTTTAAATGACGCCTGTAAATCCTGAATGCCCGAAACCGTACCAAATTGCGCCATTTGCGATAAAAATGCGCCATTTTCCATTGGCTTCATCGGGTCCTGATGCGTCAACTGAGTCGTCATCAATTTTAAAAAATCGGCCTGTCCCATATCGTTTTTCTTTGGCTTGGCGATTTCAGTTGCCGTAGTTTTTAATCCCAGCCCTTCTAATGAATTAATTAAATCTGTTGCCATAACTGTTCCTATTGCCCCATTCTCAAGGTTTGCATCATCAGTTCCTTAGCGGTATTCAATACCTCGACGTTATTTTGATAAGAACGAGATGCAGACATCATGTTGGCCATTTCTTCAACGGTATTAACATTGGGTTTGAAAATATACCCTTGCTCATTTGCCATTGGATGATTAGGTGAATATTCCATCACCGGAGGTGCCTGACTTTCTACAACGCCCAGAATATCGACACCACTGGTTGCATTTTTTTGATCAATAATATCTTTCAACTGCGCAGCAAAAACCGGTTGTCTTGATTTATAAGTCTCATCAATACTGCTACTGACTGAATTAGCATTCGAAATATTACTGGCTATCAAATTTAATCTTAAATTCTGAGCATTCATACCACTGCCAGCGATATTAAAAATATTAAATGACGACATGAATTATTCTCCTTTGATTGCGGTCAACAAGCCTGAAAAACGACCGTTGATAAAGCGTAAACTAGCTTGATATTGCACTGCATTTTCTCCGTATTTAGCTTGTTCAATCTGATCCTCAACAGTATTTCCGTCCAAAGAGGCCTGCTGTGGCGTTCGATACAATAATTTGCCACTCAATTGATATTGATCCGGCAACAAATGGCCACTATGGGTCGTTTCCAAAATTCCGGAATTAGTCTGGGATTGCTGTTTTAGTATTGCTTGAAAATCCATATCACGCGCCTTATATCCTGGAGTATCCGCATTGGCCAGATTAGATGCCAATACCTCTGCTCGTTTCTCACGTAACATTAATGCTTGAGGATGAAGCCCAAGGGCTTTGTCAAAATTAATTGCCATAATAATGTGCTTGCTGGTTTTAGTTAATAAAACTTAAGCAGAACTTATGCCAATAGATTTAAACAATAAAAAACAAAGAGTTAAATAAATTTAGAAAGAACTTGATATTATGGATAGCTGAGAAATGTCGATTACATCACACAGAAGTGGCAAAAATTTACCGCTCTACAATAACTTTCAACAGTACTTTGAGGAGGTGTCAAAAAAACACCTTTTAGGAACCATCACGGAATAAGTTTGACAACTGGCGCCGTATTTTATTCACATTCAAGGCGTAGAAATAGACGCATAGCCAGCTATGTAACTATTTTTACAACGCAGAAGACGGATAAAAAGACAGCCAGTTGTCCAAGTTATTTCATGTTCGTTCCTTAACTAATCGGTTTTTTGGTAATACTGACAATGATGGCCATCAATAACTTGAAAAGCCTTCAAATCTGAGGGCATTGCTTCAGTTCGACCGAGAAACAATACTCCTTTCGGTTTTAAAATTTCGGCCATTCTCCGCAAGATATCCTTTTTTATCTGTTCTGAAAAATAAATAAAC
>CAZGYJ010000097.1:0-11574 GCA_964530345.1 uncultured Methylomonas sp.
CCACGATGTCTCAAACAATTTTTATATGCGCGTTCAAAACTTGCTTCTGCACCAAAACCTTGCTTAGTACCACCACCAAAGCCGCCAATGGTTGCTCCAATTGCCGCACCTTTGCCAGGATCACCCGTTGCCGCACCTAAAGCAGCGCCGGCCGCAGCCCCCAGAAGCGCACCAATTGCAGTTCCTTTAGCCGTCTCTGTAGCGGTATTTCCAGAGGCTTGCAACGCTAACTGTCTGCATTCATACATATCTTGTTCCAAACGATAGGAATTTGGATTGCCATAAGGATCCACCGTGGGTCTCCAGCCTGTTTGTGTTGAACATGCTGAAATAAGTAGGCTTGAAACCATTAAAAAAGCAGGTAGAATTTTGTTCATCATCATTATTCCTCCCAAAATTGTTAATTAACAACCAAATCATCAGTTCATAAGTTTTTTCTCACATTAGCAAGGATAAGGATTGCTCATTAGCTGTTACCTGAAGCCGTGATTTCAATGCGGAGAATAACAGGTGTTATTCAATTTATTTATCAGAAAATATTAGCCCCGATTGTCTGAATCTATAATGAACACCTTAGGTTAAATATCCCTTAACACTACATTTGGAGGTCGATTTACTACTTTTCTCACTCCCCAATAACCAGCACCGCCTACGACAAGAGCAGCCATACCAGGGATTACCAACCATAACTCAACATTGAAATGATATTCCAAATGCAAAACATAACTATAAAGTGCAAAAATAACCCCTTCTGAGATAATGAGGGCAATAACTCCAGAAAAAAAGCCCAGTAGTACAAATTCCAGCAAATGCGTAATATTCAGAAATTTTCTATTTGCACCTAAAGTTCGCATAATGGCTCCGTCATAAATCCTGGCGTCCAGAGTGGAAATAACTGCGGCAAAAAGCACCATAAAACCGGCTAATAACGCAAAATAGAGTAAATAATTAATGGCCTGGGTTAGTTGATTGAGAATGGCCTTGAACTGTTTCAGAATTAAATCTACTTCCAGAATTGTGATACTTGGATAAGACTTCAACAATGTATTGAGCAGATTCTTTTTCTGGCCTGGCAGAAAAAAACTGGTGATAAAAGTATGCGCATAAGTATCTAGAACACCCACTGGAAAAATCATATAGAAATTAGGCTTCATGGTATCCCATTGAACTTTTCTAATGCTGGCAATAGTCGCCTTCATGCGCTGACTACCAATAGTAAAAGTTAATATATCGCCTAGTTTTACATCCAGGCTTTTTGCTAATTTTTGCTCAATGGATACTAAAGGTTTACCTTTGGCATTCAATGTATCCCACCACTTGCCGGCAACAATTAGATTGTCTTCAGGCATCTGCTCGGTCCAGGTTAAACTTAAATCCCGGTGCGTAGCATTTTCGCCCTGACTGTCTTTGCTGACAATTTGCTGCACCGGTATACCATTGATTTCAGTCAACCTTCCTCTGACAACAGGATAAAACTGGCTTCCTGAAATTTTGTTTTTCAATAGGTCCTGTTTAAACGCTGGCAGCTGATCAGCAAAGATGTTCAATGCAAAGTGATTAGGTGCGTTTTCCGGCAACTGCTTTTGCCAATCGTCAATCAGATCTGTTCTGACGGTGAAGGTCAAAATCATGGCTACTAGGGTAATACTAAATGCCAACATCTGGCTGACACTGCCCTGCTGATTTCTCAGTAACCCTTGTAATGCAAACCGAAAGTTGAGACTCAAATGAGGAATAAGTGGCTTGGATACAGTCAAAAGCCCCCAAATAATCATCCCTAAAACAACAATCAGTAACAATCCCACACCTAAAATGGTTGCTGTCATTTTAATATCTTGAGTATATCGCCAAATGAGCGCCGTAATGACAATCATTGCCAATCCATACACAACCCATGCGCTTGTCGGTAATGGCAATAGATCTCTACGTAATACTCTTAAAGGAGGAACACGTTTTAGCCTTAATATCGGTGGCAATGCAAATCCAAACAAAATCACTATGCCGGTAACAAACCCAAAGACAATGGCAATCCATCCCGGGTTAGCAACCTGCGGGGGCAACAAATTTGCCAGTAAATGAAACAAATATGTTTGAGCCAGCCAACCTGCCAGACAACCCAAAGCACTGGCAAAAAGTCCCAGTATCATAAACTGGCAAAGATATAACCAAAGAATTTCATTTTGTTTGCAGCCCAGACAACGCAACATTGCCGTAGTATTAAAATGTCTTTCAGTATACCGCCGAGTAGCCATGGCAATGGCAACCCCGGAAATCAATATCACCACGATACTGGAAAGACCTAAATATCGTTCCGCTCGTTCTAACGCAGAGCCTAGTTGTGGTCGATCTTCATGAATATCCATCACTCGTTGTGAAGGATTCAACTTGGGTTTTATCCAATGTTTAAATTGCAATAATTGCTCAGCTGTTCCTGAGAACTGAAAATAATAATGTACATGACTACCAGGCTGAATAACCCGAGTAGCCTCCAAATCTGCATTATTAATCATCACCCTAGGCGACAAACTATATAGATCACCGCGTTTATCGGGTTCATAAGTAATAATTTTGGTGATTTTTAAAGGCTTCTCGCCGACCGTCAACATATCTCCCAACTTCATTTTCAAGGCAGACAGTACTCTCTTTTCCACCCATGCCGAACCCTGCTCAGGCCCATGACGAACAATTTGTTGTTGGCGATAATCAGAATCAGTTGTTTTTAAATGACCTCGTAACGGATAAGTTGGACTGACGGCCTTAATTCCGGCCAGCAACATTTCGTCATTCTCAATCAAAACACTCGAAAACTCAGCCGTTTGCGCCTGCTTTAGAAGAAATTTCGCAGCTTTTCCATGCCACTCAGGAGGCAGTTTCTGAGGACTGCTGATAACCAGATCAGCAGCCAGAAAATCGGCTGCCTGATCAGTCATAGTGCGTTGCAAGCGATCGGCAAACAAGCTGATGGCGGTCGAACTGGTGACAGCAATAATCAAGGCCAAAATCAAAATTGTGAGCTCACCTGAACGAGCCTCTCGCGCCAATAAACGCACCGCCAAAAATAACCTATTCATACCGTTTTTCCTGCTTCCAACTTAATCGTCTGCTCACATCGAGAAGCCAGTGCTGGATCGTGAGTCACCAAAACCAGCGTTGTTTGCTGTTCCTGATTGAGTTGAAATAATAATTCAATAATATGTTCGCCAGTCTTGCTGTCAAGATTTCCCGTTGGCTCATCGGCAAATAAAATAGTTGGCGCTGTAACAAATGCTCTAGCCAATGCCACACGCTGCTGCTCTCCTCCAGAAAGCTGATTCGGCCGATGACTGAGGCGTTCGCTAAGTCCTACCCGGTTCAAAAAAGTTTTTGCTGCTGATTTTGCGTTTCTGTCATTTCTTAATTCCAACGGCAACATCACATTTTCCAATGCTGTCAACCCGGGAAGTAGTTGAAAAGACTGAAATACAAATCCAATAAAACGATTTCTGATTTCCGCCCTGCCATCTTCATCCATTTCTGTTATTACATGCTCTTTTATTTTAATGGATCCCTTGGTTGGCACATCTAAGCCGGCAAGCAACCCCAACAAAGTTGATTTGCCCGAGCCTGAGGCTCCGATGATGGCAATACTTTCGCCTGCTTTAATTGACATATTTATCGATGACAAGATATGTAATGGGCCATTGGAGGTTAGCACTGTTTTACTCAAGCTTTCTGCCTGTATAATGGCATTCATATTATTCTGCGAGGTTTGTTTCATGAAGAGATTTTTCCTTATGGTTTTTTTATCACTATTATCAGCCACTACAATAGCTAAATCCATTGTCGTTTTGGGTGATAGCATCAGCGCGGGATATGGAATTAATGTAGACCAAGGTTGGGTTAATTTGTTGCAAAAAAAGTTACATCAGGAAAACCAGTCTTATACTATATATAATGAAAGCATTAGCGGTGATACTACTGCAGGTGGATTAGCGCGGATCGACAATATCCTAAATAACATCAAACCCGATATCCTGCTTCTGGAACTGGGTGCAAATGATGGATTGAGAGGATTATCGCCAAAAGCCATGAAAAACAATCTGACTGAAATCATCAAACGCAGCCAGAACCACGGCGCCAAAGTACTGCTGCTTGGCATGCGTATTCCACCTAATTACGGAAAGCGCTATATCGATATGTTTTACAATATCTATCCGCAACTGGCGGAACAATTAAAAATTCCTTTGGTGCCCTTTTTACTCGAAGATGTCGCCTTACATGAACATTTAATGCAAAGTGACGGTTTACACCCCGACACATTAGCGCAGCCCGTCATTACAGCTAAAGTTTGGCGTTATTTACAACCACTCCTGGACTAATATTAGCGCCATCCATTGGCGATTTATTTATAGTTCTTATCAAGGCTGCACTTCATGGAATCAAAGGTATACTTCGCGCGGTCACGACTACGGATTTCTAACGACTAAATAAATTCGCTATAAATTTCTCGCCCCCCGATCCCGTGAAATATATTCATTTTTAAAAACAAGCTTCCGGGTTTTGTGCGGTAACTCAACAAATAAAATCCGTATTGTGTTGCACTTCACTAAAAGCTAGTCGGTCATTCTCTATTCTTAACCCTGAATTTCTTCCAAAAGACAGGATTAAGTATGAAGATGAATTTTCCCGCTGCTCTAGTATCCCTGACCGGAGTTATTGCGCTGACATATTACTCATTCACAATAGAGCAGAATGAGTCAAGTGCCACACAAACAAGACAGACGGCTCAATCACACATAGACAAACCAATTGTTGCTGTTAACCATACGGCATTTTCTGCCAAAAGTAACTCAGAATTATTCCAACATGCATCTGCAAGACAGCTTTGGCAACCCGTTCCACCTCAGCAGCATCCTCAAGATATACCTGACAACCTTAATGTTGAGTATATAAAAGTCAATAAGCCAGGCACCATGAAACTGTCAGAGGGCCAACAGGTTGCTTTATTGATTCCACAAGAAAACAGAACTTATACCGGCATCATTGAAGAATCAACACGCGCTTATGGAGACGAAATTACTATTTCCTCAGGCGCCATTAAAAACGGCGATGAAAATGCTTCATTTTCCATTACCGAAGGTGAAAACACCACTTTCATTACAGTCGCAACAGGTGAAAGTATTTATCAAGTTGAAATAAACAACCGAACCGGCGTCGGCGTGGTACTAGATGATCGTGAATTAAACCAATACCGACAAAATGAAGATGGCATTTTACCCCCGCCAGAAGGCATTTCCTGAATTATTACTCCCACAAACTTACAAATAAGCATCAATAGAGGTAACAACTGATGAAATTTAAATTCCTTGCACCTGGTTTAACCTTAGCGGTTGGACTTTTTTCAAACCCTGCATGGTCAGTGATTGATACCATTGACATTGTGGCGGTTTATCCACCGTCAATGGCCAACAGCGATCCAGCAGCACGACTAGCCAATATGGAACAATACGCCAACAAAGCCCTGGAAAACAGTCACGCTAACGTTCGTTTCCGGATTGTTCATATTGAAGAACTGGATCTTGCCAATGCCAAAACAGATGTTGATACTCTTTACAAGTTAAAAAACAGTGAAAAAGCACGAAGTTTACGTAGTAAATACGGTGCAGACCTAGTAACCATGCTGACTCCAACCGGGCCTTATTGCGGAGTAGGTTTTGTGCCCCGTGGCAAAGACGGCCAAGTTTATTCATATTATAAGAACTATGGCTATAGTATTGTTGGCCATGTTTGTACCAGTTCATTTGCTCATGAACTGGGGCATAATCTAACCTTGGGGCACTCTTACAAACAAGGTAGCAACGGAGGCTTGTTTCCTTGGGGGCGTGGCCATGGTGTTGACAATACTTTTGTCACAACAATGGCTTATAACAGCGCTTATCATGCTCGAAGGGTTCAAATGTTTTCTACTCCCGATGTCAGCAATTGCAAGGGATTGCCATGCGGCTCCCCAGAAACTGCAACTGATGGCGCAAATGCAGTAAAAGTGTTAAATATTGCAGGACCACAAATTGCCGATTGGTACGACTCTACCATCCCAGAAACAAAACCAAATGCCAAACCAACAGCCAATGATGATATGGACACCACGGAACAGGACAAAACCATCCAGATCAATGTGCTGAATAATGATGCTGATCCTGAGCAAGATAATCTGGTCATCGCCAGTGTTGGTTCAGCAAAACATGGACAAGTTTCTATTGCTGGAAACCTGATTCAATACTCCCCAGAAAGCGATTTTATTGGTAAGGACGATTTTCAATACACCATATCAGATGGTAACAACAATAGTGCAACAGCAACCGTAACAGTCAATGTTGGGTTAGGTGTCAAATATAAATATTTTGAAGGTTCCTGGTCACAATTACCGGATTTTTCTCAATTGACCCCGAAATTTGAAGGCGTTACTCATAACTTCACCCTTACCAAACGAGATAGAGATTTTTCCTATGCTCTCCGTTTTACTGGGCAAATAGAGATTCGCCAGCAAGGCCAATACCAATTTTTTGTTCAATCAGACGATAGCAGCCAATTACTGATTGATGGCCAACCTGTTGTTATCAATAATTCAATCGGCAATACCAGCGAACAAAACGGTACTATTAATTTAACTGCTGGTTTACATAGCATTGAAGTTCAATATTTTCAGCAACAAGGTAACCAGGCGTTAAATATTGATTGGCAAGGCCCAAATCATCCAAGACAAATGTTGACCAGTAACTTCCTGCGCTCTGCTGACCCAGGCAATACTTTCCCGGTAGCAAGCCCAGACAAGGCATTCAGTCCATCTAATACCCCTATCAGCATTGATGTTCTTAACAATGACAGCGACCCGGATGGTGATGCAATTACCATTGAAAGCGTCAGTGATGCTGAAAATGGCTCAGTACAAATCAATGACAACATGATCACTTACACACCAGAAGTGGGATTCTCTGGCATTGACACTTTCGCTTATAGCATTAGCGATGGCAATGGTGGTTTTGATAATGCCACAGTTTCGGTAAGAGTTGGCTCTGGCATCGCATTTGAATATTTTGAAGGCTCATGGGACTCAGTTCCTGATTTTGACTCACTAGTACCAGTCAAAGAAGGTATTACCAAAAACTTCTCACTTCGAGAAAGAGACCAGAATAATAACTTTGCCTTCAGATACCGGGCACAAATCAATATTCCGGTTGACGGCACTTATTATTTCTACACCATCTCAGATGATGGCAGCCGCTTATCCATAGATGGCAATCAAGTAGTTAATAATGATGGTATTCACGGGTTCCGTGCAAGGGGCGGTGTTGTCAAGCTGACTGCAGGCTATCATGATATAGAAATTGGTTACTTCGACAAACATGGCCGCGAAAGACTGATGGTAGTCTGGGGCGGAACTGGAGTCAGATTCCAATTTTTGAAAGTGAAAGATTTAATACTCCCTTAACCTGATATACTTACCAGATAAAAAAGCACGGCTTAAAGCCGTGCTTTTTCTATTTTAAGCACTCTCAAAACTGCTTCCCCAAAAGATAACCTTTATTTTCATCCTATCTCCAAAATCTCATCCTGCCGCCAACACATCTAAATAGCAGTAACCCAAACTTGCCGGCAGCACAAAAAACTACGTGGCTGTATTATTTATTTGTATCCTTGGAGGAAATGCCTTAATTTATTGTCATTATCTTATCTCTTATCAAAATGACAACATCTAACCAAAAACTCTTGATTCTCGTTGATGGCTCATCTTTTCTCCATAGAGCCTTTCACGCAATTCCACCCTTAACAACTCCAGACGGTATGCCCAGCAATGCTATTTATGGAGTTATCAATATGCTACGCAAGCTTGCTAATGATCATCCCACGGATTATTTTGTTGTTATTTTTGATGCTCCGGGCAAAACTTTTCGTCATGATATTTATGAAGAGTACAAATCACATCGTCCTCCTATGCCAGATGATCTGAGAGTGCAAATTGAACCTTTACATGACTTGATAAAAGCAATGGGATTACCATTAATCATGGTTCCTGATGTGGAAGCGGATGATGTTATGGGTACGTTGGCAAAATATGCCACTGAACAAGGTTTTAATGTCATTCTTTCGACTGGTGATAAAGATATGGCGCAATTGGTTAATGACCATGTCATGCTTGAAAACACCATGTCTGATACGCAAATGGACCGCCAAGGCGTAATAGAAAAGTTTGGCGTAGCTCCTGAACATATTGTTGATTATTTAGCTTTAATGGGAGATACCGTTGACAACATTCCGGGAGTCCCTAAAGTTGGTCCCAAAACTGCTGCAAAATGGATCAAACAATATGGATCTCTAGAAAACTTAATGGCTCATGCTGATGAAATCAAGGGAAAAGTCGGTGAAAACCTGCGTGCAGCACTTGATCAATTACCCATATCCAAAGAGCTAACCACCATCAAATGCGATCTTCCCTTACCCTATAAAATTTCTGACTTGAAAAAACAATCTGCCGATGAAAATGAGTTGAGAAAGCAATTAACAGAACTTGGCTTCACAACCTGGTTAAAAGCCATGGATAATTCTGCAAATATCAAATCGGCAGTGCCCGAATCAGATTGTGAAAGCGAGTATGAAACCATCTTGACAGAAAAGGCATTTGATAACTGGCTAGCAAAACTGGAACAAGCTGAATTATTTGCTTTTGATACCGAAACCACCAGCCTTGATTATAGCAAGGCAGAAATTGTCGGAGTTTCTTTTGCTGTAGAAATCAACAAAGCCGCGTATGTGCCATTCTCACACCAATATCCAGGTGCACCCGAACAATTGGATCGACACAAAATCTTAGAAAAACTAAGGCCTTTGTTAGAAAATCCTGAAAAACCAAAGCTTGGCCAAAATCTAAAATATGATGCCCATGTGTTAACCAATCATAGCATTTCTCTACAAGGCATTCGTCATGACACCATGCTGGAATCCTATGTTTTTAACAGCACCGCCACCAAGCACAACATGGACGACCTGGCCAAAACCTATCTTGGCGTAGAAACCATTCATTACGAGCATGTTGCCGGTAAAGGCGCCAAACAAATTCCATTTCATGAAGTCAGCCTTGAAGAAGCCGGTCCCTATGCTGCCGAAGATGCTGATATCACTTTGAAATTACATCAGGTGTTGTGGCCAAAACTTCAACAACATGCCAAGCTTGAAAGTCTTTACAATGAACTGGAAATCCCTTTGATAAAAGTTCTGGTTCAAATTGAGGAAAACGGCGTTTTGCTTGACACCGATATGCTCGCCAAACAGAGCCAGGAACTAGCTGAAAAAATGGCCATACTGGAACAACAAGCCTATGAAATTGCAGGACATGCATTTAATATGAATTCACCCAAGCAGATTCAAGCTGTTCTCTATGATGACTTGAATTTGCCAATTTTAAAGAAAACGCCGAAAGGACAGCCTTCCACCTCAGAATCGGTACTGCAAGAACTGGCGCAAGATTATCCACTACCAAAAATCATTCTGGATTATCGTAGCTTAAGCAAATTGAAGTCCACCTACACAGATAAGCTCCCCCAGCAAATCAATCCACGCACTGGAAGAGTACATACCTCGTATCATCAAGCGGTTGCAGCCACCGGCAGACTCTCTTCATCCGACCCAAATTTGCAAAATATTCCTGTACGGACAGAAGAAGGAAGAAAAATCAGACAAGCCTTTATTGCCTCCCCAGGCTGCAAAATTGTTGCTGCCGACTATTCCCAGATTGAATTACGGATCATGGCACACCTTTCTGGCGACGAGGGCCTGTTATCGGCATTTTCTGAAGGCCGGGATATCCATCAGGCAACTGCGGCAGAAGTATTTGAAGTCAGTCTTGATCAGGTTACCCCAGATCTACGCCGTTCAGCCAAAGCCATTAATTTTGGGTTGATTTATGGCATGTCTGCTTTTGGTCTGGCACAACAACTAGGCCTATCCCGAAGCCAGGCCCAGTCGTATATTGATTTGTATTTCCAACGTTATCCCGGCGTCAAAAACTATATGGATAAAATCAGAGAGCAAGCCAAACAACAGGGTTATGTCGAAACCCTTCGAGGCCGCAGACTTTACTTGCCGGAAATCAATTCCCGAAATGCTGCTCGCAGGCAATATGCCGAGCGAACGGCTATCAACGCCCCCATGCAGGGAACTGCTGCCGATATTATTAAACAAGCCATGATCGATTGTCATGGCTGGATTAATGGCGATCTATCTGATATAAAAATGATTATGCAAGTTCATGATGAACTGGTTTTTGAAATCCCAGAATTTCAGTTAGAAAAAAGTAAAGAGACAATCAAAACCATCATGTGTTCAGCTGAAAAATTGGCCGTACCTTTAACTATTGATATCGGAGTTGGTGAAAATTGGGATGAAGCCCATTAATCATACAATTAGGCCAAGCTGCTCCACATGCAATTATGTTTTATCTGAATGACCTGAAATTTCAAAATACTTTGATTCTCTTGATGTCTTTAATACCAATCGAGGAGGAGTTTTTATGAACAAAGCGTTACTTTGGACATTTGCAGCATTTTCACTGACGGGATGTTTAGAAAAAAAGGAAGAGGAAAATATGGCCCCGCCAGCCAAACTTTCACCCGTTACCTATAAACTTATTATTGCTGAAAATGTTGATAATGTGCCCGCTCCTGTTGTAACCGTCAAAGCAACTCAGTGCAGTCCACTCTATTACGATAAAAAACTGATTAGAGTTAATTGTTATTTTGACGGAGAATGGATACGAAAAAATGATCAATGGAAATACAAAGGCAACAATATTGTGTTTGCTGGCCTGGTCAAGGCTTATTATCGGCTAAACGATCAATAAACGAGGTTAATTATCGCTTCAATTTTCACCCACCCAGTCATAGCAATTTCTTTTTCGCCCTGGGTCAAACCACTACTGAAATCCCGGTTAATTATCACAGCAATGATTTTAACCATTTTCCCGGACATCGATGTTATTGGTTTTAAAATGGGCATTCCTTATCAACACATGCTTGGACACAGGGGAATTACACACTCCATCCCGTTTGCCATCTTGATAAGCGGCATTATTTCACTGTTTTTTTGCCGGACTTTCAACGAAAAAATTTTCCCTATCTGGATTTATTTGTTTATATGTACTGCATCACACGGTATTTTTGATGCATTTACTGATGGGGGATTGGGTATTGCTTTTTTTGCGCCATTTTCAAATGAGCGGTATTTTTTTCCAATTCGTCCAATTGAGGTATCTTCATTAACCATTAGCCACTTTTTTTCAGAGCACGGAATTTCCGTATTAAAAAGCGAATTTCTGTTCCTTTGGATACCCTGTTTATTATTATGGGTCATTAATCACCTTCTTGTTCGTGCCAGAAAAAGAATTGATTCCACGTGAATCCTGATTTTAGCGTAATAGCGTTCCAGATGCCTCATAAACAACAATACTTTATGAGATCCGGAATAATGAATTCTGTTTTTCCGGCTTAAATATGAATTAAGAACTTAAAGCTTTAAAGTCTTGAAAAGCCTTCTCCAGAGGGA
>CAZGYJ010000098.1:0-11526 GCA_964530345.1 uncultured Methylomonas sp.
TGGGTTAGCGTAACCCAACATTTTCTGGATTTTGTCGGGTTACGCTATCGCTAACTCGACCTACAAAGTAATGAGGTTTATGGTGCATGGAAGCACCATAATCAAGCTATAGTATTACTGGTTTATTCGACAATTCATTGATATTTCCAGCATTTGCAGGATAAAGAGTAACCAATAACCGGGTAATTTCTTCAATTCCTTTTAAAACACCTGTTTCAAACTGCTTTTTTCGAAAAAAGCTTTCCATCAAGCGACAAATTCGTAACCATTCCTTAGAATCAACCTTTTTATTAATATCTCTGTCCGCAATAATTTCAATAGTTCGATCAGCCAACAACAAATAAATCAACACGCCGTTATTTTGCTCGGTATCCCATACTCTTAATTCAGAAAACACATCTACACCACGATCAAAGCAGCTTATGTCTTGCACTAGTTCAACAAAACTCAATGAACTTTCAACTGCAAACCGAATTTCAGCGTTGTGTCTGGTTTCGGAATGTTGAATTGCTTTTTCAATTTTTTTTAACGACGCAGGCGGAAATTTACGCCTAACCAGCCAGGGCGGGTATAACAAATGTTTAAACAAACGGCTAATTTTCATCTTACCATCCTCCTGAAGCGCCGCCGCCGCCAAAACTGCCCCCACCTCCACCTCCAAATCCACCCCCTCCTGACCAGCCTCCTCTACCGGACCATCCACCACCAAAGCCACCTCCATAATATCCCCCGCGGCCACCGGGAAAGTTACTCCTTCCACCACTGGTAAACATCAAGGCAAGAAAAAAAATAGCGACACCTGCTAAAATGCTGGCAACCAATGTTGCAGTAATTGACCAGGTTAAAAGTCCGGCGATGCCGCCTGCAACGCCAGATCCAATTAGTCGGCCAAATAACGATCTGAATGCTGGCGCGAAAAACAGAATAAAAACCAGAAAAAACAGCAAATCCTGAACTCCAGGCTCTCGATAATCATCGTGCTGTTTGGGTGGTGGTAAAGGTTCGCCCTCTATCAGCCTGATCAATTGATGAACGCCAGCAACAATACCACCGTAAAAATCACCCACTTTGAAATATGGAGTGATAATTTCACTGATGACCCTTTTAGCAATAGCATCTGGTATAACACCCTCAAGTCCATAGCCTACTTCAATACGAAGTTTTCTGTCGTTTTTAGCTATCAGTAACAGCACCCCATCATCAACCTCTTTTCTTCCTAATTGCCATTTTTCTACAACACGAATTGCATATTGCTCAATAGTTTCGGGCGTGGTTGTTGGTACAATCAAAACTGCAAGCTGGCTTCCTTTGGTTTTTTCAAGCTGTTTTAATTGTTCTTCCAGAAGTTGTTTCTGTGTGGGTGTTAATGTGTTGGTTAAATCAACTACCCTGCTTTTAAACTCTGGAATCGGCTGCTCTGCCTGAACATTTTTTATACCTAGCAGACAAAAAAACAAAAAGGAAATCAGAACACGCTGATATAAAGAGGAAGTGTTCATAAACACACCGCAATCAAATCAGTTTATTGAGCAGGGTTGGGAGCTAAATTGAAATCCACTTTGGGCGGTTTGGAAATTTCATGCTCATTTTCTACGGTAAATGTCGGCTTGACTTTAAATCCAAACATCATCGCAGTCAGGTTTGAAGGAAATTTTCTGACAGTTGCATTATATTCCTGGACTGCCTTGATATAACGATTTCTAGCCACTGCGATTCTGTTTTCAGTTCCTTCAAGCTGCGCCTGAAGATCACGAAAAACTCCATCGGCTTTAAGATTTGGATATTTTTCGGCGACAACTAACAGCCGGCCTAAAGCCGAACTCATTTCATTCTGAGCAGCATTGAATTTCTTGAATGCCGCTTCATTGTTAATCAGCTCTGGAGTTGCCTGAATGGCGCCAACTTTTGCCCGAGCATTAGTTACAGCGGTAAGAACATCTTTTTCATGCGCCGCATAACCTTTAACCACATTGACCAGGTTTGGTATCAAGTCGGCTCTACGTTGGTATTGGTTCAATACTTCCGCCCAGGCCGCTTTTATCGCTTCATCCGTTGTTTGCAAGGAATTGTAACCACAGCCTTGAAGCAGAACTGCCAAGGCCACCCACACTATGGTTCGAAATTTCAGTCTCATCATTCCAGCCCTTATTATTTTTTCTCTGGGCTTTAGCATATCAAAATTAATTAGGACATGATATGGTTAAGCCAACCCTACAAAAAGATCCGATGACAACTTTGCGGTGCATAAATTTTATACTCGTCACAATTCGTAAAATTATGTTTTCTTTGAGTAGAAAGAACAAAACCTAAATGTTTCTCTGTGTTTGGCAAACATAATATTTTTGGAGTTTTTTCGATATAAGTTGTAAAATTTTCACAGAGAACTCCATAAATTGAAGTTCTCGATCACTGTATTAGTCCTGTTTCTGTAATCTGCAAATCGGCTTGGGCTTATCCATATAGAAAAGGTTTGGATGTTTTTTTATTCCATGGCTTTGCATAGAATGTTTAGCTTTTCAACAAGCAAATAGCACTTTAAGGATCTATTTGCCTGTGCTTTTATTTTTTATATAACCAATCAATGATACTATTTTTAGCCTATAGCGCTGTTTTCTTAAGTCTTCTCTCGGGATTACTCGCACTATTGATGCGACAACGTGGTAATGTTTTGAGATTAGGGCTTTATGGCTTGGAAAAAACCCCTTTTCTACCTCGGAGTTGTATTCAGCTATTTACAGAATATCTTACTGAGCAAGATTATTCATCACGTTTACAACGTTTAGTTTTTATCCTGTTAGGTACTTCGGGTATTTTTGCGATGGTTGCAGGATTATGCGTTTTAATCACTCAAGGTATCGAAATTGATCAACTGAGACTAGGCTTGCCTTGGCTACCTTGGCATGTACGTTTTGACAGTTTATCCGGGTTTTTTTATTTAATTATTGGGTTAGCAGTATTTGCCGTCAGTCTGTATGGGCCAGGCTATGTTCAGAGTAATGATGAACAACAGCACCCTTTTGCAATATTAGGTTTTTTTACTGGGATTTTTATTGCGGGAATGCTGATGGTGTTGTTGGCAGATGATGCTTTCTTTTTTATGATCGCCTGGGAATTAATGTCTGTTAGCAGTTATTTTCTCGTTGCATTCAAACATGAACATTCAGCTAATCGTCGTGCCGCGTTTTTGTATTTAATAATGGCACAAGTGGGTGCTTTGTTCATTATCCTTGGTTTTGGCATTTTAGCCAGTTACGCAGACAGTTTTCGTTTTACTTTTGATGCCTTACGTAACGCAGAATTATCGACAAGTTGGGCAAATATTGCTTTTATTTTAGCGTTGCTAGGATTTGGCATGAAAGCAGGACTGGTACCAGTACATGTCTGGTTACCCGAAGCTCACCCTGTCGCACCGTCTCATATTTCTGCCTTAATGAGTGGCGTAATGCTTAAAGTTGCTTTGTATGGAATCATTCGCTTTTGTTTTGACTTGTTGGGTGATGTCCATACGTACTGGGGCGTGACGTTGTTGATTATGGGTGCATTTTCTGCTTTGGGGGGTATTTTTTACGCGCTGATGCAAGCCAATCTAAAACGTCTGTTAGCGTATAGTTCCGTTGAAAATATGGGTATTGTTTTTATGGTACTGGGGTTGTCCATGATTTTTAAAGCGCATGGTTATGAAAAAATTGCAACTTTAGGTTTTATTGCCGCTTTATTCCATGCTTTTAACCACGCCTTATTTAAAAACTTATTGTTTTTAGGGGCAGGGGTAATTCAACAACAGGTTCACGAATTAAATATAGATGCAATGGGTGGGTTGATAAAACGCATGCCGCATACCAGTAAATTGATGTTAGTTGCTTGCATGAGCATTTCCTCTTTACCTCTTTTTAATGGATTTGTTTCTGAATGGTTGGCTTTTCAAACAGCGTTACAGGTTGATGTACTTGATAGTGAAGTTTTACGCAGCCTTATTCCTGTTGCTGCTGCGGCTTTGGCATTAACGGCAGCTTTGGCTGCAGCTTGTTTTGTTAAGGTTTATGGCACAATATTTTTGGGGCAAGCACGTTCACGGAATAGTGCAAAAGCACAGGAAATTGGTGATAAAGGCATGTTGGCCGGTTTAAGTATATTGGCTAGCCTATGCTTTTTATTTGGTATCTTCCCGGCAATGGTAATTCAGTTACTTAATCAAGTTTCCAGTCAAATTTTAGGACAAAGCTCTGCAAATACGATTGCTGCTGATTGGTTATGGCTTGCTCCAATTTCAGCTAACCATGCTTCTTATGCGGCTCCTTTCGTACTTTGTGGGGTCATCATTGCGGGCGGTATTAGTTTTAAATATCTACGCCGCGATCCCGCCATGACATTGCGAAAATCGGATAGTTGGGACTGTGGTTATGGTGGCTTAACGCCTAGAATGCAGTATGGATGCACTGCTTTTAGTATGCCATTTAGACGCATTTTTGCCTATATTTGGCAAATAGAAGAGAAAATTGATAAGCAACATCAAGGAGGACTCTCCCAACAAGTTACGGAGATACATTATCAGCTCAGTATACAAGACCATTGCTGGGCGAAAATTTATAACCCTATAGAAAGGATTGTAAATCAATTAGCCCGATTTGTTGGACGGATTCAGACTGGAAATATACGCGTGTATTTAGCGTATTCTTTCGCAACATTGATTTTATTGTTATGGGTGGTCAGCTTATGAACTGGATTTTAGCGCTGATTCAAACTCTGCTTTTTATCACCTTAGCGCCACTGTTAACTGGTTGGATAAAATGCTGTAAATGTTTTTTGCAAAATCGTAAAGCTCCTTCTTTATTCCAACCTTATCGGGATTTGTGGAAATTAACCCATAAGCAACCGGTGGTCTCTGATCAGGCATCTTGGTTATTTGTGATTTCACCGTACATTATTTTTTCGGCTATGGTTCTGGCAGCCAGTGTAGTGCCATTAATCGCAGTCAATCTGCCCACGGCTGCCAGTGCAGATATAATCGTATTAGTTGGTTTTTTTGCTTTTGCCCGGTTTTTTCTTGCGCTGGCAGGTTTGGATATTGGAACCGCGTTTGGAGGAATGGGCGCTTCTCGTGAGATGACAATTTCATCATTAGCGGAACCCGCTATGTTGATGGCTATTTTCACACTGACAATGACTGCTGCTAGTACCAATCTATCGCTTGCAATCGGTTACGTATTAGATCATGGTATTGTACTAAGACCTTCATTTATATTTGCTCTGTTTGCCATGTTATTGGTGGCGATTGCTGAAACTGGGCGTATCCCAGTGGATAACCCTGCCACGCATTTGGAACTAACCATGATTCACGAAGCAATGATTCTGGAATATAGTGGTCGACATCTGGCATTAATCGAATGGGCCAGCCAGTTGAAACTAATGTTATACGGGGTTTTGATTGCCAATATTTTTTTCCCATGGGGTATTGCCGAACAATTGAGCATCACGGCATTAGGCCATGGTTTATTACATATTGTTGGAAAATTGGCTATCTTGGCTGTTTTACTAGCTTTTTCAGAAACGCTATTTGCCAAAATGCGGTTATTTAGAGTGCAGGAATATCTGAGCTTTGCTTACCTTTTAGGTTTACTGGGCATGTTAAGCCATATCATTTTGGAGGCATCACGCTAGTGAATATAGAAAACCTGGATTTTTTTGCTCAAGCGATTTTATCGATTGCTGCCTTGATAGGACTCACTTCTTTTTTAATGCTTGGGCAGGGTCGATTATTACGATTGGTGTTTGTATTTGCCTTACAAGGCTTGCTTTTATGTTCAGCCACAGCATTGGCTGCTTATAGTTTAAATAATTATCATTTATTTATTTCAGCAGGCATAACGCTCGCCTTGAAAGTATTTTTTATACCTTGGATGCTCAAACGGCAAATTCTAAAAATGAAAATTCATCGTGATGTGGAAGCCCTAAAGAATAAAACAGCGGTGATGTTAGGCGGAGCCAGTTTGGTTATTTTTAGTTATTATGTATTACACCCCGTTTTGAATGACACCCCTGTCGTGATGCTGAATGCACTGGCAACTAGTTTATCTGTGGTTCTTTTAGGCATGTTATTGATGATTTCACATCGTCAGGCTATTGCACATGTAGTCGGCTTTATGTCGATAGAAAATGGATTATTTTTTGCTGCAATTGTTTCTACCAGCGGAATGCCTATGGTGGTTGAATTAGGAATTGCCTTTGATGTACTTGTTGCCGCAATCCTGTTTGGTATCTTTTTTCTACACATTCGTAGCAGCATTGATTCTTTGGATGTAGATATGCTAAATCGTTTGAATGAGTTAGAAAAATGATAGCTGCCTACTTATTGTTATTACTGCCAGTTGCTGGCATTTTATATTTTGCTTTACTAGGACATAAACCTCTAATTGGTCGCATCAATGTCTGGTTTAATGCAATCAGCTTATTGATTTCAGTTTGGTTGGCTATCAATGTATTTTTAAACGGGACGATTGTATCCGATAGTCTTTTTTTTATAATTGACTCCTTTAATATTTATCTGATCGTGTTAACCGCTTTTGTCGGATTGACGACGGCTATTTTTTCTGATGCCTATATGGCGCACGAGGAAGAAATAGGAAAGCTTACTGAAAAGCGGTTAAAAATATATTACTCGATGTATCAGGGTTTTATGTTTGCCATGTATTTGGTTTTGATCAGCAATAACTTGGGCATGATGTGGGTGGCTATGGAAGGTGCTACGTTGGCTACGGTGATGTTAGTCAGTTTATATCGCACTCCTGAGTCAATTGAAGCTGCATGGAAATACTTTATCCTTTGTGGTGTCGGTATTGCCCAAGCTTTATTTGGCACCATTTTATTATATTACGCAGCCATTCAAATCAGTGATGCTGAAAATGCCTTGCTCTGGTCAGTATTATATGAAAATGCTAAGCAACTCAACCCGGAAATTCTTGAGATAGCCTTTGTCTTTATGCTTGTTGGTTACGGAACTAAAATTGGTTTAGTACCTTTACACAATTGGCTGCCAGATGCTCATTCAGAGGGACCTACTCCAATGTCGGCTGTATTATCGGGTTTGTTATTAAATGATGCGCTTTATGCAGTGGTACGTAATAAAATGTTGGTCGATGGAGCAACTCAATCCAATATTGCCGGATACTTAATGATGGGGTTTGGCTTGTTATCCTTTCTGGTTGCATCCGTATTTTTACATCGACAGAAAGATATTAAACGACTATTCAGTTATTCCTCCATTGAACACATGGGCTTGATGACCTTTGCTTTTGGACTGGGTACGCCACTATCTACGTTTGCCGCCTTACTGCACATGATGGTTCATTCACTAACTAAATCGGCTATTTTTGTCACAGTTGGACATGCGGCACAGATTGCTGGCACACAAAGTATTGAAAAAATTCGTGGTTTGATCAAAACGCAACCTAAAGTTGGTTGGGGGCTGTTAATTGGTACATTAGCTATTGCTGGATTTCCGCCTTTTGGTGTCTTTACTAGTGAATTTCTGGTACTACTGGCTACGATGCAAACTTACCCGTGGCTAACACCTTTGTTGCTTTTAGGCGTTGGTTTAGCAGGTGCAGGACTATTTAGAAATATTCAGCCGATGGTTTATGGCAAACAACCTGAAGGACAGAACCCTATACAAGCAAATTTATTACCTGTGATGATTCATTTAGCTTTAGTTTTATGGTTAGGATTAGTAATCCCTGGGTTTTTAGCGGACTGGTTTACACAGGCTACGGTGTTAATTTCGGGGAGCGCACCATTATGAAACAAAAAAAACAAAACTGGGCGATAGATTTAAAAAAGCAATCCCAAGCCCTTGATATGCAGATTGAAGTTGCTTCAATTTCAAGTATGCCACTTTGGATAATTCATCACAATAACTGGCGTAAATTTGCCGAATTAGCTCAACTTCAGTCTGTCCGTTGGGTTTCTGGCTGGGTTGAACAACAGTCACCACTCTACATTGTCAACGCTATATTTGAAAAAAATGGGCTATATCTGCTATTGCGCACCTCTGTTTCCGAAGATAAAGCCTGCCTCCCTTCTCAGGCAACGGTATATCCAGCGGCTAATCGCAGTGAACGACACTCTCAAGATCTGTTTGGTATTGATTTTACAGAACACCCGGATAATCGTCCCTGGTTACGGCATAAGGCCTGGAAAAAAAATCAATATCCACTACGCGACGATTTTCCGATAGATGGTCGCCCAGAAAAAATAACAGCACCCGATATGGATTATCAGTTTATCAAAGCCAGAGGCACAGGTGTTTACGAAATACCTGTAGGCCCCGTTCATGCTGGCATAATTGAGCCTGGTCATTTCCGTTTCCAGGCGGTTGGAGAAACAATATTAAATCTGGAAGAACGCCTGGGATATGTTCATAAAGGGATTGAAAAATTAGCCGTCAATAAAAGCCCAGAACAATTGGTTCGACTGGCATCCAGAGTATCTGGAGATAGCACTGTTGCTCATAGTTGGGCGGCATGTAGTGCAATGGAGCAAGCGGCAGGTATTACAATCCCGCTTCGGGCTGCATATTTAAGAGCTATTCTGCTTGAACGAGAACGTATTGCTAATCATTTGGGGGATATTGGCGCAATTTGCAATGATGTCGGTTTTGCCTTTGCACAAATGCAGTTTAGTCGTTTAAGGGAGTTATGGCTCCGTACCAATGCCCGATGTTTTAAACATCGCTTGCTAATGGATTGTATTGTGCCTGGTGGCGTCAAGATTACGGTATCAGACCCTGACAATCAACTTATGCTGCTTGAATTGAAAAGTTTAAGGAAAGAGTTAGATGAAATTTTACCTGCATTAGATTTAAATTCCTCCCTGGAAGATAGATTATTTACCGCAGGCTTTTTATCAGAAGCAACTGCGGCCGCTTTTGGAACGATTGGTTATGTAGGTCGCGCCAGCGGTCAAGATTTTGATGTGCGACGAGATGCCGCTTATCCTCCTTATGATCAACTATCCCTTAAAGTCGCCGTAGAAAATCAAGGGGATGTTGCTTCTCGAGTATGGGTTCGGATAAAAGAAATTTTTGCTTCTATAAAACTATTACAGCAAATGCTGAAGCAAATTCCTAACGATGAAATAACAAATGCTTGGCAAATTCCACCTGAAAATAGCGAGGGCTTGGGTATTATTGAAGGTTGGCGTGGCGAAATAGTTACTTATGTGCGCTTTGACAAAGCTAATCAGATTGCACGTTTCTATCCCAGAGATCCCAGTATCATCAACTGGCCCGCTTTAGAAAAAATCGTATTGAACAATATTGTGCCAGATTTTCCCGTATGCAACAAATCACTCAATGGTTCCTACTCAGGCCATGACCTATAGGACTACAAGATGTTAAGACTTTTTGCTAAAACCTTAAAGACAGGGATAGTCACCGAACGGATTAAAAAACCGAATGAACAAGAATTAGAACAACTAGGCATTAACATAAAACATCATATTGATAAGCATTTTTCTGGAAGTCTGGCCATTCGCGCTGTTGATGCAGGGTCTTGTAACGGCTGCGAGTTGGAAATTCATGCACTGAATAATCCACTTTATGATATTGAACGTTTTGGCATCCATTTTGTCGCATCACCTCGACATGCTGATGTCTTGCTGGTTACCGGTCCCGTTTCTAGACATATGCAAACCGCCTTATTACGTACTTATAACGCAACTCCCAACCCAAAATGGGTTGTAGCTGTGGGTGATTGCGCTGCTTGTGGCGGTGAATTTGGTACATCTTATGCCAGTTGTGGCAAAGTTGAAAATGTTATTCCGGTTGACGCAACAATTTCAGGTTGCCCCCCAACACCTGAAACTTTATTAAAAGCTTTGTTAAGCTTTATGAAATAACTTTCATTATCAAGATTCATTTATTTATGAATTTCAACACCTCAAATCTGCATCAAACCTATATTGAATTATTACTAGAAAAAACCTTGAACAATAGAGCGCTGGCTAAAACTTTATTTGAAAAAATATTTGCCACTTTGCCAGTTCAGATTGATGAATTAGCCCATTTATTAAACAGAAATGATATTTCACAAGCACAACAGCTTATCCATGATATCCACGGCACTGTTGCTAGTTGCGGCCTTGTAAATCTTGAATATCATGCCGGATTAGTCGAAAGGCATTTATTTGAAAATGATTTGGAAAAATCCTGCAAAAGTTTCCAGGTTCTGCAACAATTAGTGGGAAACTTCTTAGACTGTCAGGATGATATTGTGTCCAACTTGTAATCCTGATAGTAATCAGCAATTCCTAGTCTTCCAGCTTCCGCAAACGATTTTCCATCTGCTTTATTGTTTTCATTAATTGTGGCAATTTTGCCAATGCTGCAAGTTCTCTCCAGGCAGTCTTTTTATCTTTAGCCGGACTGCCGAAAACTTGAGTACATTCCTTAATATCGCTGGCAATACCTGATCGCGCCATCACCACCGCATGATGGCCAATTTTAACGTGATCGGCTAACCCGGCGCTTCCCGCTAAAATAACATTGTTTTCAATCTGACAGGAACCAGAAATACCCGTCTGCCCACAAATTATGACATTTTCACCAATAATATTATTGTGGCCAATCTGTACTAAATTATCGACCTTGCTACCTTCGCCAATAACAGTTTCACCAAAAGTTCCCCTATCAATGCAAGTGTTGGCGCCAATTTCAACATTATTTTCGATTTTTACATAACCGACATGCGGAACTTTAACATGCTTTTGATTCCGTTGTTTGTAACCAAAACCATCCGCACCAATCACTGAACCCGCATGGATAATAACGTTATCTCCGATTTGAGTATGATCATAAATCACAACATTTGGATAAATTCGGCAGTTTGCACCGATTTTGACATGATCGCCAATTCTAACACCAGCAAGTAGCTGACAGTTTTCTCCAATTTGACTGTGTTCACCAATACTGGAAAAATCCGCTAAATAAATACTATCAGCAAGGGTTGCCGTTTCGGCCACAACGGTTTGTGCAGCAATTTTTGGCTGAAATTGTTTCTCTGGGTGTAAAATTTTGACTGCCTTGATAAAACTTATTTCCGGATCTTTACAGACCAGGATTGCCATACCTTTCGGCACGTCAAGTTTTGCCATCTCCTGGCTCATAAAACATGCACTTGCTTTAGTGTCTGGCAGAAATTTACTGAATTTCAAGTCATTCAGAATAGTTATCTGATTTTCCCGAGCAGAACTGATATCAGAAGCCGACTCGATTAATGTCTCGCTAACATTACCAATAATTTCAGCATCACATTGTTGTGCCAGTTCTTTTATGGTTAATGCCATCACTCACTTCCCTTCGGTTGGTTAAAAACAAATTAAGAGCTCAAATTATAGCCTTTTTAAAGCAAAAGCTTCCTTAAATTTGATCGCCTGCTTTAGGTGCGAGCACAGAATAAGTTTGGCAACTGGGGCAGTATTTTTTATTCGTATTCAAGGCGTAGAAATAGGCGCATAGCCAGCTATGTAACTATT
>CAZGYJ010000099.1:0-6029 GCA_964530345.1 uncultured Methylomonas sp.
TCGACTGGTACGGTTTTACCTAGACTGTAATCTCTAGCTCCGAGTTTTGCAATGGTCGAAGCTTTAGGTAAGTGGTTGGCATCGTAATCGATAAGGAAATTTGATAGTTGCTTTATCATGGCAGTTTCATGAATTTTCCAGGCTGAACCTATGCCAAATCCTTTGGAGCCAGTGTATTCGATTGTTTGAATCGGGGTAACTGATTCCTTCCCAACAAGTTCGACAAAATTTTCAGGATTACGATGATAAACAGCCCAGTATATTTCGTTCATACGCGCATCCACTGCGGTAAAAATAACATTGTGCGTTGTGCTTTCGATGCAACCTTGAGCGATTGCTGCCAAAGTTGATATTGGGGCAACGGGTAAATCTGCTGCAAAAGCAATTCCCTGAATAATGCCAGTGGCGATTCTAACACCAGTAAAAGAACCCGGACCCCGGCCAAATGCAAGTGCATCCAGGTCTTGTGTGTTGATTTGAGCCTCAGCCATTAACGAATCGATCATCGGTAAAATCAGCTTGGTATGTTCGCGGGGCGCCAGTTGGTAGCGTTCCTGAATATCGCCATCTATCAATAATGCTGCTGAACAGGCTTCTGTTGCGGTATCAACTGCAAGTATTTTCATGTTTCTTGGTTCTTGAAAAAGGTTTTTACATCTTCAATATCACGGGTGCGCTTCATTGGTGGTACGCTATCGAGAAAAATTTGACCGTAGGAACGTTTGAGTAATCTTGGATCGCATAGTAGTAAAATACCACGATCATTGATATCTCGAATGAGTCTGCCGATTCCTTGACGTAAAGCAATTACAGCACGCGGAATTTGGTATTCAAAAAATGGATTCTTTCCTTGTTTTTCCATGGCGTGGAGCCTTGCTTTCATGACCGGGTCATGAGGTGAGGAAAAGGGTAGTTTATCAATGATTACACAGGATAAGGTGTCACCCCGAACGTCAACTCCCTCCCAAAAACTAGAAGTTCCTAGTAGTACTGCATTACCTGCATTTTTGAATTGCTCCAGTAAAATTGATTTGGGACGGCTGCCTTGGACTAACAACGGATAATCAAGCCGGGATTTTAAAATTTCTGCGGCCTGGTTTAAGTTCCGATAACTGGTAAAAAGGAAAAAAGCCCGGCCCTGGCTGGCTTGCAAGACTGGGATGGCAAAATCAACGCATTTTTTGGTAAAGTTTGGGTCGGAAGGATGAGGTAGGCCGCGTGGATGATAAAAAAGAGATTGTTCTGAGTAGCTAAAAGGACTGTCCCAGCTTTGGCAGGTTGCACCAGTTAAACCGAGGCCATTGGCAAAATGATCGAAACGGTTAGCAATACTCAGTGTGGCAGAAGTAAAAATCCATGTTGCCTGATGATGGTTCATAAATGCCTGAAATTCGGAAGCAATATCCAGTGGAGTGAGCATGAAGGTAAATGAATTTTTATGAGTTTCATACCAGCGTATCCATTTGCCGGAATTGTCTTGAATGATTTTTTGCAAGCGCGATTCCAATTCCTGGCAATGTTTGAAACAGGCTTCCAGTCCCTTGGTTTTAACTGAGGCAAGTTCTAATTGGTCGGTGAGTTTGTTGAGCTGTTTTTGTAGTGTTTTTATAGAAGTCAAAATTTTGACGTTATTTTCAATTTCTCGCCATTCGCCTCTTTTTAATTCCATGCCGAAGGCCAACCTTAAATTTTTGATTTCATGCTGAAGATTTTCGCAAGCGGAGCGAAGATCAGGCATATCGGTGGCATCTTTAAAATATTCAGCCAGAGTATCTCCTGCCAAGTCATTTAGGTGTTTGCCTGTGAGAGAAATTCCCAGAAAATTGGATGCTGTATCGGCAAGCTGGTGGGCTTCATCAATTATGATAACCTCGGAATCAGGCAATAATTCACCAAAACCAATTTCCCGGATGGACCAGTCTGCACAAAGCAAATGATGATTAACGACGACTATTTCAGCTTCCTGTGCTTTTTTGCGGGCTTTTACCAAAAAACAATCGGCGTAATCGGGGCAATCTTGACCCAGACAATTATCGACTGTTGATGTGGCGAAAAACCAGGCTTGGGAAGTTTCAGGAACTTCAGGCATTTCAGAAATATCACCGCTTTTAGTCTTGCCAGACCATTGTTTTATTTTTGCAAGCGCCGAGGCGTCATCTCTGGAAAATCCAGTATTTGTCTGCATCGCATTATGAAGTCGATAAGTACATAAATAGTTGTTTCGCCCTTTTAATAATGCGGCAGAAAAAGGTGTGCTAATTGCCTTGCGGATAACTGGAAGGTCTTTGTTGAATAGCTGGTCTTGCAGGTTTTTAGTGCCAGTTGAAACAATGACTTTTTTTCCGGAAAGAATTGCGGGTAATAAATAAGCGATAGTTTTCCCGGTTCCCGTGCCGGCTTCAGCGATCAGGTTTTGTTTTTCTTTTATAGTTTTGGCAATGTGTAAAGCCATTTCAACTTGTGCAGCACGTGGCAGATAGCCGGGGATGATTTTAGCCAGAGGTCCATCGCTGGCAAATAGGTTTTCAAGTTCTTGAAAATGGTCCATTAGTTTTGTTGTTATCTAAAAAAAGACTAGCGTTATATTGCAGGTTTTATTAAAAATTTGGCTTGATATTACGACTTAGAAATAGGAAAAAATCCTTAACTACGCTATGGAAACAAGCCTTTATTGTGTTATGCATTGTTCAAAACTGCTTTTCTAAATTGCTATACTGTGACTGTAAAATGGGTTTGTAGTCAATGACAAATTGTTCTTGGAATAGACGGATTGTGCAATCCGATTAGAGGATGCCGCAAAATATTTTTTAATTAAAGAGCTTTTTAAAGTTGACATTTAGAGCAAAATCCTTCAATTTACACAACTGGAGTTAAATCGGGAAAAATTCCTTTTTCCAGGTTTTACCCATGATTTAAAACTAATATTAGTCTTAAAATTTAACTGTAAACTGTGGCTAGACGCAGAATACTTTAGGAGGAAAAACATATGAAGAAGCCTGTTAAAAGCTGGCTGCTTGCATCAACGGTAGCTGCATTATTGGCTGCTCCAGTGATTTCTACCGCAAATAGCGAGGTAGAGAAATTGACACAGAACCCGGCTAACTGGGCAACCTGGGGTGGAGATTATGCGGGTACGCGTTACAGCAAACTAGACCAAATCAATAAAAACAATGTAAAAAACCTGCAACCTGCCTGGACTTTTTCAACGGGTGTTCTTCGTGGTCACGAAGGTGGTCCGCTGGTTGTAAATGATGTGTTGTATATTCATACCCCTTTCCCGAATACAGTCTATGCGATTGACCAAAAAACCCAATCTGTTATTTGGGAATTTACGCCTACACAGGATGCTGATGTCACAATTCCTGTCATGTGTTGTGATACGGTGAATCGTGGTTTAGCTTATGGTGATGGCAAGATCTTTTTGCAGCAATCGGACACTGTTTTAACAGCGTTAGATGCCAAAACTGGTAAAAGAATCTGGAGTGTCCAAAATGGTGATCCAAAATTAGGTATGACCAATACTCAGGCGCCTATAGTCGTCAAAGACAAGGTTCTTACCGGAATTTCCGGTGGTGAGTTTGGTGTTCGTGGTTTCTTGGCTGCGTACGATATCAATACTGGTCAATTGGTCTGGAAAGGCTATAGCATGGGGCCTGACTCAGATACTTTGATTAAACCAAATAAAACAACAACCTGGGAAAATGGCAAAGTTACCAAAGTTGGCAAAGATTCTAGTTTGAAAACCTGGAAAGGCGATCAGTGGAAAATTGGCGGTGGTACAACTTGGGGCTGGTATAGCTACGATCCAGATTTGAACCTGGTGTATTACGGTTCAGGTAACCCTTCGACCTGGAATCCAGTGCAGCGTCCGGGAGACAATAAGTGGTCAATGTCACTTTGGGCGCGTGATGCTGACACAGGTGAGGTTAAGTGGGTTTACCAAATGACGCCACATGATGAGTGGGATTATGATGGTATAAACGAGGTTCCACTTCTTGATATCAAAATTAATGGCAAAATGCGCAAAGTTGTAGTCCATTTTGACCGTAATGGTTTTGGTTATACTCTGGATCGTGAAACAGGCGAATTACTGGTAGCGGAAAAATTTGACAAGGCTGTTAATTGGGCAACCCATGTCGACATGAAGTCGGGTCGTCCACAAGTGGTCCCTCAGTATAGTACAGAGTACAATGGCGAAGACGAAACGACCGAAGGTATTTGTCCGGCCGCTTTGGGTAGCAAAAACCAGCAGCCTGTTTCTTATTCACCCCAAACAGGTTATGTTTATATTTCGGGTAACCATGTATGTATGACTTATGAGCCATTTGAGGTTGAATATACTGCCGGTCAGCCATATGTTGGCGCTACTTTGACTATGGGGCCAGCTGGTGTCGATGCTATTACTGGTAAGCCTGATAATTCAACAAACCTGGGTCAATTTACTGCTTGGGATCCTACAACCGGTAAAATTGTATGGTCAACTAAAGAGCCATTTTCTGTTTGGTCAGGTTCTGTTGCAACTGCGGGTGGTGTGGTTTTCTATGGTACATTGGAAGGCTATCTGAAAGCAGTCGATGCAAAAACTGGAAAAGAGCTTTATAGGTTCAAAACACCTTCTGGCATTATTGGTAATGTCAATACCTGGGAATACAACGGCAAACAATACGTTGGTGTTCTTTCTGGTGTTGGTGGTTGGGCTGGTATCGGTATTGCTGCTGGTCTCGATGATGGTACAGACACTACTAATTCTGAAGGTTTGGGCGCTGTTGGTGCGTACAGAAGCCTGAGCTCTTATACAAAATTGGGTGGTGTTTTAACTGTGTTTGCATTGCCTTAGTAATAAGTTGATCTGTTAGTTCAGATTTTCCATGCAGAGCCCTGGTCGAGTTGTCGGCTGGGGCTTTTGTTTTTTATGAGATAAACTACAAAGAGTTTTATTACTGGGAATTTCATGAAAGTAACTTCTATTTTAATCGCTTCAATTGTTTTGCTAATGACAAAAGCGGGGTTGGCTGATGATAAATTCAGGGTTTGCGCTGATCCGTTGAATCCGCCCTACTCGAGCAAAGACGGTAGCGGTTTTGAAAATAAAATCGCTGAATTATTTGCTAAGCAATTAAATCAAAAAGTTGAATATAAGTGGTTTCCGCAGCGGATTGGTTTTATCAGAAATACTTTGAAAGCCAAGCTTCCAGATAGTGATTTGTTCACTTGCGATGTTGTGATGGGAGTGCCGGCCGGATATGAGTTGGCTTTAACCACAAAACCCTACTATCATTCAACTTATTTGTTGTTGATCGCTAAAGGTCGCGGTTGGGATGATATTACCAAAGTATCTCAATTAGGTGATTTGTCATTGAACAGGCAGGAAGCATTAAAGATTGCTATGTTTGACCGAGGCCCGGGAACTGCTTTGCTACAAGCGATGGGGTTATTAGAGCAGGGAATTCCCTATCAAACTATGACAGGTGATGATCAGAACAATCTTCCGATGCAAATCGAGAAAGATCTAAAGAGTGGTAAAATCGATATGGCGATTCTTTGGGGACCAATGGCAGGGTATGTTTTATCACAAAGCCCCAAAGATGCTTATCAGGTCATTCAGATGACATCAAAACCGGGAATGAAGTTTGATTTTTCTATAGCTATGGCTGTACGCTATGGGGACAAAGAGAGGCTTTCAACTTTAAATCAGCTAATAGATAAAAATCGCAAGGCAATCAGGGAGATTATGCTGAGCTATCAAATCCCTTTATTACCGATACCTGAGCAGCCATTACGAAAAGATGATGATTAGCGGGCCGCGATTTTAAAGTATTGTGAGCCAATCGCGGCTAAAGTGGAGTCCTACAAATGTATTTAACAAGCTAAAATTAATACATTGATTCGTGAGTATAGTCGCCAACTGATCTGGAAAAAGTGAATTTTGCTGGTGTAACCACTAAAATCTTGCCCAGTTTTTGAAATGAGTCATGCGGTGAAAAAGCATGAGAAAATGCGGTAAAGGGGCTTAAGCCAACATATAGAGC
>CAZGYJ010000099.1:6129-11329 GCA_964530345.1 uncultured Methylomonas sp.
ATTCAGGGTATAATAGTGATTTTGCCAATTATAAGAATAAACAAATGGCGCAATATTTTGAAATTCATCCTGAAAATCCACAACAAAGGTTAATTCATAGAGCGGTCGCTATTATAAATAAAGGTGGGGTCATTGCTTATCCGACTGATTCATCATATGCGCTGGCTTGCCATATTGGTGATAAACAGGCTCTCGACAAAATAAGGCGGATTAGGCAGTTAAGTGACAAACATAATTTTACTTTAGTATGTAAGGATTTGACCCAGGTTTCTATTTTTACCAAGATAGGTAATGACGCTTTTCGCTTGATAAAAAGATTAACTCCAGGGCCATTTACTTTTATCCTGAAAGCAACCAGAGAAGTGCCCAGGCGATTGCAGCATTCAAGACGAAAAACGATAGGTATTCGAATTCCTGATCACCCGGTGGTGCAAATGTTGTTGGAAGATTTGGCGGAGCCGCTGTTTAGTACCACCTTAATTATGCCGGGGGAAGATGCAGCAATGGTTGACCCTTATGAAATCAGGGAACGTTTAGAGCATGAAGTTGACTTAGTTATTGATGCGGGTGTTGTAGAGTATCATCCAACAACGATTATCGCATTTGAAGATGGTGGGCCCGAAATAATCAGGCAAGGGAAGGGTGTTGCCTCTATGTTGGAATAACAGTAATTAATATATTAAGATGAATGAATTAACATTAGTGGGCCGAATTGCTGTTTGGCTGTTACCAGTCGTTTTTGCAATCACGGTGCATGAAGTTGCTCATGGGTGGGTGGCAAAATTACGTGGGGATAAAACTGCATGGATGTTGGGGCGATTAACGTTAAATCCAATAAAGCATATAGATCCGATTGGTACAATATTGATCCCGGGATTGTTATTAATTTCTGGTACAGGATTTATTTTTGGATGGGCCAAGCCAGTTCCTGTTAATATGAGAAATCTGAAAAATCCGGTTACTGATATGGCGGTTGTTGCGGCCGCGGGACCTATTTCAAATATATTGATGGCAATAGCTTGGGCATTTTTCGGTAGGTTGGGTGTGATGATTGCAATTGAGTCTATAACGCAGCCTATGATGTACATGAGTGTCGCCGGAATAACGATTAACCTGGTATTAGCTTTGATTAATTTGTTACCGATACCACCGCTGGATGGAAGCCGGATTTTTTCCGCACTGTTACCTGGCCGTTGGGCCTGGTATTATAGTCGAATTGAACCGTACGGTTTTTTTGTGCTTTTGTTTCTTTTGATGTCGGGGGCGTTAAGTGCAATGTTAGGCTACCCGTTATACGCCGCTCAAAAAATGTTTTTTACCTTGGCTGGGTTGCAATAAGCCGTGTTAAATTAGATTATGGACTTATGTATAGCTGAGGGTCAGAACAAGATACTTCCGTTAGCAATAGTTGATGGTGCTCCTTTAGTTGAGTTGCCCGAAGATCTTTATATTCCGCCGGATGCACTTAAGGTTTTTTTGGAGGCGTTTGAAGGTCCGCTGGATTTATTGCTTTATTTGATAAAAAGACAAAATCTGGATATTCTAAATATTCCTATTGCTGAAATTACTAGGCAATATATTAGCTATATCGAAGTGATGAAAGATTTACAATTAGAGTTAGCTGCTGAATATTTGTTAATGGCAGCATTGCTTGCAGAAATAAAATCCAGAATGTTGTTGCCAAGGCAGTCCTCCGAGGAGGAGGAAGATGAGGATCCGCGGGCCACATTAATTCGCAAGCTGCAGGAATATGAGAATATTAAAAAAGCAGCCGAAGAAATCGATCAATTACCCAGGGAGGAACGAGATATTTTTCCTGTCTGTGCAGATGTGTCTGATATTGAAGTTAAGAAAAAATTACCAGATGTACAGTTAAGGGAGTTGCTGTTGGCTTTTCAGGATGTCCTGACAAGAACGGAGCAATTATCCCATCATCAAATAACCAGAGAGCCATTGTCTGTTCGTGAGCGAATGTCAACCATTTTGGAAAACCTTAAAGGGAAAAATCACCTCTTTTTTTCGCAGTTATTCATTAAAACCGAAGGCAAGCATGGGGTGGTTGTCTCGTTTCTTGCCGTCCTCGAGCTCAGTAAAGAAGGACTCATCGAAATCGTCCAGCGAGAACCTTTTGATCCTTTGCGAATCAGAGCAGCAGTTAGTCGCGCTTCCTGAAAAAAAGGTAATAGAGGTTGATATGGAAATAAAACAGATAGTAGAGGCTATTCTTTTTGCTGCCAATCGACCGATGACAATTAAGCAGGTGCGTCAGGTGTTCCCTGAATTGGAACGGCCAGAGTCAGGTGAAATACAAAAAGCCGTTGATGCGATTATTGAAGATTACAGTTCTCATTCAGTCGAGCTTAAGTTGGTGGCAAGTGGTTATCGGTTTCAGGTTAAGCAGGTAATGGCGCCTTGGGTTTCGCGCCTGTTTGAGGAAAAGCCACCGAAATATTCTCGGGCTCTTTTGGAGACTTTGGCAATTATTGCTTATCGTCAACCAGTGACGCGGGGTGATATTGAAGATATTCGGGGAGTTAGTGTCAGTTCTACGCTTATGCGAACTTTATTAGATCGTGAATGGGTTCGAGTGGTGGGTCATAAAGAAATTCCTGGTAGGCCGGCGTTATACAGCACAACCAAATTATTTTTGGATTACTTCGATTTGTCATCGTTAAATGAATTGCCTACTCTCCAGGAGATTGAAGATTTAGAATCTTTAGTCGTTACTCACTCTGATAATGATCCTACACAGGAAGATAATGAAAACCAAGAAATCGCAGGCACGACAATCAAAGCTCCTGAATACCAAGAAGTCGCTGAAACACTTCAGTAACGAAAATGGGACTGCGCAGGGCGGCGAACGTGTGCAGAAAGTATTGGCGCGTGGAGGGCTGGGTTCCCGGCGGGAAATCGAGCGTTGGATTGTTGATGGAAAATTGAACATAAATGGAAAGACGGCAAAACTTGGTGATCAACTGAGTGATGGTGATTTATTGCGGCTCAATGGTCGTGTGGTAGATTGGCAAAAATATTCAAAACAACCGACAAAAGTTTTAATTTACCATAAGCCGTTGGGTGAAGTTGTTACGCGCCGAGATCCAGAGGGGCGGCCCGTAGTATTTTCAAGATTACCGAAATTGGCTGTGGGTCGCTGGATTGCAATTGGGAGGTTGGATATTAATACTCAAGGATTATTGTTACTCACTAACAATGGCGAGTTGGCAAATCGGTTGATGCATCCTTCTTTTGAAATCGATAGAGAATATGCTGTTCGCATTTTGGGCGAGGTAAATGAGCAATTAATAAAGAAATTGATTCAAGGCGTTGAGTTGGAGGATGGAGAAGCGCATTTTGATGATATTAAATATAGTGGTGGGGAAGGGGCCAACAAGTGGTACCACGTAGTTGTTTCGGAAGGGCGTAATAGATTGGTGCGCAGACTTTGGGAATCACAAAATAAAGTAGTCAGCCGTTTAATGCGTGTGCGGTATGGGCCAATTGTATTGCCAGAAAATCTAAAGGCACATTGTTATCATGAGGTTAATGAGAGAGATCTTCGTGTTTTATTTGATTTGGTTGATATGCCACAGGAGCCTTCCTCTCGATCACCAAGCAGTCATGATAAAGCGCGGGGTCGAAAAAAATGAGGCATATAATTGGATTTTTTTGATTTCAATGATTAATTCCCTAAATTAACCTGGTTTCTACCTTGAGATTTTGCAAGATACATTGCCTTGTCAGCTCTTTGGATGAAGCTTTCTAGGCTGTCGGTGATTCTCAGGGTGGTTACTCCAAGGCTGGCAGTAATTTTTATGGCTTCCATGTTAATTGCTAAGGTGTGAAGCGAAATTTCTTTTCGTATTCTCTCGGCCAGTAATTGAGCGCCTGATAAATCGGTGTTACTCAAAAGTAGCACAAATTCTTCACCCCCATATCGAAATACTAAGTCGCTGTTTCTGGCGCATTTTTTTATGATTTTTGCGGTGCTCGATAAAACTATGTCTCCGCAGGCGTGACCATAATTGTCATTGATTGATTTGAAGTGATCAATGTCTAGAAAAATAGCGGAGAGATATTCGCTATTCCTTAAAGCAAGGTTGATTTCACGTGTGGCAATGCTTTCAAATGCAGCGCGGTTATTGGTTTGGGTAAGGGGGTCGGTATGAGCTTGGTTGATGGCCTGTTTAAATAAGGAGGCATTATTTAGAGGATGGATCAGGCAGCAAAGGAGGGTTTCCAAAAGTTGTAGTTCTTGATGGTTAAATCTATCGCGGCGCATTAATTTAATATTGCCAAGTTGTTTGTTTTCAATGGTTAAATTGTAATTGCAAGAGTGGTGCGCTTGCTTGCCGATGGTCAAATCGAGGTTAAACTCACTATTGCTATAAATGCAGCCGTCATGAGGAATTAAATCTTGAATTTTTTCACTAAAAATAGAGATGAGTTGGTCAAATTCGAGAGTAGTTTGTAAGGCATTGGTAATATTATGCTGATGAAGCTTGCTGGGTTTGGTGGATGTGAGTGTATTGTTTTTACTAACAATTGCCAGATTTGATGTTTTGCCTTTCATTTGCTTTTCTCAGAAAAAGTTAATTTCCTGAGGATAAGCTAATATTGGGCCAATAAAAATAAATTAAAGTAAATCATTGTGTTGTGGCTGTATTTATTCTGGTGACAAAATAATGGCGGTTTGACTGGGACTAAAGTTGCGGGCATATTTATTTCGATGTGGAAAATTAATATTGATTCAGGTGCAAGTTTTTTTTAAGATTCTGTGCGGATTTAGTTGACAGAAAGCCAAATTTATATCAAAATTCATCGTTTAAGAAACGGAGGGGTTCCCGAGTGGCCAAAGGGATCAGACTGTAAATCTGACGGCTCCGCCTTCGGAGGTTCGAATCCTCCCCCCTCCACCATCATTTTTCAAAAAAATCTCTGCGGGTGTAGTTCAATGGTAGAACTCCAGCCTTCCAAGCTGATTACGTGGGTTCGATTCCCATCACCCGCTCCATCTAACCAGGTTTTAGGCTCATATAGCTCAGTCGGTAGAGCACTTCCTTGGTAAGGAAGAGGTCACCGGTTCAAATCCGGTTATGGGCTCCAGTTTTAAGTGTGATGTTTGTTGATAGTTAAGGAGTAATTTAGATGGCCAAAGAAAAATTTGAACGAACCAAACCCCACGTGAATGTTGGCACCATTG
>CAZGYJ010000100.1:0-11272 GCA_964530345.1 uncultured Methylomonas sp.
TATCAATAACAGTTTTTGGCACTAAACGGAACTTAAGGATAAGTTTTGAAAAAACTATATTTAGTACCTGAATCCGTGACTTCATTACGGCACAGGTGGCAAGCTCTTGATTCATCACGGGTGTCAACCCCAAGTAGAAATGCCTGCTTAATCTAAGGGTGTAGCTAAGATTTATGCAAATCCGGTACTAAACCAATATCTTGCTCCCTGTTATCTGTATTGAAATCACGGATTCATGGTTTGCCTCACTTCTGTTTTGATGTTTGAAATAAAACTAACATCATGGCCCACTTGAGGCTGTTTAGGAAGTGGGGCGGACCATTCCATTAGGTAATAGTTAACACCAGTAATACTGTGCATCACTCCCAAGAGTTTGTTCTATCTCAAGCAAACGGTTGTATTTGACTATTCTTTCACCGCGACTTGCAGACCCGCTTTTTAAATGACCACCGTCCATTGCAACAGAAAAATCTGCAAGGAAATCATCTTCTGTTTCACCAGAACGATGGGAAATAAAATAACGCCAACCTGCATCACGACATAACCGCACTGCATCAATTGTTTCAGATACTGTACCGATTTGGTTTAATTTAATTAATGCCGAATTAGCAGTGTATTCTTTTATCCCTCGCTGTATATACTGGGTATTAGTGACAAAAATATCATCACCAACAACTTCTATTTGTCTTCCCAATTCGTGAGTAAATTGTTTGAAGCCACCCCAATCAGTTTCGGCTAATGGGTCTTCCCAAAGAATGATTGGGTATTTTGCAACCCATTCTTTAGCTAAGCTAATAAGATCTGTGTTTTTCATTGGACCTGCACCTGACCATTTGAGATCATAGTGGCCTCGAATATCAAGTGCAAATGAGTTGGCAGCGCTATCCAATGCAATCGCAATATCCTCGCCTGGTTTATAGCCAGCTTGCTCAATTGCCTGAATAATAATCTCAATGGCCTCTTCATTGCTGCCAAGATTTGGCGCAAAACCGCCTTCATCGCCAACGCTGGTGGCAAGCCCACGGCCTTTGAGAATATTTTTCAACACATGAAAAGTTTCTGCTACATAGCGAAGTCCCTCGCGAAAGGTAGGAGCGCCAATAGGGACAGCCATGAACTCCTGTATATCCACATTATTATCAGCGTGTTCGCCCCCATTGAGAATATTCATGCAAGGTACCGGCAGACGCTTTACTCCCGCACCTCCCAAATATTGATACAGAGGGATGTCAACTGAAGTGGCAGCAGCTCTGGCCACAGCCATGGAGACACCAAGAATTGCATTGGCACCAAGACTGGATTTGTTTGGTGTGCTATCTAGATCGATTAAAGTGCGGTCGATTGATGATTGCGGATAAACATTCATACCGATCAGAGATGGAGCAATTATCTCGTTGACATTGGCTACCGCCATGAGCACTCCTTTGCCGGCATAACGATGCATATCGTTGTCGCGTAATTCAATGGCTTCATTTTCTCCGGTGCTTGCGCCTGATGGTACAGAGGCAACTGCACTGGTTCCATCATTGAGTTGCACGAATACACGTACTGTCGGGTTGCCGCGAGAATCAAGTATTTCAATTGCTTGAATGGCTGTTATTAGCGCTGTTTTCATTTTTGTTCTCCACATAAAATTGATAAGAATAATATTCGTTATCAATTTTCTACTTGATAACGAAATTCTCATCCTGGCTTTTGATGATATAAAATCTATTGATTGTCCAGGGCGCAACAAAATTAGTTATCAAAACAATAACGGTAATAATTGAAAACATGGAGTCATCAATAACACCTAATATTTTTCCAATACTGATAAAAATAAGCACTGCTTCACCTCTTGGGATCATGCCAGCGCCAATGGCCAAACGATTAATATTTTGTTTGGTAACAAAGCCGGCAAAAACTTTTCCAGATATGGCAACAATCAATAGCACTATTGTTAGCCATAGAATTTCTGGGTTGACAAATTGCTGGAGATTAACTTGCATTCCAACAAAAACAAAAAAAATGGGTGCAAATATTTTTTCCAAGGGTGTAATCAGGGCTGAGATTAGCCTTTTTTTGTCGGACATATTATTTAGAATCATGCCAGCTATAAAAGCACTACTGATAATACCTACACCAAATAAATCTGCCAGCCAACTTACTATAACTACCAATAAAATTGGTATTAGTATTCTAGTGTGAAGTTCATCAAAGTTATAATATTTAGGGATATATCGTACTAAGTACTTTCCAGCAATGATAATGCCAACAAAAACAAAGCTAGAATAGAAAAATAAAATAATTATTTCAGAAACATTCAATGTCTCTCCCAATACAATATCGGTAATATACGACAAAAAAAACACTCCAAAAATATCATCTAGAAACGCAGCATGGATGACTATTTGCGCTTCTCTTGTGTGCAATTTTTTTAATCTTGAGAATATTGAAGTCGTTATTGCTGCGCTAGTGGTGCAAAGAGCAGCAGCAATAAAAATATGTTCTGAAATTTTGGATTCCGGTAGTAACCAGACACTAGCACTCAAACCTAACAAAAAAGGTACGAGGGTACCTGTCACTGAGACAAGAAAAGCAAGAGGATCTGCGGCTTTAATAATTTTTTCCGTTTTAGTTTCTAATCCCAATTTGAACAATAATAAAAATACACCAAAATTAGAGAACATCCATAATGCAACACCAAGCAAAACTAACCCTGGAGACTGATTAGAAGTAAATACTGCTGCTAGTCTATCAACAAATTCTTTGGTATATGACTGATTAGGAACATAATAATGGGTTACAGTCTCAGCTACAGACAAATGGGATGTCCATACAGATTTAAAAATTGTTCCGGCATCACCCAAATGCATTAATATGTAAAATACTGGCGACCAGTCAAGCCAATACAGAATATTTCCTGTTAGAACACCTATTACTAGTTCACCTAACATATTAGGTAGTCGATAGTGTTTAGATAAAGCATGTCCAATTAGTGCTAAAATAACAATAAAACCAAACTCCATTAAAATAAAAGAAAATGGATCTGTTGTAGAATATTGTTTTATCATTTCTTCTGAAAACTCTGCTGCATGCGCTGTTGAAGTTAACAAGCTCCAGAGAATAAAGATCTTGATTGCAGTGAGTAAATTGAGTTTTTCTACGTGTGAATACATATTAGGTACTTTCTTCGGAGTGAATTTACACATAAGGCAATGTTTCAGGTTGCTGTAAATGTTCTTGCAAAATAGTTAAAAACCGAGCAGATTCAGCGCCAGAAACCACGCGGTGATCACAGCTCAGTGTAAACAAGCATTGCCCGTTTTGTTCGGCGCCTATTGCTAGAATAGCGGCTGCACCCAGAGGAACCAAGGCATCAAAACTATGAACTACTGGAAATACACCCAGGTTGGATAGATAAAAGGTGGCTCCTTCATAATCCTGCTGGGTTAAACGTTGTCGTTTTATTTTATCTTTTAGGATTCGCCAGTCTTCTGCAAGTTCATCTATCGGTCGTTCGGCAGCGTCGCGTAATACCGGCGTCAGTAGACCACCAGGGACATCAACTGCGATACCGACGTCTACTCGCTCCCGGTGCGCCATTCCTTCTGGGGAATAAACAGCATTGAATTGAGGAAGAGTTTTGATTGTCTTTGCACAAGCAGAGGCAAGCAGCAATGTTAGCGAATATTGCTTCTGTTTTGCTATTTTTTTTAAGGTCGCAAGACTAAATTGGGCCGTTGTTCTGAATGTTGGCGTTGTTATAGTCGCAATCATGTTGTTAGCAACAGCTTGCTGCATCAATGTCAGCTTCTCCAGGTGATAGGGAGGCCCTGCCTCCAGATTCAAAGTAGGAGAACGGTGGATAACAGCCAGCACATCTTCTGCAAGAATACGTCCATCTTCCCCCGGGGGGACATGAGATAAGTCTATGCCTAGTTTTAATGCCAGCGCCCGGGCATGAGGAGAGGCAATCCGTTTCCCAGGAACAAGAGGAATATTCTGTGGCATAGAAATATTGGAATATGGTGCTGACGGAGTTATCTCCACTGTCTGTTGTTCAGTAGTCTGGGGTATGGTTTTCGCTGCCTTAGTTGGTTGTTTCTCAGAAGCGAGGGTAGTACTTGTATCAGGCATCTTTTTCGATGCTTCCACAATATTGTTGGGCACGGGTTCATCACAGATATATCCTATGACCTGTCCGACCGGAATATCGGTGTCGACCGGAGCCAGGGGGCCAGCTAGATAACCACTATGGAAAGCTTCCACCTCCATGATAGCTTTATCGGATTCCATTTCAGCAATGATATCGCCTTTTTGAATTTTATCGCCCGGCAGTTTCAACCAGCGTGCCAGTCTTCCGGTATTCATGGTGTCAGATAAGACAGGTAGGGTGATTTCGTATTTCATAATGGGTTGCTCACTGCATCAGGAGGGATAACGAAAACGTTGTGCCGCCGTTACTATATCCTCAACTTGAGGAATACTGGCAGCTTCCAGTTGCTCATTAAAGGGTGTTGGCAAATCAAGGCCGGCCACCCTTATTGGTGGTTCATCCAGAGCGAAAAAACATCGTTCAGTTAATTGTGAGATGATTTCAGCGCCGGCACCGGCAAAACGACAGTCTTCTTCAACGACCAGCAGACGGTGGGTGTGTTCCAAGGATTGCATACAGGTGTCCCAATCGATTGGACTGAGACTGCGCAAATCGATAACCTCGACATCGATACCCTGTTGGGCCAATTGTTCGGCAGCCTCCAAGCAGAGTAGAACATGTCGGGAATAGCTGATCATGGTAAGATGTTTGCCTGGCCGTCTGACCAAGGCCCGATGTATCGGTAATTGTTCCTTAGTGGAATCCAAAACACCTTTGGTGAAATAGAGTAACTCATGTTCCAATAAAATAATGGGATCATTACTGTTGATTGCCTGAGTCAATTGCTCATAAGCATCCTGTGGTGTTACGGGAACCGCAATGCGTATACCCGGTACATTCATCAGGGTATGCTCGAGACGCTGAGAATGTTGGGCGCCCAATTGTTTCGCAACGCCCCCTGGCATCCGTATGACCAACGGCATGGCATATTGTCCGCCCGACATGAATGGAATTTTGGCGGCCATGTTGATAATTGCATCCAACGCTAATAAGGCAAAATTGACGGTCATAATTTCGACGACCGGACGCATTCCTACCATTGCCGACCCTACGCCGAGACCGGTGAAGCTATTTTCCGAGATCGGGGTGTCCCGCACACGAGCTTCACCATATTTGGAATACAGCCCCTCGGTCACTCGATAAGTTCCGCCGAACAGACCGACATCCTCCCCGAGTGTAAATACTGAGGAGTCCTTTGCCATTGCAATATCAAGCGCACGGTTCAGGGCTTGCCAATATAAAAGTTCCTCATGCATTAACAGTTTCTCCTAGAGTAGAGTTTCAGTACGTCGATTAGCCTGGAAACAAGAAAGGCAATCAGTCATTGAAGGCTTGGGGCTATGCATGGCAAATTCCACGGCTGCATCCATTTCGGCTTCGATATCTTTTTTGAATAAGGCAACATCCTGTCCAAGTAGATGTCCTTCCTGTTGAGCCTGATCAGCCAACAAAGTAATGCAGTCAGAACCTACCGTAGCAATTTCTTCCGTCGTCGGGTAGTTTAATTCCAGCTCATGTGCGGCAATGGAAATAGGGTCTTGGGAGGCAAATGAATGTACTTCAACCGCTGGTCGATAGGTTCCTGGGTCAGCCATGGAATGGCCTCTAAAGCGGTAGGTTTCTAGTTCCAGCAGATAGGGGCCGCTGCCGCTTCGGATCTGTTTAAGCAAGCGTTGCGTGGTATTGTAGACTGATAGTACGTCCATTCCGTTGGTTTTTTCAGATGGAATATTGTAAGCAGCAGCACGTTTGTAAACTTCGGTCACCGCAGAATGGCGATGAATTTCTGTGCCTATTTGATAATGATTGTTTTCACAGACAAATAATACCGGTAGTCGCCATAAGCCTGCCATATTGAGCGACTCATGAAATGTTCCCTGATTGACCGCTCCATCACCAAAAAAACAGATAACTGCTTCCGGTAAACTGCGTAATAAAATGGCATAAGCGACACCAATGGCAATCGGATAGGTTTCTCCAACAATGGCATAACCACCCATAAAGCGACGTTGTGCATCAAATAAATGCATCGAGCCACCCATGCCTTTACACATGCCATCCTGACGGCCAAATAATTCTGCCATGATGGCTTTGGTGGGTGTACCGCGAACCAAAGCATGAACATGCTCACGATAGGTAGTAACGATATAATCGGATGGTTCGGCGGCATGAATCACGCCTACCGCAACCGCTTCTTCACCTGGATACAAATGCAAAAAACCGGCAAAACTACCCTTGCTGTATTCCTCTGCGGCTCGTTCTTCAAAAGCCCGGGCACGAAGCATATCCCTCAGCATATTATGGATTTGTTCACGCTCCATGAGTCTCGCCTTCCTGTCCCGGCAAAAAATCATCCAATGCTTCAAAAAGTGAACTCATATACATATAAGCTGGGCCACCATGCATTATAACCGCCATAAAACCGGATTCGACTATTTCATCACGACTGGCTCCATGTTTCACAGCACTTTTTACATGTGCGGCGATGCAACGATCACACTGAGCCGCTACTGCCAAAGCCACATTGATCAGTTCCTTCTGGCGTTGACTGATGGCAATGCCAGATTCAGTTTTATGTAGAAAATTTAAAAAAGCTTTGGTTTCAGTCGGATAATCCTTCAGCAACCGTTGTCGTGTTACTGCGGCTTGATTAAGTAATTCAGCCATTCTACCCATAGTTTACTCCCAATAATGGTTTTACTGTTTAACCCAATTTACAGCATCCTGAAGCTTGTCAGGTGCATATGTCGCTACTTGGCCATCAACGAAATAGGAACCAACTTTTGTTGCCCATTGTAGCCATTTTTGTCCTCCTACTACGGCCACTTTGTCAAAATCATGTCGATGCTGTACACCGAAGACAAGGTCATCCCAGGCTGCCCCAGGTTCCCAGCCAATAAAATTGTTATCGAAATAAATGGCTGCTTTGATTTTCCCAAAGTTGTTTAGGCGGCGTTTGAGTTCTGGAATAAAAATGTCTTCGTAATCTTCACTACTTAGTGTTTTCGTTGCTTTGACTACCAGCGTTCTATCATCAGTTTCTGGCATAATTTCTAACATGATAGGGTACTCCTTTGTCCGGCGAATGGTGTTGTGAATCAATTTGTTTGATATTTGGCTGAAATTCGCTTTTCGACCTCCAGAATATGCAATGTCGTTTTGATGACTGTATCAGGATTCAGGCTGATGGAATCGATACCCAGTTCCACCAGAAATTCGGCAATTTCCGGATAATCGGAAGGCGCTTGTCCGCAGATTCCGGAATGACGGCCATTGCGTTTGGCGCCTTCGACTGCCAACCGAATCATTTCCTTAACACCGGTATCGCGTTCATCAAAATCGAAAGCCACCATGTCTGAATCCCGGTCAACACCCAACGTTAACTGGGTCAGATCATTGGAGCCGATGGAAAAGCCGTCAAATAATTTTGCAAAGGCATCAATTTGGATGACATTGTTGGGAATTTCGCACATCACATAGATTTCCAATCCATTTTCTCCCTGTTTTAGATCCAGTTCAGCCATTTTCGCAAGAACGCGTTCACCCTCGTCGATGCGACGACAGAAGGGGATCATCAAGATCACATTGGCCAATCCCATTTCATCCCGTACCCGTTTCATGGCCTCACATTCCAAAGCAAAGCCCTGTTCATAAGCAGGATGTGTGTAACGTGATGCGCCACGAAATCCGAGCATGGGATTGGCTTCGATCGGCTCAAAAGCATTACCACCAATTAATGATGCATATTCATTGCTTTTGAAGTCAGACATGCGCACCACGACAGGTCTGGGATAAAAGGCTGCGGCAATGGTACCGACGCCTTCAGACAAACGTTGAATAAAATAATCAGCTGGATTGGCGTAATATTTAAGTAAATGGTTTATGATTTTGCGCTCACTAGCATCGGTCACTTTTTCTGGTTGTAATAAGGCCAAAGGGTGTACTTTGATGTATTCATTGATGATGAATTCCATTCTTGCCAGACCGACTCCGTCGTTGGGTAAGAAACTATTTTTAAATGCCAGCTCTGGATTGCCCAAATTCACCATAATTTTGGTTTTTGGTCGTGGCATACTGCTTAAATCTGTTTTTATCACATCAAAGGGTATGTTACCTCGATAAATTTTACCGGTATCACCTTCTACACAAGAGACAGTAATAAGCTCATTATTTTTTATTACTGAGGTTGCATTATCACATCCAACAACTGCAGGGATGCCAAGTTCACGCGCCACAATTGCAGCATGACAAGTTCGACCGCCACGGTTAGTGACAATCGCAGCGGCAATTTTCATGATCGGTTCCCAGTCGGGTGTGGTGGTATCCGCTACCAGGACTTCACCGGCACGGAATTCAGATAGTTGATTGGTGCTTTTGATAATATGAGCTGGGCCGGAGGCAATTTTTGCTCCAACAGAATGTCCCGTCACAATGACTTCGCCTTCTTCCTTTAAACGGTATTCTTCTAAAATTGTCCCGTGTTTTTGTGAAGCGACAGTTTCTGGCCTGGCCTGAACCATGTACATTTCACCATCCAGACCGTCTTTCGCCCATTCCATGTCCATCGGTTTGTTATGACCAGCCTGTTTGCTGTATAACAGTTCAACTTTGATCGCATAATCAGCAAGCGTTAAAGCTTCTTGATCCGAAATGCAAAATTGTTCACGCTCATCCCGGGTTGTTTGAATATTGCCGGTTGCTTCTCGGGTATTACCTTCCTGATACACCATTTTAATTTTTTTCGACCCTAGTACCCGACGCAGTACACACCGAAAACCTTTTTTAAACGTCGGTTTGTGAACATAAAACTCATCTGGTTCGACTGCCCCTTGAACTACATTTTCACCAAGGCCATAGGCGGCTGTAATAAACACTACATCTCGGAAACCGGATTCAGTATCCAGAGAAAACATAACACCACTGGTAGCAATATCAGAGCGTACCATTTTCATCACACCAATTGAAAGGGCGATATCAAAATGATCAAATCCCTGATCTATCCGGTAATGAATGGCACGATCAGTAAAAAGACTGGCAAAACAGCGTCGACAAGCATCCAGCAAAACTTGTTCACCTCTAATATTCAAATAGGTGTCTTGTTGTCCAGCGAAGCTGGCAGTAGGCAGATCTTCAGCCGTTGCCGAACTGCGGACAGCCAAACTTAAACTTTCACCATACTGATCTTGTAACTGTCGATAAGCTGTAAGTATTTCAGCTTGAAGATCGTCAGGTATTTCAGCTGAATATATAATGTCACGGGCGCGTTTACCGGAACGTGCCAATTGATTAACATCAAGCGGGTCAATATTTGCCAAGGTTTCTCGTAATTCATCCCAAACATTTGCCTTATCTAATACATAACGATAAGCTTCCGCTGTAATGGCAAAGCCATTGGGTACCTTGACGCCTTTCGGTATCAGTTTTTGATACATTTCACCCAATGAGGCGTTTTTACCACCGACCAGAGGGATGTCGTCGATGCCAATTTCTTCAAAGAAACGAATATATTGATAATTCATGATGGTTACCTTTATTACTTGCGATTAATAGTATTTATCGGAATTGTTGTCGTTTTCAGCCCATATAGGATCAATTTGTGAGATTAGATTCCGAGCCTTAATCACGATTAGAAATAATGACAGTACAATAACGAAGAACCCAAAAAGTAAAAGCGGAAAATTGATTGTTTTGTCTAAATGAGTCGTACTGATACTTTTAGTTATATGCTTAGCCGTGAAGCCAAAGTAAACCAAGGAAAGGTTATAAATTAAAATTCCACTAGTACTAATTAAATAATCTTTAAATTTAACTTGTGTAATCGATAATGCATAACTGAGTAAAGCAAAAGGTAATGGTATCAAGCGTAATAAAAACATGATTTTAAGGCCATCATTAGCCAATAATGAGTCCAACTGTTGCATTTTTGGCTGCTTATCAAGTAATGTCTTAACTCTATCTCGAAAAAAATAACGGCCCAGTAAAAAAATCATACTAGCGGCAAGGTAGGTTGAGATAGCCACATAAAGACTACCCGTATTCAGAGGGAATAAAACACCTGCAGCCACACACAGAGCATCCACAGACATAAATAAGGGAGTCGCCATTGTGAAAAACAAAATGAAAGCAATCGGAGCCAAGACACCAAGACTTTTAATCCATATTTCCATACGGGGAATATAGAATTCAAACCAGTGTGCAATCAGGGTTAATAAAACAATACCTCCAGCAATTAATAATAAGCGGAGATACAATGATTGATTGCCAATAAAGGGGAAATGGTTAATTTTTTTCATGCTGCTTTTCCTGGAATGTTTTTCGACGGTGTTTTTCCCAGTAGTAAGTTATGATCGATAGGGACAAGGAAAATATCAAAATAGCCCAGATATATTCTTCAAAATAGGCTGCAATAATTGCAGTAATACCGACCAGAACACCTAACAGGCTGAATCGCCAGCCTAAATTACGGCCATCCAGAAATAATGACAGACCAATAATCAGCTGGATAACGAGTCCGGCACTCTCATAATTTAAACGTCCCGTATGTAATAGAAGATAAACACCTGATACAGTAACCAGCGTAGCTCCCCAATGTATCAGCTGACGGATAATTAATTCCTTAAAAACTTTCCCTTGATATTCTGGTCTGAACCAGCCAAAAATAATACTGGCGATAGCAAAAATGAAAATAAGCAGGGTCCAGTAACGGTGGCTTTCATAAGGTGAAAAATCAGTAATCGCCATGCCGATCAAGGCTAGAGATAATACTAAGAAAAGAATTATTTCTTCAAAAAAATGGTTCTTTTTCAACAGCGTCTTTTTAAGCATTAATCCCCCTTTAATTTGTTTACTGAAGTTTTCCCGTTTTTAAGGCTCATCCTGTTGAATTCAAAGTGGGTGTAATAGTTCCTTTACTTACCACCTGAATCCGCGACCTCACAACAACTTAGGTGTTAACGTATTGATTAACAACGGTATTTAAAAAATACTTGCTTGGCCTAAGGGTGAAGCTAAGATTTTTCAAATTCCGTGCTAAACCAATATCTTGCCCTCTGTTATCCGCATTGAAAATCACAGATTCAGGTTATCATTGTTGAACCTATCATTGACAGATTCAACAATGGGGAAACTTCAGTT
>CAZGYJ010000101.1:0-2636 GCA_964530345.1 uncultured Methylomonas sp.
ATTAAAACGCCGTCCGATGGATTGGGTACAGCCAGTTGAATATAGTCATTTTACCAACAATGCAATGATGATAATGGCCTGAATTAAAGCGAGACCTTTCCAGAATATTACCGGATCGCGTTCCAGAATGGGGGGGCGCGTTTTTCTTAGAAATTCTTTGTTAGGGTGGCGTAGGTCATAGATAAACTCTGATAAGTCCTGGTAGCGTTTGAATGGATCTGGGTGTACTGCTTTTTTGATGGCGCTGTCTATCCATATTGGAATATTGTGAATTTTGTTGGCAACAGGCCGGTATTTTAATTTTCGTTGTGCAGATTTGGTTTTAGTTTTTGCAGCTTCCGCTCCATAGGGTAAATCCCCGGTCAGCATTTGATAAGTGATGACGCCTAGAGAATAAAGATCAGAGCGTGTCGAGCCCGTATCTCCAAGCAGATATTCTGGCGCGGTATATTGAGCGGTACCTTGAATATTTTCTTGTTTTATCGGGGATGAAATTTCGGTGACTCCAGCAACTTTTGTTGAGCCAAAATCAATAATTTTCACAGTACCAAATTGATCGATCATGATGTTGTCGGGCCTTAGGTCCTGGTGCAGCATTTCAAGGCGGTGAAAGGCCCGTAAACCTTTAGCGATTTGTTCAACGATTCCTCTGACCGTTTCCAGCGAAGGTTTGGGGTTATCTCTCATCCATTGCGATAGGGTTTGCCCTTCAATATATTCGGTAACCAGATAGATAAAATTGCGTTGCCGGTTTTGGGCGTATGGCTTTAATACGTGAGGGCTATTGATGCGTCTGGCGATCCATTCTTCCAACAGGAATCTTTCTAAATAGGCTGGGTCATTCTGTAGGTCAATTGATGGAGTTTTGATCACCACCTGCTTGTCTTGTGCGTCTAATGCAAGATAGACATGACTGCGACTGCTTGCATGCAACTTCCTTGTAATTTTGTAGCCTTCAAAAACCGATCTTGGTTCCAGAATGGGAGGAAATGATAATTCGGTTATTTGTTGGTGAATGTCATCGATATTTTGACTGGGTAATGCGTCAATTCTGATGATCTGAGCGGTGAGGTTATCATTGCTGCCTTGCTGGTAAGCTTTTTCGATGATAGTTTTAGCTGCCAGATCCAGGTCATCAGTCAGGTTTTGCAGGGTTTTTACAATGAACTTGGTTTCAATAAATTCATAAACGCCATCCGTTGTTAGCAGAAAGACATCTCCTTTATTGACTTGCAGGGGTTTGTAATCAATTTCAAGATGGGGGTTAATGCCCATTGCTCGGCTAAGGTAGCTTTTGTCCTGCGATACCCATAAGCGATGATCGTTGGTTAATTGTTCCAGGTCATTGCCGCATAATCTATAGATTCTTGCATCACCTAAATGAAAAAGATGCGCCATCGTCGATTTAAGAACCATGGCGCTTAAAGTGCAAACATAGCCTTTGTCTTTTTCAAAACGGTAACGTCCCTGCTGGGTTTGTGAATATAACCAAGAGTTGGTTGCCGATAATATTTTCAGTACAGATTTTTTAACCGACCAGGTTTCAGAGGTGCAATAATAATCCTCCAGAAATCCTGTGACTGCCGCTTCACTGGCTATGTGTCCTACGTTACTGCTGCTGATGCCATCAGCCAGAGCAATTGCGATTCCTTTTGAGGTTAATTGTGGTTCTTCAGGGATGTAAATGCCATGAAAATCCTGATTGATTGTTTTGCGGCCTTTGTCGGAGTACTGCCCAACAGATATTAATAATTGATTTGTTTTTGGCATTGAAAAAAGCCTCTAAATAATATGAATAGAGGCCTTGTTCGGGTAGTTGATTTTATAAATTACGTTCAGGACTCATTTTCACATGGGTGTAATATAGCGGTAATCCTACCAGCACAAATCCACCGACCATATTGCCCAAAACTGTTGGTAGTTCGTTCCAGATTAAATAGTCAGCAATGGTAAATCCTCCGCCCATAATCATGGAAAATGGAAATAAAAACATATTAACGATCGAATGCTCAAATCCCATATAGAAGAACAGCATGATCGGCATCCACATGGCGGCCATTTTCCCCGTTGCAGAGGTAGAAATCATGGCGCCGACAACGCCCATCGAAACCATCCAATTGCATAACATGCCACGGATAAAAATGGTTATCCATCCAGCAGTTCCATAGGCTTTATAGCCTAAAGTTCGGGCTTCTCCGATTTTGCCTACTTTTGCAGCGATAGCGCCGCCATCAGTTTGGTAGCCATATGTCAAAATAAATGAAAACATAAAAGCAACAGTTAAAGCGCCGGCAAAATTACCTACGAAGACTAGCCCCCAATTTCTTAATACCTGGCCCAATGTTGCGCCAGGTCTCTTGTCGATCAAAGCTAACGGTACAAGTGTAAAGACGCCAGTGAGCAGGTCAAATTTCATCAGGTATAGCATTATAAACCCAACGGGGAAAAGTACTGCGCCTAATAAAGGGGAGCCGGTTTTTACGGCCACGGTAATGGCAAATATTGCTGCCAATGCCAAAGTTGCCCCGGCCATGAAGGCTCGAATCAACGTATCTTTTGTTGACATGTAAATCTTGGATTCACCGGCGTCAACCATTTTGGTAACAAATTCTGTGGGTTCTAAATAAGACATAATA
>CAZGYJ010000101.1:2736-11184 GCA_964530345.1 uncultured Methylomonas sp.
GAAGGAAAATATATCGCTAACCGTAATTTGTGGATTTCAATACCGAGTTTGCTGTGCGGATTTGCTATCTGGTTATATTGGGGCATTATTACGGTACAAATGCTCAATCTTGGTTTTCCTTATGAAAAATCACAGTTATTCACACTGATGGCGATTGCCGGTTTAACGGGTGCTACCTTACGTATTCCCAGTAGTTTTTTTATTCGTCTTTGCGGTGGCCGAAATACCATTTTTTTTACGACCACTTTATTAATTATTCCTGCTCTAGGAACCGGATTGGCGCTTCAAGATAAAAATACGCCATTCTGGATTTTTCAGGTCTTGGCGCTGCTGTCAGGAATTGGTGGTGGTAATTTTGCTTCATCCATGTCGAATATCAGCTTTTTCTTTCCCAAAAAAGTTCAGGGGTTAGCGTTAGGGCTAAATGCAGGTTTGGGAAATTTCGGAGTTACCACCATGCAAGTTCTGATTCCGTTGGCAATGACTTACGGTATATTTGGCGCGTTAGGCGGCGATCCAATGATTTTGCAAGCGCCATCAGGAACATTAATTGGAAAAATTCCGGCTGGCACTGAAACCTGGATTCAAAATGCGGGTTTTATCTGGTTGCTGTTTTTAATTCCGCTGGCATTTTTTAGCTGGTTTGGAATGCATAATATCCGGACTGAACAGGTTTCTCCAAATATTGCAAATCCCATCATCAGTTTTGCGATGATTACCATGATGTTGCTGATTGGCTTTATTTCGGCAATTTTTGGTCTGTGGCTGATATTGCCTGAGTCTGTTAATGGCTCAGGTTTTGGAGTCCCCAAGGAGATTGCGTTGTTCATCGTGATTGCCTTGACGGTTTCGTTATTAAAAATTATACCTGGTCAGATAGGGGAAAGCCTTGGCAGGCAATATCAGATTTTTGATAACAAGCATACTTGGGTGATGAGTATTATTTACACCATGACCTTTGGTTCATTTATTGGCTTTGCAGCCAGTTTTCCTTTGGCGATAAAGGTAATTTTTGGCTATCAACATGTTATGGTCGATGGCAAAATGACACATGATTTAATCAATAATAATGGCCCCAGCGCATTAATGTATGCCTGGATGGGGCCTTTTATCGGCGCTTTAATTCGCCCTGTTGGAGGCATGATCGCCGATAAGTTTGGCGGTGCTTGGGTAACCCATATTTGCTCCTTCGTCATGGTTGCCAGTACTGCTGGTGCGGCTTATTACATGAAGCAAGCTTATTCTTCTGCAACGCCAGAGCAATATTTTGTGCCTTTCTTTATTTTGTTTTTGGTGCTTTTTGCTGCTACTGGTATTGGTAATGGCTCTACGTTCAGAACCATTGCGATGGTATTCCCCAAAGAACAGGCTGGGCCAGTGCTGGGATGGACTTCAGCAGTTGCCGCTTATGGTGCCTTTTATATACCGAAAGTATTAGGTGAACAAATCAAAGCCACCACGCCTGAAGTTGCCTTAATGGGGTTTGCGGCATTCTATGTGGTTTGCATTATGATTAACTGGTGGTTTTATCTACGCAAGGATGGCGAATTTTATAACCCCTAGTTTTTAGGGTTATTTTGGCACATTACGTGCTGTTGTTTCCCAATAATGGAATAATACGGCTTGTTTGAGCGCGAAAACATTTATATTGGTGCGCTTAGAGATACGTTTGCACCAATTTATTACAAACTGAATAGTTATCATCCTAAATTCAGGAGAAAAAACCGATGAGTCATTTTTTAGACCGTCTTACCTTTTTTAAAAAAGTCCAAAGTAAATTTTCCAATGGTCATGGTGTCGTTACCAATGAAGATCGCCAATGGGAAGATGCTTATCGAAATCGCTGGCGTTTTGACAAAGTCGTCCGCTCCACACATGGCGTAAACTGTACGGGAAGTTGTTCCTGGAATATCCATGTCAAAAACGGTCTGGTGGCCTTTGAAATGCAGGCCACGGATTATCCGCGAACACGCCCGGATATGCCAAATCATGAGCCTCGTGGTTGTCCTCGTGGCGCTAGTTTTTCCTGGTATTTATACAGTCCTTTGCGGGTTAAACACCCATTAATCCGTGAACGGCTGGTTTCTTTATATCGAGATGAAAGAGATTCAGGGAAAGACCCTGTAGAAGCTTGGGCTGCGATTCAGGAAGATCACAAAAAACGGCAGAAATATACGGCTGTTCGTGGTTTGGGCGGTTTTGTTCGGGTTGATTGGGAAGAAGTCACCGAAATTATTGCAGCCGCTAACATATATACTATTAAGAAACATGGCCCTGACCGCATATCAGGATTTTCTCCAATTCCCGCTATGTCGATGATCAGTTATGCATCTGGCGCTCGATATTTGTCTTTAATTGGCGGCGCGTGTTTGTCGTTTTATGACTGGTATTGTGATTTACCACCGGCATCTCCGCAAACCTGGGGCGAGCAAACGGATGTGCCTGAAGCGGCAGACTGGTATAACTCGATGTATTTGATTTTAGCAGGTGCCAATGTTCCTATGACACGGACACCGGATGCCCATTTCTATTCTGAAGTCAGGTACAAAGGTGCAAAAGTTGTGGTGCTTTCACCTGATTATGCTGAAAACGTGAAGTTTGCCGATTTGTGGATGCCTGCCAAACAGGGTACCGATGCGGCTGTATTTATGGCGATGGGTCATGTGGCGCTTAAGGAATTCCATGTTGATAAGCAAGATCCTTATTTTGAAGAATACGCTCGGGCTTATACAGATTTACCGATGTTGGTAATGCTGAATAAAAAAGGCAAATCATATTCCACAGGCCGTTTTGTACGTGCGTCTGATTTTGATAAATCACTTGGTGAGTCAAATAATCCTGAATGGAAAACCGTTGTCATTGACGAAGCCAGTGGCGATGTTATTGCCCCTAATGGTTCCGTGGGTTTTCGTTGGGGTGAAGACGGTAAATGGAATTTGCAGGCCAAGAAAATTGGCAGAAAAACCAGTAAGCCTCGTTTGAGTTTTATTTTTGACAAGGATGATGTGGCTGAAGTCTTGTTTCCGAATTTTGAATCCGGAAAAGACAAGCCGATGAAGCGCAATGTCCCGGTCAAAAAGATGCAGATAGATGGCAAAGAAGTGCTGGTTGCTACGGTTTTTGATCTGCAACTGGCGCAATACGGGATTGATCGCGGCTTGGGTGGCGATTGCGCCAAAGGTTATGATGATGCCAGTATTCCAAATACACCCGCCTGGGCGGAAAAAATCACTGGCGTAAAACAAGCCGATATTATCCGTACCGGTCGTGAATTTGCCGATAATGCGGCCAAAACCATGGGCAAATCCATGGTGATTTTGGGCGCCGGTATCAATCACTGGTATCACAATGACATGAATTATCGCGCCATTATGAACCTGCTGCATATGTGTGGTTGTGTTGGTCAAAGTGGTGGCGGTTGGGCGCATTATGTTGGTCAGGAAAAATTACGGCCTCAATCAGGCTGGGCGCCAATCGCTTTTGCCCTGGATTGGCAAAAGCCGCCGCGGCACATGAACGGTACGTCATTTTTCTATTTTCATACCGACCAATGGCGTTATGAAACTCTGGATGCCGATGCATTGCTGGCCACTTCTGCGAGTAAAAATTATAAAGGATATAAACTGGCTGACTACAATGTGGTTTCTCAGCGCCTTGGTTGGCTTCCTTCTGCACCGCACTTCAATAAAAATCCGCTGGATATTGTGAAAGAAGCAGAAAAAGCAGGAGCAAAAGATGAGCAGGGTGTTGCTGATTATGTTGTTGAAAAATTAAAATCGGGCGATATTGCATTTGCCGCTGAAGATATTGATGCGCCAGAAAATCATCCCCGCAACCTGTTTGTCTGGCGGGCCAATTTGATCGGCGCTAGCGCCAAAGGCCATGAATATTTTCTGAAGCATTTGCTCGGCGCACAAAACGCAGTGATGCAGGATGTGTTGCCGGAAGCTAAAGGCAAGGAAATTAAATGGCATAAAGATGCGCCTATTGCCAAACTGGATTTGATGGTAGATATCAACTTCCGGCTGAATTCGACCGGGGCTTATTCAGATATCGTGTTGCCAACTGCGACCTGGTATGAAAAGAACGATCTGAATACCACGGATATGCATCCATTTATTCATCCATTAACCCAGGCGGTTGATCCGGGCTGGGAGTCAAAATCAGATTGGCAAATTTTCAAAACCATTGCCAAGAAATTCTCAGAGCTGGCTGAAAAACATCTGGAACCCCAAAAAGATTTGGTGGCCTTGCCAATTTTGCATGATACTCCGGTTGAAATTGCTCAAGCACTGGATGTTAAGGATTGGAAAAAAGGCGAATGCGAACCGGTACCAGGTAAAACTTTGCCATTATTGAAACTGGTTCAGCGTAATTTTACCGATACCTATAAAAAATATACGTCACTTGGTCCACTATTAAAAGAGCAAGGGAATAATATTAAAGGTATCGACTGGGAGACAGAAAAAGAATACGAACACCTGAAAGAGATTAATTACACCATTCAGGAAGAAGGGGTTAGCAAGGGTATGCCTTCTCTGGAAAATGACATTAATGTTTGTGAGGCCATTTTAGCTTTGGCGCCAGAAACTAACGGCGAGGTTGCTGTCAGATCTTGGAAATCTCTGGGAGTGAAAACCGGTATCGATCACACTCATCTGGCTTTGCCAAGAGAGGACGAAAAGATTACCTTCCGTGATATTAAGGCGCAGCCGCGTAAAATTATTACTGCACCGACCTGGAGCGGTATTGAATCAGAAAAGGTCAGTTATAACGCTGGATATACCAATATTCATGAACGTATTCCATTTCGGACCATAACCGGCCGGGCGCAATTTTATCAGGATCACCAATGGATGCGTGATTTTGGTGAAGGTTTTTGTAGTTACCGTCCCGCGGTAGACATGCAAAGCACCGATTTGATGAAGAAAAAACTAGGCGATAAACCTCATTTGACATTGAACTGGATTACGCCGCACGGTAAATGGGGAATTCACAGTACTTATCACGATAACTTGCGGATGCTGAGTTTATCCCGTGGCGGTCCGCATATCTGGATTTCCGAGAATGATGCAAAGTCCATTGGTATGGAAGACAATGATTGGGCTGAAGTCATTAATGTTAATGGTGCAACCATGGTGCGTGTGGTGGTCAGTCAGCGTGTTCCTGATGGCATGACCTTGATGTATCATGCTCAGGAGAAGAATGTAAATGCGCCCGGGTCAAATACAACGGGTAAACGTGGCGGTATTCATAATAGCGTTACCCGCATCACCGTGAAACCGACTCATATGATTGGCGGTTATGCGCAGTTGAGTTACGGTTTGAATTATTACGGTACTGTTGGCTCGCAGCGAGATGAATATGTCATCGTACATAAAATCGAAAATCCGGATATTCAATGGCTGGAGAAACCGCTGACTGATGAACGGGAAGCAGCACTCAATCCTGATGGTGTTCATCAGGCTCCGTACACTTGTGAAGATAGCGAATAAGGCGAGGAATTAAAATGAAAGTAAGAGCAAATTTTTCACTGGTTTTTAACCTCGACAAGTGTATTGGTTGTCATACCTGTTCAGTTACCTGTAAAAATGTCTGGACTAACCGTAAAGGTATGGAATACGTTTGGTTTAACAACGTGGAAACCAAGCCAGGTATTGGTTACCCCAAAAACTGGGAAGATCAGGAACAATGGAATGGCGGCTGGGAACTGGTAAAAGGCAAGCTACAGTTAAAATCAGGCAATCGCCTGAATATTCTTCGTAATATTTTCATGAACCCCAACATGCCGACCATTGATGATTATTACGAACCATTCACTTACGATTATGCGCATTTACAAAACAGCGAATTGAGTGAAGCTACACCGACAGCCAGACCGCGTTCTCTGATTGATGGCAGCCGTTTGGAAAAAATTGAATGGGGACCGAACTGGGAAGACGATCTGGGCGGAACATTCGAAGCGCGTGGCGAGGACAGCAACTTTAATGATATGGAAAAACAGGTTTATGCTGAATTTGAGCAGACCTTTTTGATGTATCTGCCTCGTATTTGTAATCATTGTATCAATCCAGCATGTGTGGCTTCTTGTCCTTCAGGTTCTTTATATAAACGGGAAGAAGACGGCATTGTATTGGTTGATCAGGATAAATGTCGGGGTTGGCGTATGTGTATCAGTGCATGCCCTTACAAGAAAATGTTTTTTAACTGGGAATCCGGTAAAGCAGAAAAATGTACGGCTTGTTACCCACGAGTGGAGTCCGGTTTGCCAACGGTTTGTTCAGAATCCTGTGTCGGTCGAATCCGTTACAACGGTGTGATGTTATATGATGCGGATCGTATTGAAGAGCTTGCTTCTGTTGAAAATGAACAGGATTTATATCAAGCGCAACTGGATTTGTTTTTGGACCCCAATGATCCTGAAGTCATCAAACAGGCCAGAGAAGATGGTATTCCAGAGTCATGGCTGGAGGCTGCACAACAATCACCTATTTATAAAATGGCAGTAGACTGGAAAGTTGCATTTCCACTGCATCCTGAATATCGAACCATGCCGATGGTTTGGTATGTGCCGCCATTGTCGCCAGTTCAGGCGCAAATTGATCAGGGTAAACTGGAAACTGCACCAGATGGTGCCATCCCAAAAATTGAAACCTTGCGTTTGCCAATTCAGTATCTTGCCAATATGTTGACGGCAGGTAAAGAAGAGCCAATCGTTATGGCGTTAAAACGCATGATTGCCATGCGCAGTTTTTATCGTTCCCTGAATGTTGATGGTAAAACAGATTTGGCAGTATTGGAAGAAGTTGGTTTGGATGAAGCTTCTGTCCGTGACATGTATCGTTACATGGCAATTGCAAATTATGAAGACCGCTTTGTGATCCCTACCAGTCATGAAGAATTACGACATGAAGATTTTCATAGTTTTCAGGGCGACAATGGTTTCAGTTTTGGTAATGATGGCTGCAGTATCAGTCCTAATGCTTCTATTTTTCCGGACCGGCGTAAGAAAACTGAAGATGTTCTGGAGTTTGTTCGTTATCATCCTGCCGCCAAGCGTTCTGATGGAGAAAAGGTATGATTCCGGTTTACAAAATCTTGTCCATGTTTTTGGAATATCCCGGTAAGGAACTGGTTGGTCACTGGCAGGAAATCAAGGAGACACTAGCTGAACAAACTGAATTATCTACAGAAGATAAATTGAGGTTAGAGACTTTTATTGACTGGGCGTCATCAAAGTCATTAACTAAATTACAAGCCGAATACGTCAACACCTTTGACTTAGTTTCAGACCATTCCTTGTATCTGACTTATCATTTATTTGATGAGCAGGACCGCGACCGGGGACCGGCGCTGATTCAGCTCTCGGAGTTATACAAATCAACCGGCTTTGAAATTGGTGACGGTGAGCTACCAGACTATTTGCCTTTGATTCTGGAATATGTTGCGACCATGGATGACATTTCGAGCGCACGATCATTTTTGCAACAAACAGTACAGGCGACAGATATTATTGCCAGTCGTCTTGAGGAAAATAACAGTCCGTATGCGCCACTGGTCAGAATGGTGGAGCAGCATGGACATCTTGCCGATATAGCTGCATAGGTATTATTATGAATCTGACAAATTTTCTTTTTGGCGTTTATCCCTATATTGCACTGACTACTTTTTTTGTGGGCAGCCTGATTCGGTTTGACCGGGAACAATACACCTGGAAAGCCGATTCCAGCCAATTGTTTGAGAAGGAGTTGCTGAGGAAAGGCAGTATCCTTTTTCATATTGGTATTCTAGCTTTGTTTTTCGGACATTTTGCCGGTTTAGTTACACCGCATTCATTGTTTTTGTCACTTGGTATTTCCGATATGGCACATCAGTACATTGCCATTATTTTGGGAGCTGTTTTTGGTACGGTGTGCATGATGGGAGGCGTTATTTTATGGAGGCGCCGCATGTATAATCCGCGTGTGCGAGCCAATAGCCGGTTTATGGATATTTTTATTCTGGACTGGATACTGGTAACCTTGGCAGTTGGGTTACTTAGTATTTTTGTTTCTATTTACCATGCAGTTAATGGCGAGGCGACAACAATGATTATGTTGGCGGAATGGGTGCAAGGGGTGCTGAAATTAAATGCTGAACCATACCTACTAGATGATATCGGTTTTATCTACAAATTACATTTGTTCCTTGGCATGTCAGTGTTCTTTTTGTTCCCGTTTACGCGATTGGTTCATGTCTGGAGTGCGCCACTTAGTTATATTTTCAGACCCTACCAATTGGTCAGAACAAAAATGATCAAACAACGATAAAGAAAGTTGTTTATTTCCTAATCATTAACCCTCACCTGATGGAGAGGGTTGGGGCCACTACCATTAAGTTAAGAGCATTTGTTGTTTGTAGGTCGAGTTAGCGGTAGCGTAACCCGACAAAATCTAGAAAATGTTGGGT
>CAZGYJ010000102.1:0-3474 GCA_964530345.1 uncultured Methylomonas sp.
GTTGTGATGCAGCAACGCAGGCCATCAAGTAATCCGGCTGCTTATCAGTATTCCAATTTTGGCAATACCGAGCTTTGGGATAATGGTGAAGGTGCCTATTCAGTGTCTTCCTTTGCTGCATTTACTTCCGGGAAGAAGGAAAAGGATCAATCAAATAATAAACAACAGGGTAAGAAACCATGAGAACAATAATAACCAGCTTGTTGTTCAGTCTCAGCCTGGTATTGTCAGGCTGTCAGTCTTTGCCATTTATGGATGCGCCGGAAGTTTATGTTATGGAAAGTCTGGCCAATGAAGAATGTCGATATCGTCAGTCATTTGCTGATGAATATAAAGATTTTGGCGTCAGGCAATTCGAAATTTATTGTGGAAAATGGGAGCATCCTAGCGGTCATGTGTTTGAAGTACCGGTTTCCAGTAGCGATGTATCTCTGAAACAATGGGCCAGTTCAGGCGCATGGCGAGAATGGCTGAATTCACAAATGATTTGTGAGCCAGGATCTGATACCACAATGATTGAAGGCTTCAAAGTTCACATTCTTTCCTGCAAATTACGAAACGGGAATTGGCCGTATATGGCAGGTGTTGTGCAGGCAGGTAATTCGATTTATCTGGCTGATGGAATTCCAACTATCATGCCGGTTGTTGAAGCAACGATTGGTCAGTTGTCTGGCGAATTTGTCAGACCAACCAAAATGACAGCTGATACTAGAAGCAAGGCATTACAGCGTGTGCGGCAGTTTATCAAAGGGCCGATATATGGTTCCAGAGAATTAATGGAATATTATCGTTTAATGTCAGCAGGTCAGTTTTATAACAGCATCAAAGACCATACCACCGCGGCACTACGATATCGAAAAGCGTTTCAACTGCATGAACAGATTTTAGGCGAAGAAAATATTGGTCTGGTTGATCCATTAATGCATTTAGCTTTAGAAGTGAGTAATCAGGGAAATTTTTCTCATGCCGATATTTTATTTAGAAGAGCTGGGGTTCTCGCTCAACAATCTCCGGATCGGAGTGATTTGGCCAGATATTTGAGTTATCGGGCTTTACATGCGGCCAATCGCCGTAATTTCAAAGAAGCGTTGGATTTAGCGCATCGGGCGACAACTATCCGTAGAAGTTTGCTGAAACATCATTTACAAGCAGGCAATGAAGCGATCAATCTGGATAATCAGCAGCGTGTTGATTTTGCTGTTTTTTCTCAGGTTGAAAACCCTACTGTGGTTGATATTGTCCAGAGTTTGTATATTGAAGCATCCATGCTGGTCAGGCTGGATCAACCCGATAAGGCAGAAAAAGTATTGCGTGAAGCAATTGATATTTTACAGCTTGCCCCAGAAGCCCCCCCTTCCTGGAAACCAGAAATTGAGAATTTGATCGCGCGTTTGGCGCAGGAAAAAGGAGCGGAAGACGAGCGCAGTGAACACCTTGAAACGGCAACCACAATGTGGGAGTCATTTGCTCCTGGCGAGCGGCCATCGGCAATTAATTTTCTTGAGTTAGGTGAGGCGCTGCAAGTGCAAGGGCGCAGTGATGAGGCATTGGAAGCATTTAGGCATGCCGTTGATCTCGTAAAATCCCGTAATGGCAGCCTGAGCTATCAGCAGTTACTGCCTTATTTTACAACAGTATTAAAGTTGGCAGAGCAACGTCCTACTGAGAAAGATGAGCTTTTTGCTGAAATTTTTACCGCAGCACAACTGATCCGAAGCAAACTAACAACGCAAAATATTGCCTTGGCAGTTGCTCGTCTTGCTGCGGATAAGGAAGGGGCAGGGAAAGTGATTCGTGAATATCAGGATGCCCAGGATGAACGGTTTTTGCTTAACCAGGCTTATGATGCTGAAATGGCAAAATTGGCTGACGCCCAACAAGCAGAAACATTGGAGATGATCAAAACCAAACTTGCAGATTTGGATTCTCGGCTGGCATCATTAAGTATTCAGGTTCAGGCCGCATTCCCTCGTTACAATCAATTGGTTGATTCGGCCATTGATGCAAATCGGGTCATGACATTGCTTGGTTCGGATGAGGCCTTGGCGCAAGTTGTATTAGGAAATGATGATGGCATGGTGTTTGTTGTTACCAACAAAAAAGTGATTGCGGTTCCAATTGATATATCCCGACACGAAGCACAGGAAATTGTCGATCAACTGCGGTCAGGACTTGACCCTAAGATGGGGCAGTTAAAAAAATTCGATGTTGATATGGCTTTTTTATTGTATCAACGTTTGTTTGGGTCAGTGGCAGATGAGGTTTCTGGAAAACATTTGATTACTGTGTCTAGCGGTGCATTTTTGAGTCTGCCGTTTGGAGTTTTGGTGACCGAAAAACCAAATGAAGTAAAAGCTCAGGACTATAGTCACATTGCGTTTTTAAGTAAAACAAGTTCAATCAGCTTGTTACCTTCTGTACGCTCTTTTGTGGCATTACGAGATAATGCAGGGTATTCCAGAGCTGAAAAAGCTTTTATTGGCTTTGGTGATTTTGTACCGATAACTGATTCTGTTGAAAATCAATTAAATTCAAGCCGATCTGGAAATTGTCAGGAACGCAGTAAGCAGTTGCCAAGTTATCATGAAACCAGAGCTAATTTTATACCTTTACCTGCCACCAAATTGGAATTGGAAAAAGTCGCTCATGCCTTTCCTGAGCAGGTTGTCGATTTTTCTTTAGGTCTGGAGTTTACAGACCGGGCAGTTAAAAACATGCCTTTACAGAATTATCAGGTTTTGTATTTTGCCACCCATGGTTTACTGCCAAATGATTTGGAATGTCTACCTCAACCATCACTCGTAACATCGCCACCGGCAGTTTTACAAGATAAAGATGATGGTTTTCTTGATATGGAAGAGATTTTACAGCTCAATCTTGATGCAGATTTGGTGGTCTTGTCAGCTTGTAACACCGGTGGTCCTGACAGAAAGGGGGGGGAGAATTTAACAGGATTGGCCCGGGCATTTTTCTTTGCCGGAGCAAGATCTTTGTTAGTGTCACATTGGCCAGCAGCGGATGAAGCAACAGTTAAACTAATGACGGGGATTTTCGAGCAGAAACAACAAAATTCTGATGTCGGATTAGCGGTTGGTTTACAACATGTACAACAGAAATTTTTATTAAGTCCAAAAGAGACTGGGAAGAACTATACCCATCCTTTTTTCTGGGCAAATTTTACTTTGGTGGGCGACGGTAAAAAAGGCTTGAAGTGACTGTGTCAAGTGGAAACACGTTTTCCCCAATAGTTAAAAAGGAGCTCAGTACAAAGAAATGGCTGTCAATCTGCTCTGCATAAAAAAGCAGAGCAGAAAAACAAACGAGTTAGTTTTTAATTTCTTCTAGTGTAAAATTAATTGACACTTTTTCTTGAAAATCTAAACCCAAGTAAGCCTAACAAGAGTAAAGCCAAAGTGGTTGGTTCTGGTATATTGTTGTTTGGGTTTGTGTTTGTTTCAGCTTTCAATTTTTGCA
>CAZGYJ010000102.1:3574-11118 GCA_964530345.1 uncultured Methylomonas sp.
GTGCTTTCATAAAGCGTATCAGCATCGAGTAAGGCAATTGCCTTGTTTGTACCGGTAGAGATGTTAGTGCCGCCAAAACCAGGTCTTACAAAATTATCAAGCGTATCAGCAAAACTATTGATTGCTGCTGCTGAGTCAAGTAATACAAAATTATCTAAGCTGGTTGTAAAAGCACTGCTGGAAAAGAAAATTGTATTGACAGCAATAGAGCCGTTTGTACCACCAAGAATGTTATTTTGTACGGTCGTATTACGGAAAGCATTTGCGTAGCCATCCATCATCAGGTTATATTCGTTTCCATTTACACTTCCAGAAACATCTATAACCAGTGACAGTTCTAAATCTACGGGTGCTGCTTGTATTTGGAATGATGCAAATAGCATAATTGGTAACAACTTCGTTATTTTCATTGTTTTTTCCTCTCTTTATCTTGAGTGTTTAATTTTTTTGCATTCAAAATGCGAATAACTGACGGCAGGTTTTGGGCCAAGATTAAAAATATTTTTATTTATAATGGCTTATAGAAATTCGGAAAAAATAAACAGGAATTTAAGATTATAAGACTGTAAAAAAAATAGATATATCATGTAAGTATTTTACCGTCTAACTGTAGGTTTTTATTGCAATCGTTTGGTGGAATTCAGGTTGAAAAAAATTTCAAATTGCTTTAAGAGATCAACCTCAATTTACGGAAAGGAAATGATTTCGGCTTTAAATGTTGAATACGTTTATATTATGATGACAAAATCGAAGTTATCCTGAACAGAACTAAATGTGGTTGTTCTGGAAAAACTGGTCAGTATAGTCAGGGCTATTGAGTGAACATTATAAAAACAATAATTATTCATTTATTCATTGCTGTAGTTATTGCAACGGTTATATGGATTTCTCATTTTTATCGATTTCCGCAGCATGACACGCCAATCGTCATTTTAGGTTCAGGAGTCATTTTAGGGCTGTTGTACCGAATGGCATTCAAAGCTTTACCAGTGTTGCTTATTGGTTTATTCGTTGGGCACTACTATTTGATTGGTTACTCATTTGTTGTATCTGCTTGGTTTTCATTTTCCATGTTGACAAGTGGATGGTTGGCTTATTTATATTTGCGTAAAACTCTTAGCCATAACCTGATAGAACGGCCCGTCCGAAATTTTTTGCATTTTTATGTGGCGGCTTTTCTGATTTCTCCAATAACCAGTTTTTTTCTGGATCTTCCATTAATTTGGTTGGATTATGAGATCCAACTTCCGGAAGATGTTCGTTTGCTAGTTTTTTCTTATACTTTTGGAGAAGCCTTGGGTGCATTGGTTTTTGCTCCTGCCATCGCCTTATTTGGCAGAAAATATCACCTTAAATATTCTTATGCGGATTATTCGGCTTTCAAAACAGAAAAAATGATTTGGCTTGCAGCAGCGGCATTGTTAGTCGTTCTTACCATTGCGATGGGTGAAAAATATTTTTTTGCAGGTTTATTAGACTCTGAATTGTTTTTATATCCGATGATTGCTTGGAGCGCTTTAAGGCTGGGTGTGGTATTTACCAATATTGCTGTGGCAATTATGGCCTATACCATCTTCACTTTTCATTTTTTTGGGATTGCAGGAACCTCGGGAGGAATGAATATCCCCCAAACATTAGGTATGCTGCTGCTGATTATTACGCTAGCAATTTTAGCGCAGTTGGTTGCTGCAGTTTCTCTGGAACGTCGGAAAAAAGAAGCGGCTTTGGAGCATACTACATTGCATGATCCAGTCACGGGGCTGCCCAACAGACGAAGCCTGGAGAAAAAAATGACAGCTTTATCATCAAGTAATCAAGAGGAGGCCAGTTATTTATTGGGCTATGCTTCAATTTGCAATTTTGATACTTTGGTGCAAGGTTATGGTATTGAAGCTCAAAATACCTTGTTTCGACAATTTGCCGGGTTTTTACAAATTGAAACTGATCTGGAGAATAAAATTTTTCGGGTAAGTGATTCCGCTTTTGCTTTGTTGTTGAAGGAAAATCAGGCAATGAACGTTGTCAAACAACTGGCTGAAAAAGTCAAGCAGTTTAAATTTGTCTGGCAAAAAAAATCTTTTCATATCAATGCCGTTTTTTCACTTGTACCGATAGATTATGTTCCCGGTGAAGCGCATGGCCCGATTGAGCATGCCAGTACACTGGCAGAAAAAGCTTATGCGCAAGGAAATATCGGTTCGGTCAGTGCCAGTAATAAGGATCAGGATATCAAGCGACGGGAAAACCGTGCTGATTGGTTAGGGAGAATTAATAAGGCACTGGCTCAAAATCTTTTTACCCTGGTCGCGCAACCCATTATTCCAATCGAACCGCCCGAAGGCGGTCATATTCAACACTATTTTGAAATATTATTACGACTGCAAGGTGCCAGCGGCAATCTGGAAATGCCCGGAGAATTTATTTCTCACGCGGAAAACTTTAATCTAATGCCCAATATTGACCGCTGGGTGGTCAGGAATACTCTGAAATGGTTATCTTCAACCGAAACAGATTTGGATAAGATTGGTCTTTGCTCGATCAATTTGTCCGGACAAGCCATTGCAGACCCGCAATTTTGTTCTGACATAGAACAGTGGATTAAAGAATTCCAGGTGCCTGCTGAAAAACTTTGCTTTGAAATAACTGAAACAGCGGCTATTGCCAACATGCATACTGCTTCGGAATTTGTGAGTAGATTGCAAAAAATGGGATGCTCAGTGGCATTGGATGATTTTGGCAGTGGTTTATCATCTTTTGAATATTTAAAAAAACTCCCTGTTAACATTCTTAAGATAGATGGAATTTTTATACGCAATATGCCGCAGTCCAAAACCGATTGCATCATAGTCGATTCGGTTTGGCGCGTTGCCCAAACCATGAATTTATCGACAGTGGCAGAATATGTTGAGTCAGAAGAAATATTGCAGTTATTAACTGAAATGGGGGTAACTTATGCACAGGGCTATCATGTGGGAAGACCCGTTACCTTAAGCGAGATTCTTGACAGAAAATAAATTGACTACTCCAAAGTAGAAGGATTTTGAGATTCAGTATTTTGATTGTTTGGTTCGTAAACCGATTGCAAATGCTTACGGACAGCAAAGAAGCGATAAAACCCAATTGCGATTACGACAAATCCAGCCAACAATATGATTATTCCTGCAATTTGGATCAAATTATTCTCTGGAAATACCGCAATTAATGTTGCGCCAGCAGCAAGCAGCCCAATAGCGGTTCGGATATAGGCAAGTAAAGTTCTTTCAATTGCAAGTTGCGTTCTGTCATACGCAAGATGATCGCGGAGAATCATTGCTTCGGGATTTATATTTTTATATGGCATCGATTGAATTTATTTTTAGTTCAGATTAAAAACTTTTTTAGAAATATGTATTTTTAATGGGAAAAGGGTTATATTCAAGCAAATTTTCATTTCAAAGATAGTGATGATTATTAAGTAATTATATTTAGTAACTACTTAGCGTATTTATATTTTCAATATCAGTGACTTATTCCAGAAGACGCCCTGAATGAGTCCGTGTAGGCTTGATTGTGTCATCCATGACACATACACTTCTTCCATAAGTTACTGTATTGAGTGATTTTAGATATATTAAATATGCTGAATAGTTACTTATATTAAAAGAAAATAATTTTTAAATCATTCAAAATTATAGGGAGAATAATAATGGTTAAGCAAAAGAAACTTCGCTGGGGTATTTTAGGCGCTGCTCGAATTAATCAGCAGTTAATGCCGGCTATTGTAGCAGCAGAAAACAGTGAGCTAGTGGCAATGTCGAGTCGTCGGCCCGGTGCAGCCGCCGAAACTTTAGCAAAATATGCCCCAGATCAGCAAAATGTAAAAATTTTTGATGATCCCAGCAGTTTGCTTGAAGATCCTGATGTCCAGGCTGTTTACATTCCGTTATCAAATCATGAGCATGCCGAATGGACATTGAGGGCAATTAAACAGGGTAAGCATGTGCTTTGTGAAAAACCTTTGGCTTTAAAAAGAGCTGATATTGAAGCGATCGAAGCCGCGGCTTACGAAGAGCATGTTGCCGTGATGGAAGGATTTATGTATCGATTTCATCCGCAGCACGCCAAACTGATGAATATTATCAATAATGGAAGGATTGGCGAAGTTAGGATGGTTAAATCAAGCTTTGCTTTTATGTTGCAACCAGCACGGGAGTATCGTATTGCTGACCCTGTTGAAAAAGGTGGCGGCGCAATGTGGGACATCGGTTGTTATGCTATTCATGCAGCCAGATTTCCATTTATGAAAGAGGCGCCATTATCAGTTGCTGCAATGGCAAAATTTACAAAATCTGGGGTAGATCTTGGCGGTTGTGGCAGCATCGATTATGGAAATGGCCGGTATGCCCAATTTGAGTATAGTTTTGAACATGCTCGTCGTGCTGAATATGAGGTAATCGGGACCAAAGGTGGGTTGAAATGCCATAATGTTTGGGCGAAACCCAATGAGCATCCGGTTATTTCATGGTGGACAGAAGATGGAGAAAATGGCTTGGAAACGCTTACTGTTGCCAATCATTTTTTGTTAGAAATTGAACATTTCAGCGATTGTGTACTAAATAATAAAAGCCCTGCGCTTTCAATTGCAGATTCCGAAATTAATTGTCAGGTTATTGTTGCTGCATTGCAGTCAAATAAAGATGGCAGGAGCATTAAGCTTGTCTGAAGAGCTTTGAATTTGAGTAATTGATTTTTGTACAGGAAACCAAATAGACCCAATACCATTAAATCAGTTACAACGGACAATTGACCTGACAGTTACTCCTGAATTTGTTGTAATCGTCAGATCAATTTTGGAGTCCTTTGAAAAAAAGATAAATTAATTTCCAGGAAATACTTCTTTAAGCTTGCGGTAAAATTCAAGACCTTTAACAACGTGGGGTTTGGCGGTATCCAAATCACCTTTTTTTGCAGCAATTCTTGCTTTCTTCATTTGCGATCCCGCTTTGCTTTTATAAACAGCCGCTTTCTTGGTTGCGTGAATTTCTTTTGCCATTTGTTTGACATTATTCAGAAGCGACAAGACGGTTTCATTGTCCGCACCACTTTCGATTGCTGCAAGTACTTTTTCAGAGCGTTCGATGGTGGTATCAATAAAACCTTTGATTTCATCCATGGTCGCATTTTCAATTTTCCCTGCAGCAAAACTTGCTGTAGAAAAGCTGGAAATGGCGGTTAAAAGAAAAAAAGCTAATATAATTTTTTTTGTCAGATGCATCATTATTATTTCCTTGGGTTGGATACGAAATTGAAACTCATTATGTCACGGAATGTGTTAGCTTTCATCCTCAGTAAGTACATGGTAATTTGGGATCGCACATGGTATAAATTCGACAACTGGCGTAGGATTTTGTTTGTCTTCAAGAGCGGGGTCAAGCCATGTAATGTTCGTGCGCATTCCTTAATGCCAGCCACCGTATTGCTTGGTTGGGTCGCCCCGAAAATTTGCAGAAGTTCTATTTCTACCGGGGGCATTAACTGCACTATTGGCGGCTTGCATAATGTTTACCACTGTATACCCGCCAAGTGCTTTTGCTTGTTTGGCAATTGCGGTGGTACGAGGGTTGATTTCGTAAATTTTAATGTAGGGGTCAACTGCTACAGAAATTAATTTGTTGCCTCCATTACCAGGATCAAAAGTTAAAACAATAGGTAAGGTGGTTCCTGCTGGAATTTCTACCGTGAAGCGATTGTTTTTTTGAAGCTTTGCTGTAGTGATGATATTGCCTTGCTCGTCAGTTATTTTAACTTCACCGGAGAGACTGGTTTGTTTATCATCACTGACTGAACCTTTCAGCACAGTCGCTTTATTGTATTTTTTTATTTGTGTCTTAATTAAAGGTTTGTTTGGCTTGTCATCATTACATCCAGTTAGCATAAAACTGCTGCTGAGGACAATTAGTAGCAAAACAGGTAATTTGTTGAAGAGATTGGTTGTATCGGTTAAAATTTTTTTTTGCATGTTTGTTTCCTATTCTTGGCCGCGAAAGTCCGCTAAACATAAATTGTGTTTTTTGATTTTATCGTAAATAGCACGAGTCGTAAGTTCCATCATATCAGCTGTTTTTTTAACATCACCTTGGTTTTGAAGTAAAGACGCTTTTAAAAAAGTTCGTTCTACTTGAGCTATGGCACTTTCCTTTAGTTTTTTCCAGTTATTTGTTTTTGTAACAGGTACTGCAGAACCAAAATCCAATTCCGTTATTTCTTGTCCTTTAGCAAACAACAGGCTACGTTCCAGGGTGTTTTCTAATTCTCTCACATTACCAGGCCACTGATAGCCACGAATTTGCTGCATGACTTCACGACTGACGGATTCAATTTTTTTATTATGTTTTTTATTCATTCGATTAATGATCAGTTGAACTAAATAAGGTAAATCTTCCGGACGTTCTGCAAGAGGTGGAATTTCTAACCGGATCACGTTGATGCGATAATAGAGATCATTTCGAAATTTTCCTTGTTCGACTTTATGTTCCAGGATTTGGTTGGTCGCTGAAATAATTCTTAAATTAACATGTAAAGTGTGTTTTCCACCGACTCGCTCCAATTCACCTTCCTGAATAATTCGTAGCAAACGGTTTTGGGCGGCCGGTGACAAAGAATCAACTTCGTCCAAAAACAGGGTTCCCTCTTCAGCGCGTTCAAAATAGCCTTGATGAACTTCGATTGCACCGGTGAAAGCACCTTTTTCATGTCCAAACAAGGCACTTTCAATCAGACTTTCTGGAATAGCTCCACAATTAACAGCAATAAATGGTTTGTTACTGCGTTCGCTCATGCCATGAATGGCTCTGGCAATGAGTTCTTTTCCGGCTCCCGTAGGGCCCTGAATTAAAACTGTCGCCGATGTTGGGGCAATAATCTCAATTGCCTGTAAAACTTTTTGCATTGCAGGCGACTTGGCAATAATCGTAGGTGCAAATTTTTTGCTGTTATTTTTTTTCTCTTGATACCAGATTTTTTTTAGACTTTGATCAATTCGGGTTTGCAGATCCTTCATGGCAATTTTTTCCTTGCTTGGAGAGGAATTGGTGTATTCAATTCCAGGTAAGTCCTTTGCTGTTTCAGGGTTGGTGTGAATACAAACTTCACAATAACCATCCTGCTTAGCAATGCTTTTTTTGATTTCTACCTTGGCATAGCCCAGGTTTCTGGAGGCAATGCCACCAAAAACACTTGATGTCATACGGCAAAGTTCCGGGAAATGTGTGACTTTCGAGCCAAACGGGCATTTAGTATTCGTGACAGTAATACACTCCTGATCACTGGATTGAAGGGAAAAATTACCCCCAATGTTGTTTTTTAGGCTAAGAATCAGTTCTGTGTAACTTTCCCTGTCAAGAGCATCAGTAAGTTTTTTTTTGTCTTTTCGATAAGTTTCTTCAAAAAAGCATCCGGCTGTCTTCGCTATGTGTTCAATTAATTTTTCGCATTGGTCCTGGCTTTGCTGCTCACAGGCATGCATGAGCTCCAAAATAAAGGTTTGAAGGAAAAACGTAGGAGAG
>CAZGYJ010000103.1:0-11079 GCA_964530345.1 uncultured Methylomonas sp.
CGCGCTTTTTAATTATTATCTTAATCCGTATTAAAATCACAGATTAAGGTAGAAGTCTATGGCAGAGAAAAACATCAGAAACATTATATGGCACCAGGCGACCGTGTCTAGAGCTGATAGAGAAAAACTACATGGACATAAAAGTGCTATTCTCTGGTTTACAGGTTTATCAGGTTCTGGAAAATCAACCTTAGCCCATGCAGTGGAAGCCCAACTATTTCAAAAAGGTGCTTCAACTTTTGTTTTGGATGGCGATAATGTTCGTCATGGCTTATGTAATGACCTTGGGTTTAGTGATGGAGACCGGAAAGAAAATATTCGTAGGGTCGGCGAATTATCTAAACTTATATCTGAGGCTGGTGTTATCGTATTGACTGCATTTATTTCACCTTTCAAAGATGATCGAAATATGGCTAGAAGCTTGGTTCCTCATGGAGACTTTTTAGAGATATATTGTAAGTGTCCTATTGAAACATGTGAAAAAAGAGATGTGAAAGGCTTATATAAAAAAGCGCGCTTAGGCGAGATTCAATCTTTCACAGGTATAAGTTCTAAGTATGAAGAGCCTATTAAACCTGAATTGGTTATTGATACGCATAAGCATACACTTGAGGAGTCTGTAAATTCCGTTATTCAATTGCTTCAAGAACGTTCGGTAATTAAATGAGTTAGTTTACTGATATGGTGCCTCCAGTATTGTTTTTATTATCCATCCAGATATAAGCAATACCTAAACTTTTCAGCCAAGCTTTGCCTTGAGTTTCTTTCAAAATAGCAATGGTAGACAAACTACCAGCAATGATGCATTGTTCAGCAACAACAGTAATTGAAGATAAGCCTTGAACCGGCCAGCCAGTTTTTGGGTTTAGAATGTGACTGTATCTTTTTCCATTGATAATAATACAGCGTTCATAATCGCCACTGCTTGCCAGAGCGCCTTTTGAAACCTCAACACTAGCCATGAGTTGGTTCGGTTTTCTGGGGTGACGAATACCCACTGACCAGGGTTTGCCATCAGCGTGAGGGCCGATAATTTTAATATCACCACCCAGGTCAACCAGGCCATATTTGATCCCTTGTTGTTGGCAAATCGTAGCAGCTCTATCGACTGCATATTCTTTCCCGATGCCACCAAAATCAAGTTCCATTCCAGGTGCTGAAAAACTTATTCTGTTATCTTTAATATGAACTTTATTCCAGCCAATCAACGGCAAAATAGCCTGTATTTGTTTCTCTGTTGGAATGATCTGATTTTTAAAATCCCAGGCTGTTCTTAAAATTCCGGAAGTAATATCAAACAATCCATCACTTTGTTGATAGCAAGTATCGGCGTAATGGAGTAATGCCAGTGTTTCTTCGTCAATAACGATGGAATTCCCTTGTTTGGCAGCCTGATTGATTTTAGATAAAATGCTGTCCTCACGGTATCTGGAATAGCGTTGTTCGATACGTAGCACATCTGCCTGGACAAGCTGGAATACCTTTTTGGCATGTTGGCTGGATGCCGAATAAATCTGTAATTCACATGACGAACCTAAGGCTTTAAAAGGGAAATGAAATAGACAAAGCGCCATTGGAACTTCACTTCAAGTTGACGATATTTTCAGTAATTTCAGGCAGAAAAAATTCGCTGACCAGTAATTGTCGGTTTTTTATTGCATAGATGGTTCGTCTTGCCCATATCGAATCATGTAGATTAGTTCGATTTGTTATTTCTGGAAGCCAGTGCGATGATGCGATTTTACAGACCTGCATTTCCAAACGCTGGAGCTTTGGGTAGGAGAAAATCACTTCTCCTAAGGGTTTGTTGCCGAGTCTGGATAGAATCCGTTGTGCGCCATGCAAAGTCTTTATGGGAATGACGGTGCGCGCTAAAATCAGAGGTTTGCCGTTGGATTTAAGCATGACTTCCCGAATGAGAGAATAATGTTGGCTGGATTGCTTGAGAAGTTGGTTTTCGCTTAAGAAGGGTAAGCTATGCTGATGAAACAAGAGTTCGACATCGACCTGATTATTGTAAAGACAGCGTAACCGCCGGGTAATTGATTCTGGCTCATAAATCCAGCTGGCAGCCTGTTCGGGAATAAGTCGATGGGTTCCTGGGTGGTTGGTTTTCCAGTCTGGTTCGGCTGAATATAAAACACTTTTTTTCAATAGCTTCTAAACCTCGGCATAATGCGTTGTGTTGCCCAGCCATTTTTGGATTAATGGCTGAATGATTTGAGGGGATTGTTGTTCTATGGTTTGTGCGGCAGATTGTACTTGTTCCAATAAGTCGGAATCAATAGCCAGATCAGCAATTTTGAATTGCATCTGTCCGGTTTGTCGGGTGCCTAACATTTCACCAGGGCCTCTTAGTTGCAGGTCTTTTTCGGCAATGATAAATCCGTCGCTGGTTTCCCGTAAAATACCCAAGCGCTGTTTAGCAGTATCAGACAAGGGCGGTTGAAACATCAGCAGGCAGAAACTTTCATTTGCCCCTCTGCCGACTCGTCCACGCAATTGATGCAGTTGTGATAACCCGAGGCGTTCGGGATTTTCAATGATCATTAAGCTGGCATTAGCGACATCAACGCCAACTTCAATGACTGTGGTTGCCACCAGCATATCAATTTTATGCTGTTTAAAGTCTGACATCACCTGTTCTTTTTCGGATGATTTCATTCTGCCATGAACTAGTCCGATTCTGACTTCTGGCAAAGCTGCGATCAGTTTTTCTGCTGTTTTTTCAGCCGCTTCACATTGTAGAATTTCAGATTCTTCAATTAGGGTGCAAACCCAGTAAGATTGATTTCCTTGTTCTGTCCAGTGCTGGATTCTTGCGATCACTTCGTCTCGTCGCTCAGCGCTGATGGCTCGTGTGATAACCGGTTTTCTTCCTGGTGGCAGTTCATCAATAATTGAAATATCCAACTCTGAATAATTTAGCATGGCTAATGTTCGTGGAATTGGCGTTGCGGTCATGATTAATTGATGAGGTTTGATGTTCGAATGGGTGCCTTTTTCTCGTAACGCTAACCGTTGATTGACGCCAAACCGATGCTGTTCATCAATAATAATTAAACCCAGGTTGGAAAACTTGACTGCCTCCTGAAACAAGGCATGCGTACCGATAATAATTTGGCTGTTTCCTTCAGCAATAGCTTGCAAAATTTCTTCGCGCTGTTTGCCTTTAATTTGACCTGTGAGTAATGATATTTTGATTTTTGTTGTCTTAAACCATGCGCAGAAATTACGGTAATGTTGTTCCGCCAACAGTTCTGTCGGCGCCATCATGGCAACCTGAAACCCGGATTCTACTGCTAGCAGGGTAGCATAGGCGCAGACAACCGTTTTTCCGGAACCGACATCTCCCTGAATAAGCCGCATCATTGGGGTTTGTTTTGAGCAATCCTGCTCGATTTCCTTAATGACTCGTTGTTGTGCGTTTGTTAAGGCAAATGGTAACGCCTGGAGAAATTGTTTTATAGCGGCTTGATTGACATTAAAAACAGGTGCCTGCCATTGTTTGTTTGCTTGTTTTGTCTGCAAATGGCTCAGATGATGACTGAGTAATTCTTCAAAAGCCAAACGTTTTCGTGCTGGTAAGTTGCCAGTTTCCAGATCGGCAAGGGCTATGCTTTTATCTGGGGCGTGGAGTGTTTTAAGTGCCTCATCAAGTCTTGGCAAGTTCATCTTTTCCAAAATAATTTCTGGAAGTTCATCAATTAGATTTTGTTCGGATTGGAAATATAGTTCCAGAGCTTGTTGAACTGCTTTTCGCAGAGTGGTTTGGCGAACGCCTTCGGTAAGAGGGTAGACTGGGGTTAACGTGGTTTCAGTTATACATTCATTTTTTGAGGAGATTTTTTTATATTCAGGATGAATCATCTCCATACCTGAAAAGCCGTATCGAACTTCACCAAAACAACTGAGTAACGAACCCACTTCCAGCAGTTTTTGAAGTCTCGCGTTAAAATGAAAAAATCGTAAGCTGATAAAACCAGTGCCATCGTTGATTTTACAAATAAAACTTCCACGGCCACTGGTTATAATGTCTGTGAATTCAATGGTTCCACATATCAAAGCGGTTTGATCAGGTATTAAAGAACCAATGGGTATAATGCGGGTACGATCTTCATAGCGCAACGGCAAATGAAAAATCAGATCAAGAACTCGATAGATGCCTAATTTTTCCAGGCGTTTTGCAGTCTGGCCGCCAATACCAGCCAGTGATGTGACTGGTTGAGTAAGCGATTCATGCACGCCGTACTTTATATGGTATATTCTTGTTCTGGCAGATGCATGATGGCATCCATTTCTACCGCTACATTTTTTGGTAATGCACAGACGCCGACGGCTGCACGAGCCGGGAAGGGTTCGGCAAAATATTCGGCCATCATGTCATTGACAACAGGAAAATGGGTTAAATCAGTTAAAAATACATTTAATTTGACGATATGGCCAAGATTACCTCCGGCCGCTTCGGTTACAGCCTTTAGATTGTCAAAAACACGTCTGATTTGCACAGCTATGTCGCCTTCAACAATTTCCATCGTGTCCGGGTCGAGCGGGATTTGGCCGGAAAGGTAAACAGTCTGATCAACTTTAACTGCTTGTGAATAAGTCCCAATGGCTTGGGGCGCTTTTGGTGTTTGGATAATTTCCTTGTTCATGTCGCTTAAGCTTTAGTTCGTGATATTTTTAAGACGATTGAAAGTTTTTTTAGTTTCCGAATTATATTGGCAAGATGTACTCGGTCTTTAACACTCAATATAACCTGATCGACTGAGATCGAATCATCTTGACCGATAACCTGAATGTTTTCAATGTTGGATTTCAATGAAGAGATGGTTGAAATAACGGTAGCCAAAGCTCCCTGGCGATTAAGGATTTCAATATGAATTTCAACCGGATATTCTCCAGTTATATCGTGGCCCCATTCCACATCGAGCCAATTGGTTTTTTTGATTCGATTGTCTTTACTGTTACGACATTCATGATGATGCACAACAATACCCCGGCCAGGGTTAAAATAACCAAGGATCGGGTCCCCTGGGATGGGGTGACAGCATTTTGCCAATGTAACGACCATCCCTTCAGTGCCTTTAATGAGTAACGGAGATTTTTGATTGTGTTCAACATCTTCCAGTTTGACGGCTTCCTGCATATTGTTTTGACTGATTCTTTTGGCAATCAAAAAAGGCATGCGATTACCCAAGCCAATTTCTTCCAGTAATATTTCCTTGCTTGGTATTTCCAAAGCTTCAAGAAGATTTTTTAGATGCGCCTCGGGTATTTTGTCTAATGACATATCCATGCTGTTTAATTCCTTTTCCAGCAATCTTTTGCCCAGGTCAATGGCTTCTTGTTGTTTAAAATGCTTGAGAAAGTTTCTGATGCCACTTCTGGCTTTTGCTGTGACCACGTAATTTAGCCACAGCGGGTTGGGTCTGGCCCATTCAGCGGTGATAACATCAATCGTCATGCCTGTTTCCAGTTTGCTTTGCAAGGGAACCAGTTGTTTGTCAATACGTGCGGAAATACAGGAATTGCCAATATCGGTATGCACAGCATAGGCAAAATCAACAACTGAAGCATTTCTGGGTAATTTAATAATGTTGCCTTGCGGTGTAAATACATAGACTTCTTGTGGATATAAATCGATTTTTAGGTTATCAATAAATTCCAGAGGGTTGCCTGCGCTCTTCTGAATTTCAAGTAAATCCCTCAGCCATTCGTGCGCTAGATCTTGCAAAGTGGATTTTTTTTCATCATCGGATTTATATAACCAGTGTGAAGCAATACCCGATTCAGAAACCTGATGCATCTGATGGGTTCTGATCTGAATTTCAATGGGCAATCCGTAGGGGCCAATTAACAAGGTATGGAGCGATTGGTATCCGTTGGCTTTGGGTAAAGCAATGTAGTCCTTGAAACGGCCCGGAACCGGGCTGTAAAGATTATGCACAGCTCCAAGTACACGGTAGCAGGTATCAACCGTATCACAGCAAATTCTGAACGCATAAATATCGGCAACATCTGAAAAGGAAATTCTTTTTTTCAGCATTTTTTGATAAATGCTGTAGAGGTTTTTCTCTCTACCTGTAACTTCACAATTTAACTGATTTTCGATAAGTCGGTTCTTGATTGCAGATTCGACGGTATCGACGACTTCCTTGCGATTGCCTCGGATTTTTTTCAAGGCTTTTTGCAAAACCCGAAACCGTATTGGATACAGATTGTAAAAACCAAGCGATTGCAATTGCCTTCGCATATCGTTCATTCCAAGACGATTGGCAATTGGTACATAAATATCTAATGTTTCTTTTGCGATCCGTTGCTTTTTATTGCTTTTCATAACATCCAGCGTTTGCATGTTATGCAGGCGATCTGCCAACTTGACCAAAATGACACGTAAATCAGCAGCCATGGCCAGAATCATCTTGCGAACGTTTTCAGCCTGGGCTTCATCGTGCGGTTTATTGTCAATTTTTGACAGTTTTGTAAGTCCGTCAACTAATTCTGCAACATCTTCTCCGAATAATTGTTGTAATTCGGACTTGGTAACATCGGTATCTTCAAGCACATCATGCAATACAGCTGCCATAATGCCTTGGGCATCCATGCGCATTTCAGCAAGATAAATGGCAACAGAAAGAGGGTGGCAAATATAGGCTTCACCCGTTTTCCGCAATTGACCGGCGTGAGCGCTGGCTCCAAACTCATAGGCGTGAATGACTTCATCAATTTGAGATTGATGCAAATATCGACTCAAAATTGTACATAACTGCCTCAGTAATTTATCCTGAGGCAATTCAATATTGATTTTTTCGGCCAGTTCCACCATCTTTAAAAAAGCCTTTAGAAGGGTTCGCTCAACCTTTCAACAGGTGTCGAAGTTGTTTCAACTTCTCCCACTTGATGAAGCATTTCAATGTTATCTTCAGTAACATGGCCTTCAGCAATCTCACGCAAAGCAACCACAGTGTCCTTGTCTTTATCTCTAGGAACAAATTCCTCTGCACCTCTTTGCAATTGGCGGGCTCTTTTTGCGGCCAACAAAACCAGTTTAAAGCGATTCTCAATATTATCCAGGCAATCTTCTACGGTAACTCTAGCCATTTTCTCTCCAAAATTTACTATTTATCATACTGTTATATATGGGTTTGTTACAAAATTTCAAGCAAATCATTGTTGCCTTATTTATCCTCTCTGTTTCAAAATTGTTACAGCGGGCAACTCTTTGCCTTCCAGAAATTCCAGAAAGGCGCCGCCGCCTGTTGATGTATATGAGATCTTGTCCTTGATCTGATATTTGTCGATAGCAGCCAAAGTATCGCCTCCACCAGCAATTGAAAATGCAGGACTTTCGGCGATGGCCAGTGCCAGGGATTTGGTGCCTTCACCAAATTGATCAATCTCAAAAACGCCAACCGGACCATTCCATACTATCGTTCCAGCTTTTTTAACTATTTCAGCATATTGTTTTGCTGTTTCTGGGCCAATGTCCAAAATCAAGTCATCATCTGCAACCTCAGTCACTGGTTTGATAGTTGCTTCGGCTGTTTCAGAAAATTCCTTGGCGCAGACGACATCAACCGGGATGGGAATATCCGAACCGTTTTTTTTGGCATCAGCAATTAATCGTTTGGCTTCTTCAAGTAAATCAGGTTCATAAAGTGATTTGCCAACTGGATAGCCTTCAGCAGCAATAAAAGTATTAGCAATGCCGCCACCAACAATAAGCTGATCCACTTTTTCAGACAGGCTTTTTAAAACCGTTAATTTGGTTGAAACCTTGGAGCCGCCAACGATAGCAACCAAAGGTCTGTCCGGTGTTTCCAGTGCCTTACCTAACGCTTCAAGTTCATTAGCAAGCAGTGGGCCGGCACAGGCGGTCGGGGCAAATTGAGCCACAGCATGAGTAGACGCCTGTGCGCGGTGGGCGGTGCCAAAAGCGTCCATAACAAAAATATCGCAGAGGGCAGCCATTTTTTTACCCAGTTCAGGGTCATTTTTCTTTTCGCCTTTGTTGAAGCGAACATTTTCACAAAGCACAACCTCGCCGGGTTTAATATCAATACCATCAAGCCAGTCTTTTTCTAGTCTGACGGGTTGCCCTAATAATTCAGAAAGTCTTTCAGCTACAGGTTTTAGTGAAAATTCCTGGTTATATTCACCTTCAACCGGACGCCCGAGATGCGACATGACCATCACGCAGGCTCCTGCTTCAAGCGCGAATTTAATGGTTGGCACACTAGCCTGAATTCTGATGTCACTGGTGACTTTGCCGTCTTTAATGGGTACATTCAGATCCTGGCGAATTAAAACCCGCTTTCCCGCCAAATCCAGATCAACCATTTTCTTTATGGGCATTTTTTACTCCTGAACAATTTAACTATTAATAAATGAAAAAATTAACCTTAATAATACGTTATTTTACTGATATTTAACAGGGCTCCCGAATACCGAAGATTATTAAAATGCTAGTTTTTTTGCATAATTTTAATCAAAATCAATAAAACGTTGTCATAAATTGAAAACACAGGAGTAAAATCATGAATAAACATTTGCAATTAGTAAGAGAACACCATGATGCCTGCTCGTTTAAGCAAGCAAAATTTGGCGAAACCGGGCATGTTTCTGATATGGAAAATATTTTTCATCAGGCAATGTTAATGGAATCAGCGAGCCTGTTGTTTAACGCGATAAAATCAGGAGAAATGGCTGATATTCTGAGGGGTTTGGTGAATGTGTCCTATGTGGCTTTAGGCGCTATCGCAGCTTCTGGAAAAGATGTGATGGAAAGCCGTATAAGCTGGCAGCATGATGGTTATGTCATTTCCATTGTGAAGCTGATGTCAGAAAAAATCAGTCAATGTGCAAATGGCAAAACCAATAACTATTCCGATGTGTATCACACATGCGTACTTTTAAGCAGAAATTTTTTGAATGCAGATTTTGATAAAGCTTTTCAAGTAGTACATGATCATCATATGGCACATTTATCTTTGAATGGGTTTTCTATTTACGATGATGCCTGGAACAATTACCTGTCAGAATTAGCAAACCTGCCAAATTTGGATGATTGTCTTTACGAATAATGTGATGCAACAACATGAAAAAGGAAAGCTTGTAACAGCCGGTATGTGTTGTACCGTTTCAAATTCAAATGAATAATTCGCGTTCCATTAATTTCAGAGTATGCACTGAAATTTTATAAAAGGTGTAACATGCCTGGAACAAGTTCCCGATTGAGGATTAGTAAAACGTGCGTCTCCATACCGTGCAGTATCCACAATTGCACAAAGCCAATATTTGGAAACTCAATGGTTTTGACTTTACAATTGGAATATGCATGGCATTAGATGCCCAGGTTATTTCATGCTCATTCCTTAACATAATCAAAAAAATGAATATGCAGACCCACACCTCGGCCATGGCGGTTTTGGCCAGTAAACAAATCATGCCCAATCTTGAAGGGTTATTTGCCTTCCATAATGCGGAAAAACCAGTGACCCATTTGTTTATTTACCACACCCATGATGAGGCGCTATCCGTTAAGCCAGCACACAGAATAAAAAAAATGGCCGAGGAATTTTTTCCCGGCATTGAAGCCGTCTTGCATCAACCAAAACATCGTGAACAAAGCAAACACCCTGAACAAGTCTACAATGCCATTAAACAATGGTTTGATTCCATAGCGGCAGATAATCTGGTGATCAATGCAACTGGTGGTTTAAAAACCATGTTTGCCGGAGTATTGGGTTTTTTAAATAGCGAAAACATCAAAATCATTTATCGGGATATTGATGGCGCCTGGCTAAGCTTGTTATTGAAAGAGGGCAGCCTGCAAACAGAAAAACTTATCATAGATCCACAGAGACTGAATTATCGCATGCAAAAGCTCGGGATAAAAAATCTGGTCAAAATTCAATCAGGCTTTAATGATATTCATTCCACGAAATCAAAAAATATCGATTGTGTCGATATGCTGCAAAAAGTAATCGAACATCAATGGGATTGGCGAAAAGTCGGTAATGGCAAGGAATCCTCAGGCGCAGTGTTTGAACATTGGTTTGCCAGCCTGGTTTCCACTTTTGATGTGGATGACCTGCTGGTTGGGCTGGAACCTTATGAAAAAGAACGAGCCCAGATGGAAACCGATATCTGGGTGTTAAAAAACGCACAGTTAACCATGTTTGATTTAAAATTAATTTCCAAAAATCAGCAGAAATCCTCACTTGCAGAACAGATTACCAATGCCTCGGCACAGTCCGGCCAATTTGCCGGGATTAATGTTACAACCATTCTGATCCGGCCTGGTTATTCCTACCAAAAAAACGAAAGAAAAAGTTTTCAGCAACTGGCCGCAAAATTTTCCTGCCAAATCTGGTTTCAGGAAGATATGTCAAGCCTGTTGTTTAAACTGAAAGGCGTATTTAATCAAGAATCCAACAAATATTCGATGATTCACCCATTGCTAATCAAAGAAAAGCAGCGCAGTGGTTTTTTATTTTCTGACCCTGATTTTTTAACAAGCGCAGTCCTATCCGATACTGGCAAAAAAAACATCCCCCTGGCTCAGCTGTTTTCCAAAGTGGAAAGCAAAGGCTACAAATGGCTGGGAATTAAACTGGACACAGAACAGTACATTTTTCATATCAGCAGTCAAGATGTTGATAAAATAAACACCTGGATGCCAAAACTACAGGGCAATGCCTGTTTTGTTGAAAAAATCGGAAGAAATCAATTAATAATAAAACCTAGAAATGAAAGGGGCAGTAAATACTTAAGAACGCATAAAAGTCAATTTACAACAAAAAGCCTGTTTGATTTTTAGCGGTTGGCTCGTTTAAGAGATAATAATCATGATAGCCGTTAACTATACTTCGCGCTTGATACGCAGCGTCAGCTTTGAGCGGTATTTGCAAAAAAACATGACAAGCAAGCATGATTTCGTTAGAATCAGTTTCAGGGTCGATGGCGCAAAAAAGAGCTTATTTTATAGTTAACTTTGAAAGGGCGATTTGATGGGTCAGAAAAGCGCTTGTAAGTGGATGAAAAATATAAGGAATTTAAAAGGGTCAGGGTACG
>CAZGYJ010000104.1:0-10947 GCA_964530345.1 uncultured Methylomonas sp.
CTTCTGGAATAAGTCACTGATATTGAATCTATAAATACGCTGAATAGTTACAAATATTGCAACAAAAACTGGATATTACATTGTTTCTGAAATTAAATAGAGGGTAATATGGATCAGGAATTAAAACAGCGTTTAATTGGAGCTGTAGTTATTACAGCTTTAGCTGCTATTTTTATACCCATGTTATTTGATGATCCTGTTCAGGATCAAGGGAAGTTTATTAATGAATTGAAAATTCCGGAGCCCCCTAAAGAGACTTTTGCTGAAACTGCAGAAAACTTACCTGACTCAACTGAACAAGTTTTGATCTTGCCAGATGCCCCGCCATTATTTGTAGAACAACAGAATGATGAAAAGCCAGAAAAACCCGCTTCTGGATTGGTTCGATGGATCATACAAGTGGGTAGTTTTGCGGAACGTAAAAACGCATTGATTTTACAGGATAAATTACGTAAATCAGGTTTTTCAACCTTTCTGGATTCAGTTGAAACAAAAAAAAATGGCAAATTGTTTCGGCTTAGAATTGGGCCTGAACTAGACAAAAAACGAGCTGAAGTGATCAAAGTGCAATTAGAAAAGCAATTTCAATTGCAACCGATTTTAGTGGCTGAATAATGATCTGGATAGATTACGCAATTTTAGGGTTGATTTTTATTTCCCTGGTGATTGGGTTATTTCGAGGTTTAATTCGAGAAGCATTTTCCTTGTTTACGTGGATTATTGCAATCTGGATCGGTTTGAGTTTTAGCCGCAAATTTTCCGTATTTCTTGAACCGGTGATCAGTTATCCTTCAGCTAGAATTGCTGCCGCGTTCGCAGTGTTATTTTTGGTAACTCTTATCTTGGGTGGCATAATCAGTTTTTTATTAAGTGCGCTGGTTAAAAAGACTGGTTTGACAGGAACCGATCGTTTTGCTGGAATGATTTTTGGCATTGCCCGGGGTATGGTTGTGGTTGCCGTGCTGGTTATGCTGGCAGGTTTGACACCTTTGCCGGAAGATACCTGGTGGAAAAAATCGAAATTAATTCCACCTTTCCAGTCACTTGCTGTTTGGCTGCGTGATCAGGTGCCTTCGAGTATGGCAGGATATTTTAATTATCAATAACAGTGGTCTTATAGAAAATGTGTGGTATTGCCGGGATTGTTGCCCATCAAAATGTTAATCAGGATTTGTTTGATGCCTTAACCGTTTTACAGCACCGTGGGCAGGATGCCGCCGGGATTGTTACTTGCCAAGGAAATCGGCTGCATTTGCGTAAAGATAACGGTTTGGCCCGTGATGTTTTCACCAGTGGTGAAATGTTGCGCCTCAAAGGCACGATGGGTATCGGTCATGTCCGCTATCCAACTGCTGGTTGTACCAGTTCTGCAGAGGCACAGCCGTTTTATGTCAATTCGCCATTTGGCTTGACACTTGCCCATAATGGCAATTTGACCAATGCCGAAGAGTTAAAAAAACAACTTTTTATGGATGATCAGAGGCATATCAATACTGATTCTGATTCAGAAGTATTGTTGAATATTTTTGCCCATGAATTGCAGCAACTAAGAAAACTACGGTTGTCTGTTGATGATGTATTCAATGCAGTTTCGGCTGTACATAAAAGATGCCGAGGGGCTTATGCTGCTGTGGTGATGATTGCAGGTTTTGGTATCCTTGGTTTCAGAGATCCGCACGGAATCAGGCCAGCAGTTTTTGGTAAGCGGCAAACGGATCAAGGTGATGAATTCATGATTGCCTCGGAAAGTGTGGCGCTGGATGTACTGGGTTTCGAACTCATTAGAGATATTAAACCAGGTGAGGCGGTATTTATTGAAGCATCAGGACAATTGCATACCAGGCAGTGCGCTGAAAATGCAGAAAAAACGCCTTGTATTTTTGAGTTTGTTTACTTTGCTCGACCAGATTCCATTTTAGATAATATTTCAGTTTACAAAGCCAGGTTAAGAATGGGTGAGAAATTGGCAGAAAAAATACAGAGAACCTGGCCAGATCATGATATAGACGTGGTGATACCCATACCAGATACCAGCAGAACTTCGGCATTGCAAATGGCCAATGATCTTGGCGTAAAATTCCGGGAAGGATTTATCAAGAATCGGTACATAGGGAGAACATTTATTATGCCTGGACAGCAAATGCGACAAAAATCAGTCAGACAAAAATTGAATCCGATTGGTCTGGAATTTAATGGCAAAAATGTTCTTCTGGTTGATGATTCAGTAGTTCGTGGCACAACATCCCAGCAAATTATTCAGATGGCACGAGACGCTGGGGCTAAAAAAGTTTATTTTGCGTCAGCTGCTCCTCCAGTCCGATTTCCAAATGTATATGGGATTGATATGCCGGCTGCACATGAATTAATTGCGCATAACCGGACAGAACAGGAAGTTTGCCAGGAAATGGGGGCAGACCGCATGATTTATCAGGATCTGGATGATTTAATTGATGCAGTGAGAAAAGGAAATTCCGAGATTAAAGGCTTTGATACTTCCTGTTTTAGTAATGAATATTGTACCGGTGATGTAAACAATGCCTATTTGGAAAGAATCGAAGAACTTCGTAATGACGATGCTCAAGCTGCAAGAAATGCTGAAAATTTTATTATTGAAATGAGTAATTCCGCCTGATGGATAAGAAAAATAAAGATTGGAGCCAATATGCTATTGAAACACAAGCTGTTCGTTCCGGACATCATAGAACTGCAGAAGATGAGCATAGCATTCCTATCTTTGCGACCTCCAGTTATGTTTTTGACAGTGCAGAGGAAGCCGCACTAAGGTTTTCAGGAGAATCTGCCGGAAATATCTATTCCCGTTTTACTAATCCGACTGTATCGGCTTTTCAGGAAAGGTTGGCTGCAATGGAAGGTGGTGAGCGGTGTCTGGCTTTTTCATCTGGAATGGCAGCAATTATGGCATTATGCATGGGGCTGTTAAAAGCGGGTGATCATGTGGTTTCGTCGCGCAGTGTTTTTGGTAATACCGTATTATTATTTCAAAACTTTTTTGCCAAGTTTGGTGTGACCACTGATTTTGTTGATTTAACTGATCCTTCTGCTTGGGAAGCGGCAATAACAGCGAATACGCGTTTTTTATTTTTAGAAACACCGTCCAACCCGTTGATTGAAATTGCTGATATCCAGGGATTGGCAGATATTGCTCACAATCATGATTGTCTTTTGGTCGTTGATAATGTCTTTTGTACACCAGCATTACAAAAGCCAATTGAGTTGGGTGCTGATATTGTGGTTCATTCCACCACTAAATATATAGATGGCCATGGAAGATGTGTTGGTGGGGCAGTGGTTGCCAGTGATGAATTGATAGAAAAGCAAATTTATCCTTTTTTGCGGACTGGCGGAGCATCCATGAGTCCTTTTAACGCCTGGGTGTTTTTATCGGGACTGGAAACTCTGGCGATCAGGATGAAGGCGCATTGTAAAAATGCAATGGATTTGGCGCAGTGGCTGGAAGAACAGGATAGCGTTATTAAAGTCCACTATCCGGGACTTGCATCTCATGTTCAACATGAACTGGCAAAAAAACAACAAACGGGGTTCGGTGGGGTTGTTAGTTTTGAATTGGTCGGGGGTAAGGAACATGCCTGGAAATTAATTAACAGTACTAAGTTTTTGTCAATCACTGCCAATCTGGGAGATGTAAAGACAACCATCACACATCCCGCATCTACAACACATAGTCGTTTATCAGAGCAGGAACGGCTTAAAGCGGGTATCACCGATGGCTTGGTTCGTATTTCGGTTGGTCTTGAAAATGTGAAGGACATCATAAACGATCTGAAACCCGGCTTGTAAAATCAGCGATTGCTTCTAGAATCATAAGCAAGGAGATGATTTATGATTTTTACGATGGCAACTGCTCTATTAAGCGATAATGTTCAAGTATTAAAAAGCAGTGTATCAAAGACCGCCTATCAAGGTGTTTTGATTGCAATTGCTGCAATTATTGTCGCAAGCTGTATGGTCAGTTTTTATTTGGTCGGCGAAGTGTCCCTTGATGGGATAGTTGAAGCCCAAAAAACCAATATGGCATTGTGGATTCTTAACTGTGTTCCCTTTGTTTTTGCTTTGTGGGGGCAATATTCCAGCTCAATCATTGCTTATGAAGCAGGAGCAATGATTTATGATCAAACCCAGGAATTGCGCCAAAGAGCAGACGAAATGACTCGCCAGGCGAGTTATGTCACGACCCATGATCCACTCACAGATTTACCTAACAGAGCCTTGTTTTATGATCGGGTTGGTCAGGCCATCACTTCAACCAATCAGCAAGACATTAAATTATCCATATTATTAATTGAAATAGAGAATTTTAAGGAAGTTTACGATACCTTGGGCCGAACCAGCAGTGATTTGATTTTAAAGCAAATTGCGACACGCCTACAAAGCGTGGTTTTAGATCCGGATAGTGTAGCCAGAATTGACGGCAATGTGTTTGGCATTTTGTTGACGGATATTGACGATGATTTGTTAGAAGCGCAATATCTTGCTCAGGCCATACAAAAGGCCATGGAGCAGGCGTTTATCGTAGAGCGATTACAATTTGCAGTACATTCAAATGTCGGTATCGTGCATTTTCCCATGCATGGTGAAGATGTTGATTCACTGGTTCAAAGAGCGGGCGTTGCCTTATATATGGCTAGAAGCTCTAATAGTGGTTACTCGGTTTATGAATCCTCCTTTGACAAGCATAGTCCGATGCGACTGACTTTAATGAGTGAATTGCGTAACGCCATTGATCGGGATCAATTGGAGCTCTATTATCAGCCTAAAATTGATATTCAAAGCTGTGAGTTATTTGGTGCCGAAGCACTGGTGCGCTGGAACCATCCCAAGCATGGTTTTATTTCACCGGATGAATTTATTCCGATGGCGGAACGAACTCGAACCATTAAAACATTGACATTGTGGGTGCTGAAAAGGGCTTTCCAGCACTGTGCTGAATGGCATAGAAAGGGATTAGAAATCAAGATTTCAGTAAATTTATCAGCCAAGGATTTATTGGATCCAAACCTTCCTGATATTATTGCTGGTGTTACGGCATCGTCTGGAGTGAAGCCTGAATGGATTATTCTTGAGATTACTGAAAGTTCGATCATGACAGATCCCGAAAGGGCATTAATTGTGATTAATAGACTTAATGAAATGGGTTTCGAATTAGCAGTAGATGATTTTGGTACAGGCTATTCATCCTTGGCCTATTTGAAAAAAATGCCATTATCCGAATTAAAAATTGACAAATCCTTTGTTGAAGATATTCAAAACAGTGAAAATGATGCCATCATTGTTAAAGCGACCATTAATTTAGCTCATAACCTTGGTTTACACGTCACCGCGGAAGGTGTTGAAAATCAGGAAATTTTGAACAGGCTTAAAGGATACGGTTGCGATATTGCGCAAGGGTACTATTTTTCAAAACCGCTGGCAGTTGATGGTTTTAATGAATGGATGGCAAAAATGAAATTGCAGAAAAATCTTTGCAGTATGCATCGAAAAGCAAGTTAAGGACAAACTTAATATCTAAGCTTATACCATAATTTTCCGAGCAATTCATGTAATGCCATAGAACTAACTTCAAGCGCCGATGCTGAAGGAATATAACTGAAAACAGATCTGTTTTCAGGAGTTATGAAGCCAGTGGGCGCGGGCATGACATTAAATCCAACCCGTCTGAATTGTTGAACAGCACGGGACATATGGAGAGCGTGGGTAACCAGCAGTATTTTTCTGATATTTTCTTTGCCGAGTATTTGATAGCTAAATCGGGCATTTTCAGCGGTATTTCGACTTTTTTCTTCCAACCAGTCTGCTTTATATTGGAAATCCTGAACAAGAGTTTCCTGCATTAGTTCTGCTTCAGATGGATATTTTTGTTCAAATACTTTCCCCCCGCTGACTAAAAGGGGCAGCTTGGTCAGTCTGGCTATTCTTACGGCATACCGTAGACGAACAAAAACTCTTTCATGTAAGACAGTACGATTATTGTATTCTGGTGCAGGAGGACGAGTTCCGCCTCCTAAAACAACGATTGCTTGTGCATCAGTATTTTTTATTTGAGCTTTGGATAAAGCTGGATAGATTTGTTGCGACGATGCAAGCAATACAGAAACAGCGGGTAGACTTAACAGGTATAATCCAATTAAACAAATAATGGCAAATTTTACATGATTACAATTTTTGTGATGGCGAAATAAACTAATGATAGCCAGTATAAGCAGAATAGCCGGCGGCAAGATTAAAGCTTTGATAAGATAAATGAAATAAATATCCATATTCGACATTTATTTTAATACAAAATGGCAACAATTGATAATAGGGATTCGAGCGTATGGGGTATAAAACGTGACTTTTAGCTATTCAGAAATTATTATCATTATTTTGTTAATCAGTTTTTTTCTGTATTGGTCAAATTCGCAGCAGGCCAGAGAAATTGCATTAAATGCGGTAAAAATATACTGCCGGAGAATGGAGATTCAACTACTTGATGAATATGTGGCTTTGAATGCGATGTGGTTAAAACGAGATGAAACAGGCAGCATCAGAATTTGGCGTTCGTTTCTATTCGAATTTACCGCGACTGGGGAAGATCGCTATAACGGCAAAATAATTATGCTCGGCAAGCGTATTGAAACTATTCAGCTAGAACCGCACCGGATTGGATGAAACAGACGTTCTTTATTGAAATCATGGATTCAGTTGGAAAATAAACTGTCAATTGTTGGATAAAACAACGAGTGATGATAAATCTCTTTCCAAAATTTCGCTATCGCCCAAATTTAGTTCAACCATACGACGAAGTTGAGAAATACTGTCGATATCAATTTGTTCGCATTTGAATCCGACGTTATTGCCTTCAGCATGCGCCGGTTTTAAGTCCATGGTAATTTCAGTATCTTCAGAAAGAGTCAGCCTTAATGTGCAAATATCATCTGAATCTTGTTGCCAGGTTGTAGGGAACTGCAATAGACAGCCATTCAGGCAAAGGTCGATTACTTCACAATCCCAGCTTTTGTTATCGGCTACAAGACTTGCTTTGGCGTTGTAGAAAATTCGATGGAATTGTCGCTTTTCGTTTTCAGTAGACATCACTTAACCCAGGAAAAATTGCATCGGTGTTTCATCAATAACAACCATGTCATTAGCATTTAATTTGATGGTTTCATCTTTCAGCAATTTTTCATTAATGGTTAAAGAATCATTGCTTTCTAATGAAGAAATATAGTATCCATCTGTTCGTTTGGCAATAACTACAACCCCATTACCGCTATGGCCTATGCGAGTCATTGATTTTTTTAAAGGGATCAAACGGCCAATGTGTTTGCCTTCCATGATTTGTAAATTTGCTTCTGGTAAATGTTGTTCTGAAGCAAAGCTATCTGAGTCTTCGTTAGGTGATGAATTGACTATTGACTCGGTGGTATTGTAAATAATCTTATGTTTGCCAATCAGAATTTCATCGTTATTATGTAATTTACATTCTTTGCTTGCGTTATTATTAATGCTGATCGGGAAATCATCATTCAGTTGTTTGATAATGGTTTCTTCTTCATTAAAGCATACAGCCGCATGGGCAGGCGCAATGGCCAGGCTATCAATGATGATGTCATTACTGGTCTCACTTCCTATGTGAACCGTTTTTTGATCAAAAATAGCGGATTGAATAGTTCTATCTTTAAAGATAACAGTAAATTTTGCCATTATTTCGTTGAATTCATCGAGTCTCGGCTTTAAGTATAGACAAAAATACAAGATTACTAATAAATTTAAGAAAAGGATAAGAACCTGATCAAAGTTTTGCTGAAAATAGTAATCATGGATTACTCATTACTAGAAGGCTGCCAGGCTATGGTGTGCTCAGCGGGCCGATTTTTCATTTGTCGCAGACATGAGAAGATTATCCTAAATCCGAAAGACTATTAATAACCGATGAGTTTTATTAGGAAATAAATCAGAGTCAGTCTTTCTTCGGATGAAATTTGACCAGTTTTATGGTTTTTTTGTCACGAGTCAGAATTTCAACTGGATAACCATGCAAAACCAGGCTGGTGCCAGCCTGTGGAATAGTTTCCATAAATTCGATAATCAAACCATTAATAGTTTTCGGGCCTTCTGTGGGTAAAGAAAAGTTGGTAACCCGATTAAACTCTCTGACTGTCATGCTGCCATCAACAATAAAACTGCCATCGCTTTGTTGTTTAATGCCAGTATCTTCTGAGACAATTTTTCCGATGATACCTTGCAGTAAATCATCCAAAGTGATTAAGCCCTGAACGTCACCATATTCATCAACAATAAGGCCAATACGGACTTTTTCAGTTTTGAAGTTTTGAATTTGAATGTGTAAAGGCATACTTTCTGGAATGAATGTGGGTTTTGTCAAACTCTTAATTAGAGTTTCTTTGGTCACATTGGGTTCATCACACAAGGAAAGTAATACCCTGACATGAAGAAAACCAATAACTCTGTCTATTGTTTTTTTGTAGGCTGGAAGACGTGTATGTGGGCTTTTTTTGATAGTTTCAATAATTTTTTCAATCGGATCCTCCAGGTCAATACCAACGATTTCACTCCTTGGTGTCATAATGTCTTCAGACGTTGCCGACTCTAAATCAAGAATGCCCAGTAACATATTCTGATAACGGGGTGGAAGTAGGGATCCGGCTTCACTGACTACACTGCGTAACTCTTCAGTCCCTAAAGTCTCCCGTTTGTGTTTGGCTGCATTGATTCCAACCATTCGAAGCAAAAGGTTAGCGAAGAAATTGACAATCCAAACTATCGGATAAAATATTTTTAGCAGCGGCGTGTAGATCCACGCAGCAGGGAAAGCTAATAGTTCTGGCTTAATGGCCGCCAGAGTTTTAGGTGCTACCTCTGAAAAAATGAGTACTACCAGTGTTAAGATACCGGCGCCAATTGCAATGCCCGCGTCACCAGCAATACGCATGGCGATTATAGTGGTCAATGAGGATGCGAGGATATTGACAAAATTATTACCGAGTAAAATCAGTCCCAGTAAACGATCTGGTCGCTGTAGAAGCTTATAGGCTCTGATGGCGCCTTTGTGCTTCTTTTTTACCAGATATTGCAGTCGATAGCGGTTGAGGGTCATTAATGCTGTTTCTGACCCTGAAAAAAAAGCAGAAAGCAGCAGTAAAAAAACTAATATCCCAAACAGGATATCCAAAGAAATATTGTCCAAAAAAGTAATTTCCTTAACTTAACAGGTTGCCTATAGTCTCTCTACTAGGAAAAGTTTGTCAAGTATTGAAGCAAAAAATATTGCCAATATTTTGACAAACGTCAAAATCGAATATTTAAATTATCTGCTAACGAAAATATAAAGGCCGGTATTTTGACAGACTTGCCATTCGATGCTTTACTTAAATGAGTTCTCTAATAATCAATAAGTGAGTTTTAAAGGATGGCTTTGCCACGTATTCTGTGTGTAGATGAAAATCAATCAAGATCCAACGAATTTTCCCGGATTCTGGAGTTTTTGGAATATCAGGTCAAAGTAACGCATCCTTCTTCCATTGTAGAATTATTTAATAATTTAGATGATGTGATGGCAATTGTTGTTGGCGATGGCGGAGAAAAACAAGCTTCACTCATTACAAAAATCCAGGAAAAGGCGAAAACTATCCCTGTGATTTTGTTGACCGGTAACACTTCTCAATCGCAAGTGCCAACAGCGATTCAGCAAAAAGTAAATCATGTTTTAAGCTGGCCGGCAACTTTTTCAGAATTAAAAAAACTTCTCGATAATTTACCGACTACGCTGTTACGAAATGGTAATAACAGGACAGGGATTGATCGGCGCGTTTATCAACGAAGAATGGCTCCAGGCCCAAGGCTCGAAGGAAAAAGTCCTGCCATTGTATATGTCAGGAAATTGATTGATCAGGTTGCTAATTCAGCTGCAACAGTATTGATTTTAGGAGAGTCGGGGACGGGAAAAGAAGTTGTGGCACGAAGTTTACATCATGCATCAGATAGAAAGGCCAAGCCTTTTGTTCCGGTTAATTGCGGCGCTATTCCTGCCGAACTTTTAGAAAGTGAATTGTTTGGTCATGAAAAGGGCGCTTTTACTGGCGCTTTAACTACCCGGCAAGGCCGATTTGAATTAGCAGAAGGCGGAACGCTGTTTCTGGATGAGATCGGCGATATGCCAATGCCAATGCAAGTAAAAATATTAAGAGTCCTTCAGGAACGGTGTTTTGAGCGTGTAGGCAGTAACAAAACGGTTCAATGTGATGTGCGTATTATTGCGGCAACCCACCGCAACCTGGAGGAAGAAATAAAACAAAAACGATTTCGTGAGGACTTGTTTTACCGTTTGAATGTTTTTCCAATTGAAATTCCGGCTTTAAGAGAACGAGTAGAAGACATTCCCATTCTGATCAGAGATTTGATAATCAGAATGGAAAAGGAGAAGCGAGGATCAGTCAGCCTTTCCCCTGAGGTTATAAAATTACTAATGCAGCATGATTGGCCAGGCAATGTTAGAGAATTGGCTAATCTAATAGAACGATTAACTATTGTGAAGCCGAATAGCCTTGTTGAAAAAGCAGATTTGCCGGAAAAATATCAAAAATATACAGTGCCGGAAGGGGTGAGTTTTGATTTGGATATAGCTACCTCCAGTTCAATGGCTAATGATATCCCTATAAATGTCAATTTGTCGGTGCAAGAGGTTAATAATCATACTCAAATCACTGAGATTCCGCCTGAAGGTCTGGATCTGAAGGAATATTTAAGTGAAGTAGAACGAAATTATATTCAGCTTGCTCTGGATGAGAGTAATGGGGTAGTGGCGCATGCTGCCAAGCGTTTGAAAATGCGCCGTACAACATTGGTAGAAAAATTAAGAAAATATGATATGAGGAATGTCGAAGCATAATTAGCAGGCTGTCTTCTTAG
>CAZGYJ010000105.1:0-10936 GCA_964530345.1 uncultured Methylomonas sp.
ACGAATCAGCATATTTAATTTAGCTAGAATCACTCAATATCAGTGACTTATGGAAGAAGTGTCTGTGTCATGGATGACACAACCAAGCCTACAGGAACGTATTTACGGCGTCTTCTGGAATAAGTTACTGATATTAAATCTATAAATACGCTAAATAGTTACAACCTGACAACCAATGGCCACCTAAAAGAAAACAAAAATAAACCCCTACTCACCTGGCTAATAGTCTAAAATGATTATTTAATTGTTTCTTAATATTTTCTGAATTTATGCGTTTGTTTTGGTTTGTGTTTATTACCGGCGGAATTTTTTTTTATTTCATTGATCAGGCTGTCGATGTTGACTCTTTCTCCAAAGAGCTCATGGTGAACAACCTGTATCATTTCCTGGCCGGCTTTCTTTTTATTATTGGAATGCGACATTTCAAATATAAATTTAAATTTAAAATTTTATTGCCGCTAATCTTTGCTGTTTTGGTGCTGGGTGAAGTTTATGATTTTTTTATAGAAATAACTAATTTCAGCATCTTATCTCTGTTGTATAATATATATGTTCTAGCGTGGGGCGTCATCAGCGGTTTTGCATTTAGCAAATCACTAAAGTTGCCACCAAACACCCAGTCCCTTTAGCAAAAAACCGGTCCACAAAAAACTCTAAATTGTTTTCCGTGTCTGAGTTCGCCACAAATTTACAATTTCTTCAACATCGAGATCCTCCGGCCCTTCACGCCAACTGGTGAAATAATCGACATCATTACTTTTTGGCTCGGGATTGGGACGATAAATTTGTACCCTAGTCGGCAAAGGCGCTGCTTCTCCTAAAACCAGAGCTTCGCCACGCCCCAAAGAAGTCAAAATATCCGTAAGGTCCCCTTCGGCTTCGGGCACCAAGCCCCTGATATAACCTTGATCATCTGGATTGGTTGTCCGCAAACAAATAAAAGAGCTGCACTGCGACAACATAGTTTCTGAAAGTTCAGTAGGTCTTTGACTAACTACTCCAATTGAAACACCGTATTTCCTGCCTTCTTTGGCAATCCGTTCCATCATTTTTTTGGTGCCTTCAAACTGCCCACCTTTTTCTCTGGGAATATAGGCATGAGCTTCTTCACAGATCAAGGTAATGGGAAACTCGCTGCGCCTGGGGTTCCAGTAATTAAACTCATAAGCTAAACGACCAACCTGGGCAGAAACAGCCGGCCTAACATCCGTTGGCACTGAACTTAAATCAATTACGGTTATATTACCTTTATTCTGCCCCAAACCGACAAATTCCCGTAACAAATCAACAAGCGTTTCAGAACTGTTACGTTTTTTAGGCTTTAACAGAAAATCATACCGGACATCATTAAAACGGCTTTGCAAGCGAACTAAAAATTCGTCAAACTGGCCAAATAAAGCTCCCTGTACCTTACCGAAATCCTTGCGTTCCTCATTGGCATTTTTAAACTGCAAATACATTTCTGCCAACGAAAAATAAATGGGGGTATCGATAGAAACTGTTTGTAAACCAATTTCCTTCGCAGTTTTACGTTTCAGGGTTTGCAAGACTTCACGCATAAAAGCCATCTGTATAGATGCGCCGCTGTCTGAGCGATCAATAAACAAATCAACCAGCTCAGCGTAAGTCATCATCCAATATGGCATTTCCATTTCCATGGCATCAACATAATTGACTTTATCTTTTGGAAACGCAGAATGTAAAACTCCTTCTTTATCTTTCCAGCAATATTCGCCATGCAGATCCAGCATGATAATATGAGTTTTGGGCATCGCCTTAATGGTATTTTGAATCAAACTGGTCACCGTCCATGACTTACCAGAGCCAGACTGACCGATAATTGCAAAATGCCGACCAAATAGCGCTCTTGGATCAAGACTTAGGTGATAATCTTTTGCTGCAGATAGCTGGCCGATAAAAAATTCATAATTTCTGAATTTGGAAAAAATCGCATTGATTTCCTCCATTCCGACTGCAAAAACCTTGGCACCCGGAGTTGGGTAATGTCTGACACCTCTAACAAAATCACCATTTTCTGAAATTTCTCCGACTGGAATCAGTGAAATGTTTCGGTCAGTATGTCGTTCGCCATGTTGATTGAAACGATCCAGTTCGGACATTTTAAAAACCAACGCCAACACCCCGATATGGGCTTGTCGAATAACCACATAGGAACCGATCTGTCCGGCCAGAATTTCCTGATCGCCCAGTTTGATAAGAGGAGTTTCTCCAGCATGATCAGAAGCCATTCTGGCCTCCATGCCATCGCCCCTGACTTCGGTAAGATAACCAATCAGGATATTGGATTGTTGTTCTGACATTGTTCAACCTGTTTGTTGCAAAAAGTATTACAACAAGTTTAGTTGAGTATCTGATCCTGATTGGCTAATTTAATTTAGAAAATGTGACATTGCACTAATTTATAATATCCCGTTCGCAAGGCTTGTTAATTGCCACCCCCCCAGGTATCTCGCAAGGTCACAGTCCGGTTAAACACCAGCTTATCCTTTGTGTTGGCATCAATAGCATCCACACAAAAATATCCCTTTCTTTCAAACTGAAAACGACTCTCAGCCGGAGCTTCTGCCAAGCTGGGTTCGACCCAGGCATTTTCCAGAATTTCCAGGGACTCAGGATTGAGAGTATCCAAAAAATTGGCTTCGGAATCTGGATTTGGCAACTTGAACAAACGATCATAAAGCCTGATTTCAGCAGGTAAAGCGTGTTTTTCAGATACCCAGTGAATGACTCCTTTTACCTTTCTACCTTCCGGTTTTTTACCCAGAGTATTCGGATCATAAGTGCATCGCAGCTCAATAATATTACCCTGATCATCCTTGATGATTTTTTCACATTTAATGACGTATGAGCCACGTAAACGAACTTCACCCCCTTCTACCAGCCGCTTGAATTTTGGCGGCGGATTTTCCGCAAAATCCTCCCGCTCAATTAATACGACTTTACTGAAAGGAACTTTCCTTTTTCCCAATTCCGGTTTTTGTGGATGATTCGCCAACTCCAATTGCTCAACCTGATCATCCGGATAATTCTCTATCACAACTCGAAGCGGCTCCAAAACTGCCATTGCCCTGGGAGCATTTTCATTCAAATCTTCACGAATACAATATTCCAAAACCCCCATTTCAATCCAGGCATCTTTTTTGGTAATACCGATGCGTTCGCTAAAATCCCGAATAGAAGCCGGGGTATATCCTGCTCTGCGAAGACCGGCAATAGTCGGCATCCGCGGATCATCCCAGCCATTAACATAACCTTCTGCGACTAACTGATGGAGTTTGCGTTTACTCATCACTGTGTATTCAAGTTGCAACCTGGCAAATTCAATTTGCTGGGGATGATGTTCTGTTTCCAGTTGCTTTAGTACCCAATCGTACAGAGGTCGATGATCTTCAAATTCCAAAGTACAAAGAGAATGAGTGATACCCTCAATAGCATCTGAGATACAGTGGGTATAATCATACATTGGGTAAAGACACCAATCATCTCCAGTCCTCTGATGATGAACCCTTCGAATACGGTACAAAGTCGGGTCGCGCATATTGATATTAGGTGAGGCCATATCAATTTTGGCTCTGAGTACATAACTGCCATCCGCAAATTCGCCTGCTTTCATTCGCGCAAATAAATCCAGATTTTCTTCAATACTGCGAGAACGATCCGGACTTTCTTTTCCCGGCTCGGTCAATGTGCCGCGATATTCCCTGATTTGCTCAGCAGATAGACTATCGACATAAGCCTTGTCTTTTTTGATCAACTGCACTGCATAATCATAGAGTTGTTCGAAATAATCCGAGGCATAACATAATTTATCCCATTCAAACCCCAGCCAATGAACATCTTTTTCAATGGCTTCCATAAACTCGACGCTTTCTTTTTCGGGATTGGTATCATCAAACCGCAAATGACAAACGCCATTAAACTCTTCGGCAATACCAAAATTCAGGCAAATGGATTTTGCATGGCCAATATGCAAGAATCCATTTGGCTCGGGTGGAAAACGTGTGACGACTTTGCCATCGAATTTTTTAGTTTCAAGATCACGCGCTATAATTTGGCGAATAAAATTATTTGCTGGTTGATTATCTACAGTAGACATAAAATTGTTGTTTGTTATGAAAGGATAGTTATTACTTTGGAGCGTATCTTAATATTTTTTACAACGTTACATTATTTAAAACCAGTCAGTATCAAAGATAAATAAAACTTTTTATACTAGCATGTGATCAAAATTCGGTAAATGAAACATCCATCCTCCATATTTTAAATACACCGACCAGAAACCATGCAAAAAAAGAAATGGGAAATCCTTACTGACCAAGAAACAATCAGTCACCTTGCCGACTCATTAAAAAATAAGCCAGCGACTGTCAATGCTGAAATTACACCAACAGGCAGCCTGGAAATTTTATCTCACCATGAAATTGAAAGGCTATTAGATGCTAGTCGCGGTGGCTTGTATGAGTTGTTTAGACGCTGTACGCTGGCCGTTTTAAATTGCGGCAGCCCAATTGATGATTCCAGAATCATCATGGAGCAATTCAAAAAATTTGAATTGAAAATTTTTCAGCAAAAAGGTGGAATCCGACTAGAACTCATCAACGCCCCGACTTCCGCATTTGTTGACGGAAAAATCATACAAGGCATTAAAGAACACGTATTTGCTGTGCTTCGGGATATTGTCTATACCCGTAATGAAATTATAGAAAGTGGTATCTTTGATCTCTCCCAATCAGAAGACATCACCAATGCTGTGTTCCGTATTTTACGCAACGCTCAGGTATTAAAAACTTCTGATATGCTTGATATTGTAGTTTGCTGGGGCGGCCATTCTATCAATCGCACTGAATATGAATATGCCAAGGAAGTGGGTTATGAATTGGGGTTACGTGGTCTAAATATCTGTACCGGCTGCGGCGCTGGCGTCATGAAAGCGCCAATGAAAGGAGCCACGATTGCCCACGCCAAACAAAGAATCAACAATGGCCGTTACCTTGGCATTACCGAACCTGGAATCATTGCTGCCGAATCGCCAAATCCAATTGTTAATGACCTGATCATCATGCCGGATATTGAAAAACGTCTGGAAGCGTTTGTCCGACTGGGCCATGCTATTATTGTTTTTCCCGGCGGTGTAGGAACGGCAGAGGAAATACTCTATATTTTAGGAATTTTGTTACACCCGGAAAATAGTGATTTACCCTTCCCATTATTTTTTACAGGCCCAGAAGAAAGTGCAGATTATTTTCAGCAAATTGATGATTTCATTGGCTTTAGCCTGGGAGTTGAAGCAAAACAACTGTACAAAATAATCATTGGCAATCCCGCCAAAATTTCAAGGGAAATCAAAGATTCCATGAATTCTGTGCAACATTTCCGTGAAGCTTGCCATGATGCCTATTATTTTAACTGGATATTAAAAATTGATCCTGTCTTCCAAACACCGTTTGTGCCCACCCATGAAAATATGGCACAACTGGAAATTCACAGAAACCAACCTCTTCATTTATTAGCCGCTTATCTGAGACAGGCATTTTCCGGAATTGTTGCTGGTAATGTTAAAGAACAAGGAATCCAAAGAATTGAAAAATTCGGGCCTTATGAAATAAAAGGTGACCCAAAAATCATGGATAAGTTGGATGAACTGTTAACCGCTTTTGTTGAACAAAAACGTATGAAATTACCTGTAACAGAATATGTACCCTGTTATCGAATTGTAAAATAACCGAACTCAGGTTAGGAACGTACAAACATCTTCGTCAAAACCAAATAGCCTTCAGAGAATTCAGACTTGGGTAACCAAACCTGAATTCTCCAAGAAGTGCTTTCTTTTTTCCAAAATATTGTAGTTAATGCCTATTCAGCTTTCTGGACATCCCCTACATTTTTCTCCTCTGGAGACGCAGAAGGACTCGGTTCTGAAATTGTATCAACATCTGCATCCAGTAATGCCTGAACCTGAAATGGGCTGGCCTTGAAATAGAACGGCTGTCGGGTTGACTTGATGACATAGTCATTTGCCATCTTGCCAATAACTATGTCAATTTGTTCGCCTGACTTTGGGATTAGTTTTAATTTCACTACGGCTTGGTCCAAACCATAGTCCGGTTTGGCTTCTGTTCCCAAAATACCGCTGTATTGAAGTTTTGCCAACTTTCCGAGCCAGGTTTTGATTTTCTCCTGACTGGCAATCGTCCCTTCTTTCAAATTCTCAACCTGCCAAATATCTTTGTTTTTAGTCAAGCTGAATTTGTCAGTTACAACCTTACTCAAGCTATCAACATCTATTGCCAACAGATTTTTATCAACCCAGTCATCGTCACTAACAGGCGCTTCGTAAGCAGCAAAATCAATACTGTAGATAGCATTTTGACCATCTACCCGCGCATGAATTTTCTTGAATCCAGGTGAAGAACCTAGATACAGGGTTTTCAAGATCTCACCTGCTTTGGCAAAACTAATTTTCCTTTCAAATTTTTCTTTTGTCAGCTTGAAGCGTGATGCTGAATCCTCGCTTACCGCCACGGGCCAACTAACTGGCAAAGTAAACAACTTATCAGTTATTTTGCTTAATTTTTGGTCGTCAACCGGAGCATTAAAATGTTCCGGCAATATCCATTTTCCCTGCACTTTTTTCAAGCTTATTTTTTTATCCTTACTTTCAATGGTTATTTGATCCAATTTGGCTAATTCCAGCCCTAGCAGTTTCTCCTTGGATTGAAATGCCCCCATATCCTGATCCTGGCTGAACAAAATCCCAGCCAGAAGTAATTGAACCACCAAAACAGCCGACAAGATAATCGTCATCTTTTTCATGCCGCACCTCCATCAGTCATTAATATTTGTTGGTAAAATTTTTGTGACTGGCTTCGTTTAAATCGATAAATAAGATATATCACCAACAGTCCCAACAAACTTAATCCATAATTGAGGTATTCCCAGAAAGTCTGTTCCTGCTGAGTCAATGGAGCCAGCGTTCGGGAAAAATGACTACGACTGCGAATGGCCAACAATCCTCGGTCTTCCAATGACCAATCCACTGCATTAGCAATCAATTGCAGTGAATTCAGATACAATACGCCACCGGCACTGGAAGCCATTTTGATGGTTTTGTCTTCCAGAAATTCATTGGAGGCAAGCACTATAATTCGCGCTGATTCAGGAGATTTTTCGATGACACTAGTAATTTGAATTTTTTCATCCTGTTTTTTGTCTGCCTGCTTGTCCTTGTTTTCAGACTTGTGTTCCGGCTTTTTTAATAAAGGCGATGGCTTATCCTTGAAAAAAGAACTAAAACGACCTTCAACAATAGTTGCCAAAGTATACGACTGTCGTTTTTCTCCTGGTTCAAAACCCCATTGTGGATAGCGCTTGAAATCAGGCACCACTTTGGTGGAATCGGATACCCAGGATTTTTCAGAACTTTTCAGCAAGGGTATGACTTTCCTGCCATCAGCCGATGTGACATTAACCGGCGATACCCAGTTCATTGTCACTTGTGGCAACCCTGAAGTAATCGCATTATCGGCAATCAAGCCATCACCACGAATATCAATAAAATAAGGGTATTCCACCATTTGCATTTCCTGCACCGTAAAACCACCCAGATTTCGACTGACTGGAATGGGCAGCATGGCATTTTGTGGATCAAGCACCATAGTTTTCTCAATACTGATGCCATTATGCTTTAACCAATCTTCAATTCCCGATTGATGAGAACTGACACTCAATCCAGTGCGGCCCCAATCTGCTTTATAGGATGAACTTGATACAATCACTGTCCCGCCTTTCATCAAAAACTGGTCGACAGCAAAAAGTTGTTTGTCATCCAGCTTATCCGGAGCAATGAGTAGCAATAAATCAGCATTATCATTGACGGCTCCTTCATCGAGGCTCGCGTTTTGGACACTATGATTTTCTTCCAGCATTTTCTCCAGGAAGGTAAATTGCTTGCCTCCAGACATACCCATTTGCATCATATAAGGATTACTGGCCGAAGCTGGCGGGGTATACAATGCCAAGGTTTTCATAAAACCTGATGAATAACGCTTGATAGCAGTATCAAGAGCAAGCTTGAAACTGTTTTTATTCAGTTCATCTGGTAACGGTATCGGGACTGTTTGTCCCTGACTTTCCAACACCATATAAAAATAAAACTGCTTATTATCAAAAAGGCTGGCTTGCATTGGTCTGAAACCAAAGTTTTCAGCAATGTCCTTGGCAACTTTGCCACCATCTGCTTCCGGATCAACAAAAGCAAACTGGAATTTATCACCTGCTTTGGTTTTCGTTTCTTCAAGCACAACCTGAATTTGCTTTTTTAGACCGCGCAAAACTTCTGGTAACTTTTGATCATCAGAAAAATAGCCTTTAAACATCACCGGAGCATTCAAGTTTGCAAAAAGGTTGCCTCCGCTTTGATATTCATTCAGTACTTTTTTGATGCTGCGGGTAATTTCATATTCTGGGTTTCTCAGTTGTACATCCATATCCCCTTCCGTTTGGGCCTTAACCTCAATCAAATCACGGAAATTCAGAACTTGATATTTATCACCATATTTAATCAACACATCAAAATAAGAATTGACTACAGACGCCTGATATTTACTAGTAACCTGGAAAGGGACTGGCTTGATACCATATTTTTCTCCCGCTTCTTTTTCCAGCTCCGGGTTTTCCATCGGGTCTATAAATTCAGTGCGCACTTTACCGTTGCCAGCAATCTGGTATTCCCGTAATAAGTCCCGTAATTGAGGCACCAGAGGTGACAATAGCGGATGGGTTTTGGCGCTGAAATAACCCCGAATCAATAATGGTTCCTGTAATTGCTGCAAATAATTACGGCTTGCATCAGAAATGGAATAGATGCTGCCCTCAGTTAAATCAACCCTGGCCTTATTGATCTTTGACAACCAAATATTGCCAACAAAAAAGTTTGCCACCAAAAGCAATGTAACTATTTGCCATTTTTTATGTGTCGCATGACTATTATCGTGTGCCCAACGCACCATTTCCAGAGAAAGCACATTCAGGCTAATAAAAATACCGACAATACTCAGATAATAATAAAGATCTCTTAAATCCAGCACTCCTCGGGTAATAGACTCAAAACGTGAACCACTTCCCAGCAGTTTAAAAAACTCACCGGCTTCATTGCCGAGTAGACTGGTCAAACTGTCAGATCCCAATAAATATAGGAAAGATGTCAATAACACCGTTACTATCAAACTGACAATCTGGTTATTGGTATTGGCACTAACGGTCAAACCAATGGCAATATAAGCGGCAGCCAATAATAAAGAGGCTAAATAAGCGCCAAATACTGGTCCCCAATCAAGGTTTCCCAGAAGCGAAACAGTGATTGGCAAAGGTAGTGTTAATAGCAACGCCAATGCCACCAGGAATAAACAGGCTAGAAATTTTCCCAACACCAATCGTAGAGGACTGACCGGATGGGTCAACAAAAACTCCAGCGTTCCCGCCCTTCTTTCCTCGCTCCACATGCGCATGGTCAATGCAGCGACCAGAAAAATCAGCAGAATCGGCATCCATTCAAAAAGCGGTCTGACATCGGCAATATTACGGGCAAAAAATGTTTCTACCCAGAAAAAAATAAACAAGGTCACTAATAGAAATGCAGCAAAGAAAATAAATGCAACGGGGGAGGCAAAAAATGCTGCTGTTTCTTTACGGGCAATAGTAAAAACACTAGGCTGCTTCATGAATCTGTCCTCCTGTTGGCTCGCCTGGCATTGAATTGACTTGACGGAAAATGGCTTCCAGGTTCTGCTGTTCTGGATAGATGGAAAAAATTTTCGTACCACTATGACTGAGTTTTATGACAATATCAGCAATGATTTGCTGGATTTCCTCAGGATCCTGGTTCGCTATATTCAACTGATATTGATATCGCTTATCTGCCTGCGTTGTCTGGTTAATATCGGTAATACCGTGTTGGCCCTGCAACTGTGCTTTCAATTTATCTGCTGGTGCATCGGTTTTTAATTGAATGCTATGACTGTTTTGCAAATCATCAAGTTTTGCATCAACTGCTAATTCACCATTGCGCATAATCAAAACCCGTTCACACACGGCTTCTACTTCTTGCAAAATATGCGTGGAAACAATAATAGTTGCAATTTTTCCCAGGTCGGCAATCAATTCCCGCATGTGCAAAATCTGGGTGGGATCAAGCCCGTTTGTAGGCTCATCAAGAATAAGGATTTCGGGATTATGAAGGATCGCTTGAGCAACTCCGGCGCGCTGTCGATAACCTCTTGACAAGGTATTGATGGGTTGGGTAGCCTTATCTGTCAACGCTGTTTTTTTAATTACATCCTTAACTGCTGAAATTTTTTCCTGACTGGTCAAACCATTTAATTCTGCTGCATAATCAAGAAAATCAATCAGTGTCATTTCTGGATAAACAGGGCAATTTTCCGGCAAATAACCGATTTTCCCCTGAATTTCTGAACGTTGCTCCTCCATATTTAAGCCGTCAATCTCGATACTTCCTTCACTGGGTTCCAGAAACCCGGTTAACATTTTCATGATGGTGGTTTTTCCAGCTCCGTTATGGCCTAACAAACCAATAATTTCGCCTTTACCGATGTTAAAAGAGACATTATCTACGGCACGAAATTTACCGTAATTTCGGCAAAGCCCTGCTACATTTATCACGTATACCTCCCTAAAAGACTCGTCAAATTTTTTCCGACAAAATCATAGGGATTTTGTTCCCTTTTTTCAATAGGAAAGATGGCTGATATATTATTCAGCAGATTCAATTCCAAAGTGTAATTTTGTTTTCATACCCTTATATAGCACTTTGAAAATAACGAAACATCCCTCGCAAAATTGTTAAAAAATTTATTCCCTTCCTTACAAAGCACTTTTACTTAGAAAATAGTCCCTGCAA
>CAZGYJ010000106.1:0-10589 GCA_964530345.1 uncultured Methylomonas sp.
ATAGTTATGGGTTTTTCTTTTTTGCCATTCCTGAAATTGCAAAATAAAGCTGTAGATCACTGGCAACACCAACAGGTTTAATATTAAAACAGTCAGCATTCCTCCCAGCATAGGTGCAGCAATACGATGGGTAACATCAGAGCCAGTGCCACTACTATACATAATAGGTATTAGTCCAGCCATGGTGGAAACAGCCGTCATTGCTACAGGCCGCACTCTTAATGAAGTAGCTGATTGCGCTGCTTCTCTTATTTCTGCAGTTGATAGAGGCTCACTACTTGCCGTGCGACGTTTAGCAATTTCTATATCAATAAAACTCAGTACTAACACCCCAATTTCAGCCGCCATTCCAGCTAATGCAATAAACCCAACATAGACAGCAACAGACAAATTATAATCATTCAAATAAATCAACCAGATACCACCAATAACACCAAAGGGTAGTGCCAGCATAATGATGATCGGTTCATTAATATTGCGAAAATTAAAATACAGCAATAAAAAAATAATCAGCAAGGTTGCAGGCACCACAATTTGCAAGCGTTTAGCAGCACGCTCCATGTATTCAAACTGTCCCGACCAGAAAATTGTGTAGCCCGGGGGAATATCGACTTTTTCTGCTAGGACTTTCTTTGCTTCAGCAACAAAACCACCGATATCGGAAGTTTTGATATCAACATAAATCCAGGCATTGGGCCGCGCATCTTCACTTTTAATTGATGGTGGTCCTCGTCTGAGTTCCATTTTAGCAACCATAGTTAACGGTATTTGTACTCCAGTTGGTGTTGGAATTAACACACGCCGCAGATTTTCCAAATTATCGCGTAACTCGCGAGGATAACGTAAATTGACAGGATAACGTTCAAGACCTTCAACCGTTTCAGTTATATTCATCCCGCCGACAGCACTTTGAATAACATCCTGCACATCACCAACAGTTAAACCGTAACGAGATGCTTCTACCCGATCTATATCGAAATCCAAATAATAACCACCCACCGCTCTGTCGCCAAAAGCAGACAAGGTATCTGGCATCATTTTCATGGCTTGTTCGATATCTTTCGACACACGTTGTAACACCGCCAGGTCTGGTCCGGCTACTTTAATTCCGATTGGCGTTTTAATTCCAGTCGAGAGCATATCAATACGAGTTTTAATAGGCATGGTCCAGGCATTAGCAATACCTGGAAATTTAATGGCCTTGTCCATTTCACTCATTAACTCTTGCGTAGTCTTATTTGGATCTGGCCATTTATCCCTTGGCTTAAGTCGAATTGTCGTTTCTGTCATTGACAATGGCGCAGCATCCGTAGCGGTTTCTGCCCGACCCACCTTGCCAAACACATGGTGAACCTCGGGAAAGGTTTTTAAAATTTTATCGGTCTGTTGCAGTACTTCCTTAGCCTTGGTAATGGAAATACCTGGAAAGGTCGTTGGCATATATAAAATATCTCCTTCATCAAGTGGAGGCATGAATTCACTACCCAACTTTGAATAAGGGTAATACGTTACTGCTAATAACGCTAAAGCCAATATTACTGTCACAACACGCCAGCGCATGGCAATTTTTAGTAACGGTGTATGCATGGCATGCAACAGTTGATTCACTGGGTTTCGATGTTCGGAAATAATTTTTCCACGGATTAAATAGCCCATCATCACCGGAACCAGAGTCACTGCAAGAATGGCGGCAGCAGCCATGGAATATGTCGCAGTAAATGCCAGCGGGCTAAATAAACGTCCTTCTTGAGCTTGCATAGTAAAAATGGGCAGGAAGGAAACGGTAATGACCAATAATGAAAAAAACAATGCCGGTCCAACCTCAAAAGAAGACTCTTTGATTGCTTGCCATCTTTCATCAATAGTTAAATCCTCTGCTTTGTCTTCAGCTGCTTGTGCAAGATGCTTGTGAGCATTCTCAACCATCACAATTGCACCATCGACCATCGTACCAATGGTGATTGCAATGCCGCCCAAAGACATAATATTTGCATTTAGACCTTGAAATTTCATCACGATAAATGCCATCAAAATACCTAGAGGCAAGGTGATAATCGCAACGAAAGCAGAGCGTGCATGTAATAAAAACATGATGACAACTAAACTGACAATCCCCAATTCCTGAATTAGCGAGCTATTAAGGCTGTCTACGGCACGTTCAATCAAGTCCCCACGATCATACACAGGAACTATCTCAACTCCTTCAGGCAAACCTTGCTTGAGCTCCTCCAGCTTTTGGCGTATACCTTGAATGGTAGCCAGGGCATTTTCACCAAAGCGCATAATTACAATGCCACCTACTACCTCACCTTCACCGTTTAATTCCGCCAGACCACGCCGCAATTCTGGTCCAAGTTGGATGTGTGCCACATCCTGTAGACGAATCGGGGTACCATTTTTATCAACCCCAACAGGAATTGTCTTTAGATCAGCAATAGACTTAATATACCCCAAACCTCTGACCATATATTCGGTTTCAGCCATTTCGACCAGGCGTCCACCAACATCGTTGTTGGATTTTTTTATGGCTTTAATTACCTTGCTTAAAGGAATTTGGTAAGCCTCTAACACATTAGGATCCACCTCAACCTGATATTGTTTGACGTAGCCACCAATGGAAGCTACTTCAGAAACACCGGGTACAGTTTGCAAAGGATAACGTAAGTACCAATCTTGAAGTGATCGCAACTCAGCCAAATCATGTTTCCCGGTTCTATCAACCAGAGCATATTCATAGACCCAACCGACACCAGTCGCATCAGGGCCTAATGCGGGAGTAACGCCTGCCGGCAATCGCCCACTAACATAATTGAGATATTCCAAAACCCTGGAACGTGCCCAATACATATCAGTACCATCTTCAAAAATGATATAGACAAATGACAACCCAAAAAAAGAATAACCACGCACCACCTGCGCTTTTGGAACTGCCAACATCGCAGTCGTTAATGGATAAGTAACCTGATCTTCAACTACCTGCGGGGCCTGCCCCTGAAATTCAGTAAACACGATTACTTGTACATCTGATAAATCTGGTATTGCATCCAGAGGAGTATTGTTGTAGCTCCATATTCCAACCATGGCAATAATCACTGTAGCAATTAACACCATAAATCGATCTTTCAAAGAGGCATTAATAATGGCATTAATCATGTTTCATTTCTCCTTGTTTCATTCCATTATGATTCAGCCCTTCGGGTTCCTTATCGCCAGGTTTCATATCTTTATTTATCTTCATTGAAGATTCTTTTGACTTATTTGTTGCATCCATCATCTTGGCGGTCGCTTCACGTAGTTTTGATTCTGAATCAATCAAGAATTGTGCTGAGGTAACAACTTCTTCACCTTCTTTTAATCCCTCTAAGACTGTAACTTTGCCGTTTGATGACAATCCCAATTTAACCAGACGCGGTTCAAACTTGCCACGACCTCGCACTACAAAAACTTGGGCACGAGTACCTGAACGAATAACTGCTTCAGATGGAATCACAATTTCATTTGGTTGTTTACTGGCAAATATCGTCACCTCAGCAAACATTTCAGGTTTTAAGAGTAATTCTGGGTTTTCAAAAACCAATCGAACTTTAATTGTCCGAGTTTTAGATTCTGCATAAGGATAGATATAAGCCACATGGCCCTTGAATACCTTGCCAGGAATACCAGCCAATTGCATTTCTACTGGATCATTTTCTTTAACCCAGGGCAGCTCGTATTCATAAATATCGGCATAAACCCAAATCTTATGTAAATCGGCAATCATATAGATTTCTGTTGCCGGGGTTACATACTGTCCTTCACGAGCACCTATTTTCATCACGATACCATCTGCTGGTGTATGAATATGTATGCTTTTTTTGATTTTTCGAGTTCGTTCCAGTTCGCGTATTTGATGCAGAGGTACATCCAACATAAAGAGACGCTCACGAGAACTGTTAACCATTTCCTTTGCACCACGTCGAATGTCTTCTATCGGACTTTTTTCCAGCACTTTCAAATTATTTAATGCCAGTAAATATTCCTGCTGACTAGTTACCAATTGAGGTGAATAGATACTCAATAAGTCAGTATTTTTTTTAACCCATTGCCCTGTTTTGTCAATATTCATCTTTTCAATCCATCCCTCAATTTTAGGGTGTAAATGAACCATCAGCTCTTCGTCATAACTCACTCGACCAACTGCACGGACATTATGAGATAAGGTGGCTTTAACTGCCTTAGCTGTACGAACTGCCATTTGCTGCACAACAGTCCCATCAATTTTAACGGTTCCTGCCGGCTCATCACCACCACTGTCATCATCAGCATAAACCGGCACATAATCCATTCCCATTGCATCTTTCGCCGGTTTTGGTGAAGTAACCGACGGATTCATAGGGCTGCGGTAAAACAAAATCTTACGCTGTTTGGGTTTATCCGGTTCAGCATAGACTGGCACGTAATCCATTCCCATTGAATCCTTTGCAGGCACAGGAGATGTTATCTCAGGATTCATCGGGTTACGGTAAAACAATATTTTTTTATCCGTGGAAGAATTACTCTGTTGTTCGTCTGCCCGTTGAAAACTTGCTATCCAATAGCCGAAAGTCAATCCAAGAATTAACATGGTAATTGCACTGATGAAAACTGATTTATTCATAAATTTCTTCCTTGCCGACCACGGCAGTTAATTGTGCTAATGCCTGGTTAGCTTCACTGAGTGCCATCCAGTATTGAGTCTCATAGTTATATAAAGTTATTTGACTACGAACCAGATTGAGAAAATCAACCTTATCAACTTGATACCCTGATAGCATTGAAGCTACCGTTTGTCGGGCCTGAGGAATGATGCCACTTTTGAATAGCACCACCTGATTTTTTCGCTGTCGGTAGTCGCTGGAAGCAGCCGAAATATCTGCACGCACTTTATTCCACTCATCTTGCAAAGCATATTTACGCTGCATCAATTCTGCACTACGTTGATCAATGGCTTTAAGTTGTTTACTGCCAGCAAAAATAGGTACATTCATACTAAGTTTCATACTTAGAAAATCTGCACGCTCCCGTCCGGAAAAAGTATCGTCACGACCTCCGTAATAAGCGCCTACTTTAAAATCTGGATAGAGATCTTTTTCAGCAAGCTCCAGTCTGGATTTGGCAGCATTAATCGCTTCACGCCTTGATGACAATAAAGCCCGATAACTTTCTGCTTGTTGAAATAATGCTGATTCTGGTATTAACTCAGGCAATTCATCAGAAACTTTTGTTGGTAAAAAAACCGCAGTATCCGCAGATCTATCGAGTAAAGCATTCAATTGTGCTTTCGCTCTGTCTCTTGCACCAATTAATGAAAGTTCATTATCCAGTAACCGCGACAATTCAAGTTGCGCCAATAGCACATCCTGCTGTAATCCCTCGCCAACTTCATATTTGGTTTGAGCAATCTCAACAAATTGACGTAATAACTCCTGGTTAATGCTGATAATGTCCAAAGCACGATCCAGATAAAACAATAACCACCAGGTTTTTTTAACATCTCGCAATAATCGCCAACGCACTTCAACAACATCATGCGTTGCCGCCTCCGCTTCATGTGTTGCAGCTTGTTCGCGCAAAGCCAGTTTGCCTGGGAAAGGGATCACTTGTGAAATACCTCCCTGCAATTGCGTCATGTTTTCTTGACGCGTATCAAAACTATCGACAGGTAAATTCAAGGCATTAAAACTGATAACTGGATCAGGTAACGATCCAACTTGAGAAGGAATTGCCGCCATAGCTTCTGATCGGGCCTGCATTTGTGCCAGACTAGGATTATCTGCGACGGCAATATCAATTGCAGACTGAAAAGTCAGTAAATTGGATTCTTCAGCACGTAAAGTACTAAAAAACATCAATAGCAATAAAAACTGCCAGGGTTTGTTGGGTAAAGCCATATTATCCTCATAAACAAAATGATTGGTCTCTGTTGAAACCGGGAAGTTTTTTTGAGGATTGGTTATTCTTCAGAATTTAGGTGAAAGCCTAAAATAAACTGAATAATTGGAAGAAAAAAACCTGGAAATCAGGCGCACCAATCCTCTGTTAGAGAATTGATATAGGGGGTTTTATTTGGGGGAACGGGGCGATACTGTCGGGAATGTTAGTTATTGAATTTGCATAACTAAATTCTGATTTGGACATTACTATTGGACTGGAAGGAGTAATACCAAAACTATGGCATGCATGGATCAAACAACCATCACAAATATTGCAATCGTTATCCATTTGATTGTCATGTTGCTGTTGATCCACAGTTGGAAGAGAAGAAAGGTCAACAGTGTCAATTAACATTTCTTGATGCCCTGTAATTTCAGCAGGCACCTCCATATTCTCACAATGATCAACTGCCTTTGCAATAGGCGTTACCATCATGATGAGCATGAGTAGAATTGTTAAACACCGCTTATTCATCTTTGATCAATTTACTGTTTGTGTGACTTTAACATTCAATCTAAATGAGAAAAATTATCAAGTAAGTCCGCCATACTATTCTTGCTCGATTTTGTTACTAGAATACAATAAAGAACAATAAAAGCTAATTATAGTTCAATATTTTTTTGTTCCCTATAAAATTTCAAGATAAATTGAATAATACTTGAATCCGCGATTTCAATGCGGATTCAAATAATACTGAGTAAATGAAGAATGTGGGCAATATTTTCCGCACATATTTCGGCTAATCTTCCAGTGTCACTTCAGCTGCTTTTTCTTGGTAATTTTCGATCTGATCAAAGTTAAGATAACGATAAATTTCATCAGATTTCTCGCTCAATTGACCAACATATTTCATATATTCATCTATCGTTGGAATTTTCCCCAAAATGGAACAAACTGAAGCCAACTCTGCTGATGACAGATAGACATTGGCATTTTTACCTAATCGGTTGGGGAAATTTCGCGTTGAAGTTGAAACAACGGTTGCCCCTTCAGCTACACGGGCTTGGTTTCCCATACATAATGAGCACCCCGGCATTTCTGTTCTAGCTCCAGCTTTGCCGAATATTCCATAGTAGCCCTCTTCCGTTAATTGGGTCTGATCCATTTTTGTTGGTGGCGCAACCCACAATCGCGTGGGTAAATCGCCCTCTTTTTGCTCCAGTAATTTTCCTGCGGCACGGAAATGGCCAATATTAGTCATACACGAACCCAAAAAAACTTCATCAATCTTAGTTCCAGCCACTTCTGAGAGTGGTTTAATATCATCAGGGTCATTTGGACAAGCTAATAGCGGTTCGGTGATGTTATCCATATTAATTTCGATGACTTCAAAATACTCAGCATCCGCATCGGGTTTTAATAATACAGGATTATCCAGCCACTCCTGCATGGCTTTAATCCGTCGCTCAATAGTTCGAGTATCCTGGTAACCTTCTGAAATCATCCATTTCAACAAGGTAATATTGGAATTGAGATATTCCCGAATCGGCGCCTCATCCAGAAGAATGGTACAACCACCGGCAGAACGTTCTGCTGAGGCATCTGATAATTCAAAGGCTTGCTCTATTTTTAAATCTGGAAGCCCTTCAATTTCCAGAATACGCCCGGAAAAGACATTTTTCTTGCCTTTTTTCTCAACTGTTAATAAGCCACGTTGAATAGCTGCATAAGGAATTGCATTGACCAAATCACGTAAGGTAATTCCGGGTTGCATGGTTCCCGTAAATCTCACCAAAACCGACTCAGGCATATCCAGAGGCATAACACCCGTAGCAGCGGCAAAAGCGACCAAGCCTGAGCCGGCGGGAAAAGAAATTCCGATCGGAAATCGAGTATGCGAATCACCACCTGTACCTACCGTATCAGGCAATAGCATTCTATTTAACCAGGAATGAATAATACCATCACCCGGTCGTAAAGATACTCCACCGCGATTGACTATAAAATCCGGCAAGGTATGTTGCATTTCGATATCAACTGGCTTTGGGTAAGCTGCTGTATGACAAAATGACTGTAACACCAAATCTGCTGAAAACCCTAGACACGCCAAGTCTTTTAATTCATCCCTAGTCATTGGTCCTGTAGTGTCCTGAGAACCAACGGTAGTCATATGAGGCTCACAATACGCTCCCGCACGAACGCCCTTAATGCCACAAGCTTTACCCACTATCTTTTGCGCCAGGGTAAAACCTTTCCCAGTATCTTTAACATCACCAGGACGTCTAAAAATAGTCGAAGGCTCAAGCCCCATGGATTGTCTGGCCCGATCTGTCAGGCCACGACCAATAATCAATGGAATACGGCCTCCCGCCTGCACTTCATCAAGAATAACTTCAGTCTTCAAAGAAAATTTGCAAATCTCCTCATCGCTATCATGGCGCTTGACCAGTCCTTGATAAGGATAAATATCGATAACATCGCCCATCTCCATCGAGGCAACATCACATTCAATCGGTAACGCGCCAGAGTCTTCAAGCGTATTGAAAAAAATCGGGGCGATTTTGCCTCCCATACAGACCCCGCCAGCCCGTTTATTAGGCACATAAGGGATATCCTGGCCCATGTGCCATAATACTGAATTGGCAGCTGATTTACGTGATGAACCAGTCCCTACTACATCGCCAACATAAGCAACTGGAAATCCTTTCTGTTTCAGTTCAGCAATCTGCTCAATGGCGTTAGTAATCCCCTCTCGCGGATTTTTTAACATTGCCAATGCATGCAATGGAATATCAGGTCTAGACCAGGCATCCTGAGCTGGTGATAAATCATCAGTATTGGTTTCACCTGGTACTTTGAAAACTGTAACAGTCAGTTTTTCAGGTACTTGTGGTTTTGACGTAAACCATTCAGCATCTGCCCATGATTGAATAACCTGACTGGCAAAGCTGTTACCAGCATCTGCTTTTTCCTTAACATCATGGAAGGCATCGAATACTAATAGAGTATGAGAAAGCGCTTGAACGACAATTGGCGCCAATTCATCGTTATCTAACAAATCGATTAATGGCGCCATGTTATAACCGCCCAGCATGGTGCCCAGTAATTCTGTGGCTTTGGCAGCATCTAAAATGGGTGATTTTGCCTCTCCCTTGGCTATTGCTGCCAGAAAACTGGCTTTTACATAAGCCGCTTCATCAACACCGGCAGGAACACGATGAGTTAACAAATCAAGAAGAAACTCCTCTTCTCCAGCAGGCGGTTGTTTGATTAATTCAACTAACTCAGCAACTTGCTGGGCATTTAAAGGTTTAGGCGGAATACCTAACGCCGCCCGTTCCTCAACATGTTTTCGATATTCTTGTAACATTTTTTAACCTCTCATCGCGTCAACAACGGCATTACCCATTTCAATCGTTCCAACTTTGGAATCTGAATTGAGATCAGGCGTCACATAAACACCTTCATCAATGACCTTTTCTATGGCTGTTTGGACCCGATTAGCCGCCTGGTGTTCCCCCAAATGATTTAGCATCATAACGCCCGCCATAATGACAGCAGTTGGATTAGCCAAATTCTTCCCCGCAATATCGGGCGCACTGCCATGTACCGCTTCAAATAAAGCGATATCTTCACCAATATTGGCACCAGGAATCAATCCTAATCCTCCAACCAGACCGGCCGTTAGATCAGAAAGAATATCGCCAAACATATTTGTCGTTACAACCACATCAAATTGTTGTGGATTCATCACCATATGCATACAAGTTGCATCAATAATTTTGCTTTCAAATTCTATATCAGGGTAACGCTCAGCCGCTTGTTTCGCTGTTTCCAGAAATAAGCCCTGAGTATATTTTAAGATATTGGCTTTGTGGCAAGCCGTGACCTTCTTACGCCCCGTCTCCTGTGCATATTTAAAAGCATATTCAACAATCCGCTCCGAACCTTTTTTGGTCACAATAGCGAGGCTTTCTGCTATATCTTTATCCCGGGTAAGAAAATGCTCAAGTCCGGAATACAAACCCTCGGTATTTTCCCTGATAATAACAATATCAACGTCTTTAAACGGCGTTTGCACCCCTTTCCAGATTTTTGCTGGCCGGACATTCGAGTATAAATTGAATTTTTGCCGTAATTCAACATTAATACTTCTAAAACCTTTTCCTTCCAGCGTTGTCAAAGGGCCTTTAAAAGCCACCCGATTTTTTTCGATTGAAGCCAACGTTTCATCGGGTAATGGTGAGCCATATTTTTCAAAGGCTGCCATGCCTGCTTCAGCTTGCTCCCAATTAATTTTGACACCCGAAGCATCAATGATCTTAACTGCCTCAGCCATTATAGAAGGGCCAATGCCATCACCTTTAATCAACGTCACGTTGTGCATTATTTAAAATCTCCTAAATCTAAAAGTTAACCCCTTATCATACACAAAATTACTTGAGTTTGATATACGAAAAAATGGTTACTGGATCACAAAAAACCAGTGAATTTTACACCGACAATGATTGAGGAATTTTAGAAAATAACTCCCGAATTAAACGAAAACTTTTTAACTGACTTTAAACAACAAAAGGTGGATATCATGAAAAAATCAGCATTCGTATTAATTAGCTCAGTTTTGGCATTTTCAACTACTGTTATGGCTGAAAATATCAGACAGACAGTTACTGTGAACCAAGGCGTTCAAAAAACAG